>JAFYJH010000129.1 GCA_017538195.1 Prevotella sp.
ATAACTTATGGAGAACCCGCACTTTATTCGTGCAGCTCCAATAGTTATTTGTATGCTCTTTTTTTCTCGTTTGAGGTCGCAGTTCAGCTGAGAGATTGAGCAAAATTGAGGTGTCTCTTGCGAAACACGATGCAAAAGTAGTGATTTTTTGGAAAACAGAAAAATTTTAAGCCGAAAAAATCAAAAAATGGATGAAAAATGTCGGAATTTTTGAAAATATTGAACTTGCCGCCTACCGATGGTTCTGTTCTCGGTATTCTTTCGGCGACAGGCCGGTTTCTTTTTTGAAGAAGCGGCTGAAGGAGGCTTGTTCCGAGAAGCCCAGATGGTTGGCAATTTGTTGGATGTTGAGGCTGCGGCGATGGTCGAGCAGATGTTTGGCCTGCAACACGACGTAGCGGTCGATCCACTCGCTGGCGCTGATGCCCGTTTCCTGTTTGATGAGCGTGGAAAAATACTTGGGCGAGAGGTTGAACATTCGGGCATAGAAGGTCACCTCACGCGACTCGCGGAAGTGCTCGATGACAGCCGCATTGAATTGTGGCGACAACTGCCGGCTCACGTCTTGAAGCGCGTTGCCTTGCTCTTCCCGAAAAGCGGAAAGTAAGACCATCAGCGTATGGAAAACGCTGAAAATCAATTCCTTGCGATAGTTCCCATTCATGTCGCAGACCGTGCGCAAGAGGTTGAAAACCTCGCAAACCTGCCGATATTGTTCGTCGCTGAGGTGCTGATTGGGATGCTTGTCGAAGGCTTTTTGTGTGGCGAGGTGATGATTGAGGTATTGCTGCCGCATACTGTTGAGCCAGTCTGCGGAGGCGACGATCAGTTGTGCCGAATAGTCGTCGGACGCGGTCATGTTTTTCACCACATGGCCCGGTCGCATCACGGAAATGTCGTGCGCACGAAACTGAACGGGTCGCAGGTCGTATTCGCTTTCAACCGACCCGCGATGACAGAGCGCGATGACGGAATAAGGCGAAATATACGCTTCGTTGTCGATGATCAGACTACTCGTGTAATCGACCATCACCACGCCGCGTTCTTCGATGATGTCGCTCATCTGGTGGAGCAGATAGCGGCTTGAACTGTCTTTCTCTGTGATATTTTTCATTTTTTCGTCATTTTCGGTGCAAATGTAACAAAAATTTATATAAATCGACTAAAATTTTGGCAAAATAACTTTTTATTCGACCATTTGCCAAACAATTTCGTCAAAATGTTACAGATTGTTTGCCATAAAAGCGATACTTTTGCAGCCGTAAACTCGCGAGAAGATGCTCGACGGCATCATTTTTCGCCCAATTTCAAATTTAAAACGAAACGACGATGAAGAAACTGTTTTTAATGATGGCATTGTTTGTAGCGACGCTGACGGCTCACGCCGCCGACTACGCCTACCTGACTTTTGAAACGACCGACGGCGCGAAAATTTCCGTACCTGCCGAGTCGCTGAACATAACGATTTCCGGCACCACGCTGACAGCAGGCAGCCAGTCGTTCACCCTCTCGAATCTGAACAAGATGTATTTCTCGAATTCCAACGAAACGACTGAAATCGGTGACGAATTGAGATTGCAAAATGACGAAATCGCCGACATTTACGACCTGAACGGGCGCAAAGTGTCGAAAGACCAGTTGCCCAAGGGCGCATATCTGGTAAAAAACGAGAATGGAACCTATAAAATTGTAGTAAAATGAAGAAAATCCTGATTTTCATAGCCGCTATGCTGACAACAATGACAGTGGCGGCCCAGACACTGAGCGTGCAGGTGGGAAACGTGACCTATCTGTTTCCTGCCGCACAAACGGGCGAAATGACATACGCCGACGGCACGACGCTGACCATTATGAACAAGGTGTTCGCGCTGAGCGACATTACGAGCATAGCGGTTAGCGAAACGGAAGTAACCGACAACCTCGTCGCCATCGCCTACAACGGCACTTCCGCCACCGTCACCGTGGCAGGAAACGTGGCGCAATACGTCGAGCCGACCGTCAGCGGAGCCTATGTCAGCATCAACCAAAGCAACACCGACGCGGTCGATGGCGACGAAATCACCTATCAACTCAGCGGCACTTCGTCCGACGGACAGTTTGCCCTTTCGGGCGCGTATAAATGCACGGTGTCGCTCGCCGGCGTCAATCTGACTTGTGCAAGCGACGCAGCCATCAACATCACCAACAAAAAGCGTATTCAAATCAGTGCGAAAAAAGGCACGGAAAACACGCTCGCCGACGGTTCCAACGGTTCGCAGAAGGGTTGTATCTATTCGAAGGGACAGATTCAACTGCAAGGCAACGGCACGTTGAATGTCGTGGGCAACACGGCTCACGCCATCAAGAGTGCCGACTACATTTCTGTGAAAAACCTCACGCTGAACATCAACGGCTCGGTTGGCGACGGCATCAACTGCAACGGCTATTTCCAGATGAAAAGCGGCACAGTCACCATTAAAGGAACGGGCGACGAAGGCATCCAGTGCGACCTCGACGGCACGACTTATACCGGCGAAACCGCCGACCACGAGGACGAGGACACGGGCAACATCTACATCGACGGCGGCACGCTCAGCATCACCACCACGGCGGCAGGTGCGAAAGGTCTGAAAGCCGACAGCATCGCCTACGTAAACGGTGGAACGCTGACTTTCAACTGTAGTGGCAATGTCGATACTTCGGACGCTTCTGATCCGTCATACGTGGCAGCCATCAGTGCCGGCAAGTTCGTTCAGAACGGCGGTACGATCACGGCCACAATAAAAGGTGTCGCCGGACGCGGTGTCAAGGCTTACGACATCGTGACCAACGGCGGAGAATTGACCATCGCCAATAGTGCCACTCCCACGACCATCAGCAACGATGTGAAAGGTGCAAAAGGCTTGAAGGCACTCAACGTAGCCCTCAACGCCGGCACCATCAATATCACGATGAGCGGCAACGCCAGTAAGGCGATTCGTTGTGGCGACGGCACGCAGACCACCAGCGGAGGCGGTTGGGGCGGCATGGGCGGCAGCACCAAGTGGAGCAACGTGACGGGTTCTTACACGCAGGGCTTGTCCGATGGCACAGGTCCCACGCTGACCATCAACCAGACAGGCTCGTCCTATAATTCGTCGTCTGCGAAGGGAATCAAGGCGATTTGTGCCGTCAAAATCTATGGCGGACAGACTGAGGTTTACACCAAATCCACCGGTGGCGAAGGACTGGAATCCAAGACCAGCATCGACATTCAAGGCGGAAAGCACTATTTCCAATGCTACGACGACTGCATCAATTCGGCAGGAAAGATATTCTTCAATGGCGGCGTCACCGTGTGCTATTCCAATGGCAACGATGCCGTCGATTCCAACGCAGGCACGACGGGGGCGATCACGATAGGCGACGGCGTCGTTTTCGCCTACACCACCAAAGGCGCACCCGAAGAAGGTCTCGACTGCGACAATAATTCCTACATCCAAATCACCGGCAAAGGCATCGGCATCAGCGCAGGCGCCAACCAAGGCGGTGGTGGAGGCGGCGGTCGTCCGGGCGGCGGTTGGGGCGGCAATTCCAGCAGCGGCTATACCATTTCAAACGCCCAACAAGGTTATGCCTTTGTGACCAACACCATCAGTTATACCACGGGTCGCTACTATACGCTGGCCGATGCTTCGGGCAAGAATCTCGTCACCTATAGTTTTGCCGGAAATTGCAGCAGCAGTCTGGCTTTGTTCACAGCCACTGGCATGGTGAAGAATTCCGACTACAACGTGAAATTCAGCACGTCGGCTCCTACGGATGCCACTACAGTCTGGCACGGTCTGTACCTCGGTTCTTCGGCTCAGGGCACGAACAGTGTCACCAGTTTTGTAGCCCAATAAGAATCTATGATTTCCGATTCATAAAAAAGCAGAAAAATCGGCAGTTTTGCCGATTTTTTTGTAACATTCCGTTCTTACTTAATCGAAATTTTCGTAACTTTGCCGTCAAGAATCAAAAAAGGAACGATATGGAACAAAAATTTTGTCAAAGTTGCGGAATGCCGCTCACAGACCACGTACTCGGAACGAATGCCGACGGCAGCAAGAACGAGGATTATTGCATTTATTGCTACAAGGACGGAAAATTCCTGCAAGATTGCACGATGGAAGAAATGATTGAGCATTGTGCCCAGTTTGTCGATGAGGTGAACAAAGGCCTGCCGCAGCCGATTACGAAGGAGGAGTACATCGGGCAGATGAAGGTCTATTTTCCGAAACTGAAACGATGGCGCAAGGCGATGACGCTTGGCGGCGATGACTGCCAAAGCGAGGAATTGTCAATCGTCAATCCTCAATTGTCAATTGTAAAACCGCTGATTGCGCAAATGGCCGACACGCTGTCAGTTGCGTATATTTCTTCGGTCGATGACGAGGGATTTCCGTGGACGAAAGCGATGCTTGCTCCGCGTGTGCGCGAGGGCATCAAAGTCTTTTATTTCACGACCAACACTTTTTCGCTGCGCGTGGCGCATTACAAGGCGAATCCGAAGGCGAGCGTCTATTTCTGCGACGAAAAAGGCTTCAAGGGAATGATGCTTCGCGGCACGATGGAGGTGCTGACCGATGCCAAGAGCAAGGAGATGATTTGGCGCGAGGGCGACGAACAGTATTATCCCGGCGGCGTGACAGATTCTAACTATTGCGTTCTGAAGTTCACCGCTACCGACGGTCGTTTCTACAGCGATTTTTATCCGAGAAGTTTTGTTCTTTAGAATATGAAAACCGAAATCAATCCCCAAGAAAGCCCTCGCGCTGAGGCTTTCAGCCTTTGGATGTCGTCGCCGATGCCGATGGTGACATTGGTAAAGACGATGGATGTCAGTCGTTTGTTGAAAGTTAGTCGGAAGATGGGAATGAAGTTCACGGCGCTTTTGTGTTGGTGCATCGGCAAGGCGGCGAGTCGGGTGGAGGAGTTCTATACGCTGCCCGAAAACGGGAAAATGTTCCGCTACGACCGCCTCGCCATCAACGTAATCGTGGAGAATCGAAAGGGCGGTCTCAACTCCTGCGACATTCCGTTTTCCGATGATTTGCAACGGTTCAACCGCGATTATCTCGACTTGACCACGAGAGCCGCCAACGATTGTGAAAGCAGTACGCTCGACGATTGGATGATTATCGGCACATCGGCGATGACGCAAACCGAACTCGATTGTATTGTCAATCAATACACCGACCAGTTCTGCAACCCGATGGTGATGTGGGGAAAATACCGCAAAAAGTGGTTCAAAACAACGCTGCCCATCAGTTTTCAATTCCATCACGTTCAGATGGATGGCGGCCATGCGGCTTGTTTTTTGGAAGAATTGCAGAAAGAAATTCTCCTTTTGTGTTAAATTGATGTTAAAATCAGAAAAACGCTTGACTCTTACGTTACGTCACGTCTTATCTTTGCAGTCGCTTAGCAAAACATCGATCGATGATGAGAGAAAAAACAAAGTTAAAAATCGGGGAGTTCTCAAAGATGATGCAAGTCACCGTAAGAACCTTGCATTACTACGAGCAACGAGGACTGCTGACGCCTGACGAGGTGGACGAGTGGACGGGCTATCGCTACTACAGCATCGGCCAAATGCAGAAATTGAATGACATTCGCGACCTGCAACGACTCGGATTCTCGCTGGATGAAATCAAGGACTTGTACGAAGAAGATTCGCACACGCCCAGCATCCGGCAGATGACTGAAAAAATCAAGGAAACGGAAGCGCAACTGCGGCAGTTGATTGCCCGCCGTAACCAACTGCTCGACTGGCGGAACTCTCGCAAAAAAATGAAAAAAATGGAAAAATTCAGTATTCAATCATTGCCCGAAATCATTGTGGCAAGTCATCGCGAAGTCATTCCCAATTACGAAGCCCTTGGGCCTCTTTGCTACGAAAAAATCGGGCCGGAAATGCAACGCTTAGGCTGCAAATGCACAACTCCCGACTACTGCTTCACCGTGGAGCACAACAAGGAGTATGCGCCAACGGACATCAACATCGAGTATTGTCAGCAAGTGGAAGAGATGGGACAAGACAGCAGTATCATCCAGTTCAAGCGACTGCCTGCTGTTCCCAAGGCTCTCTGCATGAAGCATGTCGGCCCTTACGAACGCTTCTACGAGTCGTTCACAGAGGCATTTCGCTACATCGAGGAGAAAGGCTACAAGGTCACGGGTCAGCCTCGCACAAGTTACATTGATGGGGCATGGAATCAAAACGACCCAGAGAAATGGCTCTCTATTATTCAAATACCAATAAAATGATCATCATATCAATGAACAACGAAATTTCTCACATATTGGAATTCGATGCCGTAATCCTGCAAAACGGAAGTATGGATGCCGCATACGTTGAGGTTCCATACGACATCAAGGCTCTTTTCGGTAAAGGGCGATTATTGGTTCACGCCACTTTTGACAATGTGCCTTACGACGGTCAGATTGTAAAAATGGGAACGCCATGCTACATCATCGGGCTACGGAAAGACATCCGCAAACAGATTGGAAAGAGTTTTGGCGACATCGTGCATGTCACTTTTTGTGAACGGGATAAATATGGCAATAACTGAAGAAAGACTTAGGCAATCGTTTAGCGAGGGCGGAGCGCAGGAAATTTATCAGGAAATCAAAGCCGGCGGCGACTTCGTCGGTTTTGCCCGTCGATTCGTTTTCGATAAAGATTACCGCGTGGCGCGAAGTGCGCTGTGGGGACTGACGAAGGCCGAAAAATCGGAACTCTCGCCCTTGCAACCGATGCTCAACGACTTCATCGACTTGGCGATGCAGACCGAAAATTCGTCGGTCAGGCGGCTGTCGCTGAACCTCGTCGAGCGGTTGGCAATGACGACGGACGACCTGCGAACCGACTTCCTCGACTTCTGCCTCGACCACATGGCGAACCCCGACGAATTCCCCGGCATTCAAGCCGTCTGCATGAAACTCGCCCATCGAATGTGTCAGTTCTATCCCGAACTCATGGACGAACTCAAGCGCACCCTCGAAGCCATGGAAATCGACTACTACAAACCTGCTGTCAAGAGTGTCAGAGCCCGAATTTTGAGCGGGAAAATGAAGTGATTTTTGCACTTAAAAAATGTCGGAAATGAAAAAACGGAGCATCCGAATTTGGATGCTCCGTTTGCGATATAGGTCATTTTCAAGACCCCCAACCCCCTAATTTAGGGGGCTTTGGATTACTCTGCCGACCAATCTTCTTTCGTCTTGCGGACATAGCTCTGGTAGCGGAGTTTTGCCATGCGCTCAGCCTCGGCGAAGAGTTCATCGGCCTCGTTGGGATAGGCTTTCTGGACGCTGAGGTAGCGGACTTCGCCCAAGAGGAAGTCGCGGAACTTGTCCCACTGCGGCTCTTTCGAGTCGAGCGTGAACGGGTTCTTGCCTTCGTCGGCGAGGGCGGGGTTGTAACGCCACAAGTGCCAGTAACCGCACTCGACGGCCTTGGCTTCCTCGGCCTGCGACTTGCCCATACCGCCCTTGGCCTTCAGACCGTGATTGATACAGGGCGCGTAGGCGATGATGAGCGACGGTCCGGGATAAGCCTCGGCCTCGCGGATGGCTTTCAAGCACTGGGCTTGGTCGGCACCCATCGCGATTTGGGCGACATAGACATAGCCGTAGGCCGTGGCAATCATACCGAGGTCTTTCTTGCGGATGCGCTTGCCTTGTGCGGCAAACTGTGCGATGGCACCGAGCGGCGTAGCCTTCGACGACTGACCGCCCGTGTTGGAATAAACCTCGGTGTCGAGCACGAGGATGTTCACGTCCTCACCGCTGGCAATCACGTGGTCGAGGCCGCCGTAGCCGATGTCGTAGGAAGCACCGTCGCCACCGATAATCCACTGTGAGCGCTTCACGAGATAGTGGTCGAGCGTCTGCAACTCGGCGCAAGTGGGGCAGCCCTTCGCAGCGTTCTCGGCGATGAGTTCGCGCAGACGCGGAGCGATTTCCTTCGTCTTTTCGGCATCGTCCTTGTTGTCAATCCACTGCTGAGCCAGTTCCTTGTATTCTGCGCTGACATTGCCGTCGATCATTTCCTGCAACAGCATCTCCACGCGCTCCTTCATCTTCTTATTACCGAGCACCATACCCATACCAAACTCGCAGAAGTCCTCGAACAGCGAGTTGTCGAAGGCAGGGCCTTGTCCCTTCGCGTTTTTCGTGTAGGGCGTCGAGGGAATCGAAGCGGAATAAATCGACGAGCAACCCGTGGCGTTGGCAATCATTTCGCGGTCTCCGAAGAGTTGCGAAACGAGTTTCACATACGGCGTTTCACCGCAACCCGAACAAGCACCCGAGAACTCGAAGAGCGGCTGTGCGAACTGCGAGTTCTTCACGTTGGCCTTGACATCGACGAGGTCCTGTTTGGAAGTCACTTCCTTGACGAGTTTGTCCCAATTCTTCGCCTCCTGTACCATTTCGGGCGCGTCGGGATTGAACGGAACCATCGTCAGGGCCTTGCCGAGTTTCGGATTGCCCGGGCAGACATCGGCGCAGTTGCCGCAACCCAGACAGTCGAGCACGCTGACCTCGATGCGGAAGTGCATTCCCTTCATCGTGGCAGGAGCCTTCATTTCGATGGTCGTGAAGTCGCTGTTGAACTTGGAAAGTTCGTCGTCGTTGAGGACAAACGGGCGGATGGCAGCGTGCGGACAAACGTAGGCGCACTTGTTACACTGAATACAATTTTCGAGGTTCCAGACGGGCACGAAAGCCTCCACACCACGCTTTTCGTAGGCGGATGTGCCATTGTCCCACGAACCATCGACGGTGTTGTGCTTCACGAAGTCGCTGACTTTCAGCAAGTCGCCTGCCTGCGCGTTGATCGGGCGCACGAGTTCCTTGACGAATGCGGGTGCATCGTCTTGTTTCTCGGCATCGTCGGGCAGGTTGGCCCAAGCCGGATCGACGGTCAGTTGCTTGTATTCGCCACCGCGATCGACGGCCGCATAGTTCATATTGACGACATCCTCGCCCTTCTTGCCGTAAGACTTCACGATGAATTTCTTCATCTGCTCGACGGCCAGTTCAACGGGAATCACGCCCGTGATGCGGAAGAATGCGCTCTGGAGAATCGTGTTCGTGCGGTTGCCGAGGCCGATTTCCTGAGCAATCTTCGTGGCGTTGATGTAATAGACGGTGATGTTGTTCTGCGCGAACAGGCGCTTGACCTTGTTCGGAATGAAATTCACGAGTTCGTCGCCGTCGAAAATCGTGTTCAGAAGGAACGTTCCGTTCTTCTGCAAACCGCGCGTTACATCGTACATGTGCAGGTAAGCCTGAACGTGGCAAGCCACGAAATTCGGGGTCGTCACGAGGTAGGTCGAGCGAATCGGCGTGTCGCCGAAACGCAGGTGCGAGCAAGTAAAGCCGCCCGACTTCTTCGAGTCGTAGCTGAAGTAAGCCTGACAATATTTGTTCGTCGAATCACCGATGATTTTCACCGAGTTCTTGTTTGCGCCGACCGTTCCATCGGCTCCGAGGCCGTAGAATTTTGCCTGATACATACCTGCGCCACCGAGTGCCATTTCCTCGACTTCGGGCAGCGAAGTGAAGGTCACGTCATCGACGATGCCGACCGTGAAATGATTCTTCGGTTCGGGCAGAGCGAGGTTGTTGAACACGGCGATGATCTTCGCAGGCGTGGTGTCCGACGAGCCCAGACCGTAGCGTCCGCCGACGATGAGCGGCTTGTTTTCGACATCGTAGAATGCCGATTTCACGTCGAGATACAGCGGTTCGCCCTCTGCGCCCGGCTCCTTCGTGCGGTCGAGCACGGCGATGCGCTTCACCGTCTTGGGAACGGCGGCCAGCAGGTGCTTCACCGAGAACGGACGATAGAGGTGTACGGCCACCATACCGACCTTCTCGCCCTGTGCGGTGAGGTGGTCGATGGCTTCGCGGGCGGCTTCCGTGGCCGAACCCATCAGAATGATGATGCGCTCGGCATCCTTCGCGCCGTAGTAGTCGAACAAATGATACTCGCGGCCCGTGATTTCGCTGACTTTCTGCATATAGTATTCCACCACCTCGGGCACGTTGTCGTAAGCGGCATTGCAAGCCTCGCGATGGGTGAAGAAAGTCTCAGGATTCTCGGCTGTACCGCGTGTCATCGGACGCTCAGGCGAGAGCGCACGGTCGCGGAAACGCTTCACATCTTCGGGATCGACGAGTTTCGCCACATCTTCCTGTTCCATCACCTCGATTTTGTGGTACTCGTGCGATGTGCGGAATCCGTCGAAGAAGTTCACGAACGGAATTTGCGTCTTCAGCGTAGCCAAGTGGGGCACAGCCGTCAGATCCATCACTTCCTGCACCGAACCTGAGCAGAACATTGCGAAACCCGTCTGGCGGCAAGCCATCACGTCCTGATGGTCGCCGAAGATGCAGAGCGAGTGCGAAGCCAGTGTGCGAGCCGAAACGTCGAATACGCAAGGCAGCATTTCACCGGCGATTTTGTACATGTTGGGAATCATCAGCAGCAAGCCCTGCGATGCGGTGAACGTGGTGGTCAGCGCACCGGCCTGCAACGAACCGTGAAGCGCACCGGCGGCACCGCCTTCCGACTGCATTTCCTGCACGGAAACGTTCTGTCCCCAAAGATTCTTACGACCGCGAGCGGCCCACTCATCGACGTGCTCCGCCATCGGCGAAGACGGTGTGATGGGGTAGATTGCAGCTACTTCCGAGAACATATAGCTCACGTGAGCCGCAGCCTCGTTACCATCACAAGTGATAAATTTCTTTTCTTTTGCCATTTTGTTTGATGAATGTATTAAGTGAAACTTGTTTTGTTATTTGCTTAATTGATTTTCAATCTTTCTTAATCTGTCGGAGATTTTGACCACTTGCATCAAAACGGCCCAACCGACAATTGAAGCGCCAATGCCACCCACAAAGGTCACAACGGCTTGTGGGAAAGCCATCTCCGCATTTGATTCCATAATTCCCTTGCTTACGAGAACCGTAAAGAGAATACCACCAATCAGTCCCGCCCAAGCGATGACAACCAATAATTGTTCAATCTTTGTTCGTTTCATACCTTCATGTATTTATGTCATTTCATATCTTCCATCAGAGCCTGATGTTCGCTTTCAGTCAGTCTTGTCATTTTCGAAGAAAATACCTAAAAATGATGATTTTGTTTTAAAACGTTGCAAAGGTACAACTAATTTTTAATAATGCAAACTAAGGGTCGAAAAATCTGAAAAAATAATCCGTATTTCGCACAAAAATCGCTAACTTTGCCGTGTGAAACTGCATATTTTCAATCCTGAACACGACATTGCGCTGGCTGCGGATGTCCGACGATTCACTGCGCCACTCGCGGCTCGGCAACTGCGGCGCGACCTCGCTTTCCTGCCTGCGCTGTGGGCGGACGACGGCGATTTCGTGCTGGTCGAGGATGTCGAGGAGACGGTGCGGCAGTCGAAGTCCTTCGGAACGCTGATGGCCAAGGCTCGTTTTGTTTCTTCGGACGATTTGCGGCGGCTGTCGCAGCAGTTTTCGGAGGTCGAAATCGAGCCGTGGGGATGGGATTTTGGAGTCGTGGAAACGCTGTCGAAGGCCGGTTTGGGGCGATTTTGCCCGTCAGCCGAGCAAATTCGGACGATTCGCGAGTTGAGCAGTCGCCGTTGGGCTGCCGAGCATTTGCTTCCGGCGTTGCGCTCGCGGTTGTCGTTCAAGACGGTCGGCGTTTCGCGCTATATTTCCCGCGCGTCGGAATTGCCGTCGGCTGCGGAGATTCCCTTCGTGCTGAAATCGCCGTGGAGCAGCAGCGGACGCGGCATCCGCTACGTTTTCGACCCGAAACAACTTGAGCGGAATCTCTCGTGGGCGCGTCGCGTCGTCGGGCAGCAGGGCGGAATGATGGTCGAACCTTTTTACGAGAAAGTGACGGATTTCGCAATGGAATTTGAGGCGAAGGCCGACAAATCGGTTGTTTTCAAAGGTTTGTCGCTGTTTTTGACGAAAAACGGAGCCTACACGGGCAATCTCATCGCTTCGGAACGGGAAAAACAGAAAATTTTGTCGGAATGGGTGCCTGTGGAAATCCAAACGCGGCTTTCCGAGGCGATTTGCAGCATTGTTTCTGAAGAATTTTCGGGTCGATACATCGGACCTTTCGGCATCGACATGATGATAACTAATGATTCCTTGCATCCCTGCGTCGAACTGAATCTTCGCCGCACGATGGGCCACGTCGCCCTATCGATTCCTTGCGAAAAATTCGCGCCAAAAATCATGTCCATCGACTACACCGACCGCCACCGCCTGCAAATCATCCGTTCCAACGAAAATTTTGTGAACAACTCGTCGTTCTGAAACTACAATTGCGTCCGCCGATAGAAATCGACATTTTCCTTCATCAGCAATTCAATCGGCACGTAGTTCACCGAATTGATTTTCTTCTTCAAAACGATGGCCTGAAACAGCGAGTCGATGCTTGAATAACCCTGCAAATAAGCGTGTTGGGCGATGAGGAACGAAATGCTTCCCTCGCGCAGACACTCGGCATTTTTCGGCACCACATCGTAGCCCATGATCTGGATGTTGCGGCGGTTCGTCTTCAGCAAATATTCGCCCACGATGTGCGCACGGGAATTGAACATGATGCAGTGGTGAATCTGCGGATGACTCGTGAAAAAATCCTCCAAAGTCTGCCAACAATCCTTCCGCGAGTAGGAAATCGGCAAGTTCAGTTCGCGGATGGCGATTTTCGGGAAATGGTCGGTCATGTAGTGGCGGAATCCCACCTCGCGATTCGCCTGCTGCTTACTCGTCACCCGTCCGTTTTCCGTCTGTTTCACAATCAGGATTTCCTTCTCGTCCGATGCCACCATCATCAGCACTTTCGCCGCGAAATAGCCGCTTGCAAACGAATCTTGACCGAAGAACGACAGCGGTCGCAGGTCGGGCATATACGAGTCGAGCAACACGAAGGGAATGTTGCGCTCGTGCAGCGTGTCGGTCAGTCCGCGCGTCGTGTCGAGGTCGGTCGGCACGATGACAAGTCCGTCGGGTTTCTCGTTCAGAATCGCCTCGTAGCAAGCGATGAACGAGTCGGGATTCAGCCGCTCGTAGTGGTGAATCTTCACATCCACGTGGAAATCGCGACAAGCCTCCTTCGCCTTCATCGCGCCCTCTTCGACTTCGTCCCAGTGCGCATCCTGTTCGTGTTTCGGCACGAGCATGTGGAGCGAACAACTGCGATTGTAAGCCAGTGCCGAAGCGTATGCATTCGGCTGATAATTCATCTCTTTCAGGGCTTTTTCCACTTTTTCGCGAGCCGATTTCGACACGTTTGGCCGCTCGTGCAGCACACGGTCAACCGTTCCCACCGACACGCCAGCGCGCTCGGCAATATCCTTGATTCTGATTGTCTGCGTCATTTTTTTTCGAGTTTCGGGGTGCAAAGGTACAACTTCGTGGGCGAAAAACCAAAAAAAATTGACTTTTCTCGCTCGAAAAACCATTTTTTTCGGAAATAATTCGTATTTTTGCAGCCGAAGAAAAGCGATTTTCAAGAATTTTATCGAATCAATGAAGAAATTGCATCGAACTGATTAAAATTTGACAGAAAAGATTAAAATTTGACAGACATGAAAGATTCAGTCATCATTTTGAGCGGTGGAATGGACAGCGTGACGCTGCTCCACGACCGCCAGAAAAATATCGCCCTCGCCGTCACTTTCGACTACGGCAGCAACCACAACAAGCGCGAAGCGGAGTGGGCGGCCTACCATTGCAAGCAACTGGGCATCGAGCACATCGTGATTCCCTTGGACTTCATGCGGCAGTATTTCAAAAGTTCGCTGCTCGAAGGTGCCGACGCCGTGCCCGAAGGCGAGTACGGAGAGGAAAACATGAAATCGACCGTCGTTCCCTTCCGCAACGGCATCATGCTGTCGATTGCCTGCGGTCTGGCCGAGAGCCGAGGACTGAAATACGTGTTCATTGCCAACCACGGCGGCGACCACGCCCTCTATCCCGACTGTCGCGCCACGTTCATCACGGCGATGAACGAGGCGACGGCCTACGGAACTTATCTGCACGTCAAAATTGCTGCGCCCTACACGGGTCTGACAAAAGGACAAATCGCCGAAATCGGCAAGGAACTCGGCATCGACTACGCAACGACTTATTCCTGCTACAAAGGCGGCGAGAAGCATTGCGGAAAATGCGCCACCTGCGAAGAACGGAAAGAAGCGATGAAATTCGCCCAAATCAAGGACACAACCGAATACGAAAATTAAAAAAAAAATATGTACTACATCACAAAACAAATGGAAATTGCCGCGAGCCACCGCCTCAGCCTCGATTACGAAAGCAAGTGTACGAAACTTCACGGCCACAACTGGCGAATCACCGTGCATTGCAAGGCGAAAGAGCTGAACAAAGACGGAATGGTGGTCGATTTCAAGCACATCAAAAACAAGATTCACGGTTACCTCGACCACGGCGTTCTCAACGACCTGCTGCCCTTCAACCCAACAGCCGAGAAC
Source organism: Prevotella sp. (assembly GCA_017538195.1). Lineage (GTDB taxonomy): Bacteria > Bacteroidota > Bacteroidia > Bacteroidales > Bacteroidaceae > Prevotella. Next base: position 14,526 of record JAFYJH010000129.1, read on the forward strand.
ATCGCCAAATGGGTGACAGACCAGATTCCCGAATGTTGGAAAACAGAAGTGCAGGAAAGCGACGGAAATACGGCCATCTACGAAAAAGACGAATAAAACAGTGAAGGTAAACGAAATTTTCTACAGTTTACAAGGCGAGGGCGCAAACACCGGAACCCCAGCCGTTTTCGTGCGCTTTTCGGGCTGCAATCTGAACTGTCCGTTCTGCGATACCGAACATTTGTCGGGCACGGAAATGAGCGAACTCGAAATCCTCGAGGAAGTGCGCCGCCAGAGTGCGCAGGCTCCGTTGGTCGTGCTGACGGGCGGCGAACCGACGCTGCAAACCACGCCCGAACTCATCGACCTTCTCCACCAAAACGGCTATCGAGTCGCGATGGAAACCAACGGCACGAGGCCGACACCGCCCAACATCGACTGGATTACGCTCAGTCCCAAACAAACTTTCGTGGGCGACATCGGAAAGCCCATCCTGACCCGATGCGACGAACTGAAAGTCGTGTTCGACGGAAAAACCGAACCCGACGACCACGGCATCCAAGCCAAGCACTACTATCTGCAACCCTGCGACGTCGGCGACGCTGCCCTCAATGCCCAGATCGTCGCGCAATGCATCGAATATATCAAACAAAATCCGAAGTGGAAACTCTCGCTACAGACGCATAAGATTTTGAATGTGAGGTAGTGGCGGAGGCTTTCTACGTGGGGACAATTTGTCCCAATGATAGTTCAGTTGTACCCCAAATGGGTACGACTCAAATTCCGTTGTGATTTGCTAAAAAATTAGTACCTTTGCACCGGCATAAACAACTTCAACTTGCCACCGCCATGACCGCGAGTGTGTTGTGAATTGCAAAAAATTTCGTATCTTTGCACCGGCATAAACAACGTGTCATGATGGCGGTGAGGTTCTCGCGAGTTGTGAATTGCAAAAAATTTCGTATCTTTGCACCGGCATAAACAACGTCACATACTCACTAATCTTATCCTGCGGCGTTGTGAATTGCAAAAAATTTCGTATCTTTGCACCGGCATAAACAACCCTACCGCTATATCTTAATCGAAAACGGCGGTTGTGAATTGCAAAAAATTTCGTATCTTTGCACCGGCATAAACAACCGGAACTGCTCGATGCGCAGCTCCTTGGCGGTTGTGAATTGCAAAAAATTTCGTATCTTTGCACC
>JAFYJH010000130.1 GCA_017538195.1 Prevotella sp.
CCATCTGCGCAGCGTAGTGCAGCAGCATCAGGGCTTCGGTGTCGTAGTCGATTTTCACCTTGTCGAAGTTCAGTCGGAAGCCGAGCGTCGCCACGAAACGGTCTGACAGCCAGAGGTTTGACTCGTGGAAAACACCCAGATTCAACTGTGGCGTATGGAAGGTTTCAGCCACTTCGAGCGTCGGAATTTCCCAGACCGTAAACATCGACTGCACCTGCGGTGGCATATAATTCAAGATGGCATACGCCAGATTGTTGCGCATTTCATCGCCGAAATACACGGGCGCGTCGGTTCGTAGCCACTGATACGAGGCGAAAAGGCCGCTCGCGTGATTCCAACGGCTTTTTTCGCGGCTCCGAAGCACCAATTCCTGCGTCACGGCGTTCATTTTCTGCCGCTGTTCGAGTCGCAAATAGTCGGGCTCCATATAGTCTTGGTCCATCAGCATCTTGTCTTGCAGGAATTGGTAACTCGTGGTCGATGTAAAGAGCAGTTTCGGCATTTCGTAGCTGATGTTCAGACCCGTGTTGAGCATATTGCGCTTGTAACTGTTCATAATGGTTGTAGCAGGATCCCACGTGTTTTCAGCACAAAATTTGTGCGGATATGGATAAGCCTGTCCGTACCCGAAACCATTCTGATTGACGTATTGATAATCGGCCGTCCAGTCGAATCTCAGGCGTGTCGAGGGCTGATAAATCAGTCGGACTTTCGCACCGGCCTCATTCGACTTGTCGTTTTTCTCGTCGAAATTCTGGTTGTCGATAAAACCCTTCAAACCGCTGGAAAATCCAGCCACCGTGAAAGCCAATTTCTCGCTCGGACGATGGTGATGCGCCACTTCGACATTCGAATAAAGTCCCGTTCCGATGCCCAACTGCACGTCGGTTCCCTGATAGTTCATCGGGTTTTTCGAGTAGATACGCACGAGTCCGCCCTCGGTGTTCTGACCGTAGAGCGTGCCCTGCGGACCGCGCAAAATATCGACACGGTCGAGCATATAAAAGTGGTTGTTGAACGCCGCCTTCGACATCAGCGGAATATTGTCGTAATAGACACCCACAGCGGGATTGTTGATGCGCGAACCGATGCCTCGCACATACATCGACGAGGTCAGACGCGAACCGTATTGCGGCATCACAAACGAGGGTACGAACTGCGACAACTGGCTCAAATCGCGCACGTTCAACTGCTGAATCTGCTCACTTCCGAACACGCTGCTGCTCAATGGTTGAAGGCGCAGTCGAACCTGCTCTTTCGGTTGCGAAACCACAACCACTTCGTCCAAGTCGAGCACACGCGACGTGTCGTTTTGTTCAATTTCGGCCATCGCAGGCACGAAAATCGCCTGAATCAGGCTGATAAGGATGATTTTTTTCATATTCAAGTTTCGTTTTGGTATCTTTCCTCGTTCCTCCTTCCTCGTTCCTCGAATTTCGGCTGCAAAATTACGACTTTTCCGTCAATTCCACAATCCTCATTTATGTGGATTTTCCGCTTCTTCGCCGATACTTTCGGATGGCGAAAACGACGTAAATCGCCAACAAAACGTAACCGACGTACCAATGCGTAGTGATGCTGAAAACGATGTAGTTGATGGCGCAAATGCCCAACAAACCGCCGAGGTAGAGCAGCGTTTCGCCGAAGGGAAGTTTGCCGCGAATGTCGTCGAGAACGGCCACGCCGACGATGATCATCGCCCAGAACGACACAAGGAAAGCCGACAGCAGCCCAGGCACGGAGAAGGGGTTGAGCGTCGGGTGATAGTAGAATTGTTCCCAGAGTTCGGGCGCAAACATCTGAAGCGAGGCGTAGAAGGTGGCGGCAACGGCGACGATGATGGCCAAGAGCATCGGATAGAACGAGTCGATGTCGTTGAAATGGACGATGTGGGCGTTGTGGCGATTGACCTTGAAAAGCAGGTAGAGGAAGGCAATCAGGATGACGACGATGAGCGAATAGAGCACGTGCTGGTCGGAGAAGGTCGAAATGAACTGCGAAATCGGGTCGTCGGGCACGACTGCGGGCAGCAGTTCGGCCTCGCGCGTCCAACCGAACTCAGAATTTTGCGTGGCAACCTGCACCCAGACGGAATCAATCGTGTCGTTGGGCATCACGCGGAAGTCGGCCACGACGAGGTGACTGCCTTTCTTGACGATGAACGAGTCGGTCATCAGGTCGCTGGCGAGTTCCTCGGGCTGCTGCCGAAGCAGGTCGATCGAGTCGGCCTTCACCACGAAATTGTAGTTGAAGGAATAGTGCCTTCCCTCAGCGTATTTCTTGTTGTAACACCCTGACAAACAGAGCGTTAGTATCACCAAAATCAAATAGATAATTTTCCTCATTTTCTTATATTATTTATCTTTTTTTCCGAGCAAGTTCTCAAAAAACTCTTTTTTTTTCGTTTCACTCAAGGGAACTCCCTCTTTACTTTTTTACCTTTTACCTTTTTTCTTAAAACCTCACAACCTTAAAACCTTACAACCTCGAAAGAACATTCATCTGACAATTTTTGCAGTCAAATTCCAATCGAAACGCCCGACCGTCGGCCAATCGCAACGACAGCGGTTCTCGCCACGCAGGTTTTTGTCCGCCGTGCTTCGTGCAGTAGCCCATCGTGTAGCGCAGGCAGTGGCGACATTGCATCAACTTCGCCTGCGACGGCTCATTCAGTTCAAATGCCGGTTCGACGGCAACGCCCTGCTGTTCGTAGAATTTGCGGGCGAGGTGGTTGGAAACGTTGAGCAAATACCCACCCCCAGCCCATCCCCACGGGAGGGGAAAAACATTCGAATTTGGATTTTGACTCCCCTCCTGTCGGGAGAGGCTGGGGGTGGGTCTTTCACTCCCCTCCCTTTCTGGGGAGGGGTTAGGGGTGGGGCTTATTCTCCTCCTCAACTCCGCCAACTGACTCGACGGAATAAAATATTTGTCGGCATCGCCCTCGATGGTGATTTTATCGCAAACGAAGGGCGTATTTCCAAGTTTCGTGAGTTGTCGGATAATGTTGTCGCGCTGCGGCTTCTCCGCCAAAACTTTTTCAATTTCCAGAACCTCTTTCCGACATCTTTCATCCTTCATCCTTATTCCTTCATCCAACGTCCCTTCATCCAACAAAAGTTCAAAGCCATTTTCGACCTCTCGAAACACCATTTTCACAGGGATTTTCCGCTCGGCAGTCTTGCCCGACATCAATTTTTCAAATGCCATATCGTGGTTGCGGTAGAGCGACATCCCCGTGCGCAATCCATCGGGCATTTTCAACGGAAAAAGACGGTTTCCCTCCGCCCGATTCACCCGAAATCCAATCAAATCATTCCCTTTTACTCCCCTTTCACTTCCTTTCCATTCCCTTTCATTCCCTTCAAAAAAACACACTCCGTCCCCATTCGCAAACGCCGCCGTACCTGCCACCGTCAGCGAATCGCGCCGAATCTCCTTCACTTTGCCCACGTATTCGCCGAGAGCCTTCGGCGTGTCGAGCGAAACGATGTCCGCCTGCCGACCCTGCAAAACGCCCTCTTTGTCGCGTGTGCAATGCAGGAAATAGTCCGTGAAACCTCGGTTGAACGTTTTTTTCAAGTTGGGCGTGAAAAAGTAGTTCACGCGCCCGCGCGAAGCCCTTTGGAAATCGTCGGGACGCTTCCGACAAAGCGCGTCGAGCCGCTGACTATAGGCCGCCACGACATTTTTCACATAACTGACATCCTTCAACCGACCCTCAATCTTGAACGAAACAGCACCGACATCGGCCAGTGCCTCCAAATCGTCGATTCGGCAGAGGTCTTTCAACGACAGAAAATGCCGCTGATTCCCGATTTCACACCCGTCGGCATCGACAAGGTCGTATTTCATCCGACACATCTGCGCACACTCGCCACGATTCGCCGAGCGACCGAAACAATGCTGCGACAGATAGCACTGACCGCTGTAACTCACGCACAACGCGCCGTGTACGAAAACTTCCAATTCGACATCGGGCACCTCCGAATGAATCTCGCGAATCTCCTCCAACGACAATTCCCGCGCCAACACGACCCTACTGAAACCCTGCGACCGCAGCCATGCCACTTTTTCCGCCGTGCGGTTGTCGGTTTGCGTGCTTGCGTGGAGAGCGAGTCCCATCCGTGCTCCCCTCTCTACGGGAGAGGGGCCGGGGGTGAGGCTCATATCCTGCACAAGAACCGCATCAACGCCAACCGCTTGAAGTTCCTCAATCAGTCGGAACGTGTCGTCGAGTTCGTCATCGAAAATAATCGTGTTCGTCGTGACATAAACCTTCGCATCGAACTGATGGGCATAGCGGCAAAGCGCAGCAATATCCTCCACCGAATTGCCTGCCGCAGCCCGTGCACCGAAGCGCGGAGCCCCGATGTAAACGGCATCTGCGCCGTGGTCGATGGCGGCAATGCCACATTCCAAATTCTTGGCCGGAGCCAACAGTTCAAGCTTTTTCAACATCCTAACCTTAAAACCTCAAAACCTTATAATCTCAAAACCTTATAACCTCAAAACCTCACAACCTTTCCATCCAATTTTTATAAAAAAGAATCGTCGCCTCGTGCCACGTATCGACCGGCGGATTCTGCGGATCGTCCTCAGGATAATAATTCTCGGGCAAACCGACATCCGTCCGACCTTTTTTCATATCGCGGCGATACTCCGTGTCGAGTGTGTCAGTGGCGTATTCCCAATGTCCCGTGATGAAAATTTCACGACCGTCGTGAGCCGTGATAATCGACGGTCCCGTTTCCTCCGAATCCACTGCCAATGTCAAATCGCGATGCGCCAGAATGTCCTCGCGCCGAATCTCCGTGTGCCGACTGTGCGGCATCACCAATTCGCGACCGAAACCGCCGAAAAGCGGACTCTCGACGAGCAATTTCTGCCGAAAAATGCCGAATTTCTTGCTCGGAAGCGGATATTTCGGCACACCATAATGATGATAGAGCCCTGCCTGCGATGCCCAACAGACGAAAATCGTCGATTTCACAGTCGTCCGCGCCCAGTCGAAAATCTCACAAAGTTCCGGCCAATAAGTCACCTGCTCGAAGTCGATTTGCTCCACTGGTGCCCCCGTCACAATCAGTCCGTCGGGCGCAGTTTCCAGCTCGTCGAAATACTCGTAGAGCGCGTCCATGTGCTCCGGCGAAGCATGTTTGGGCACGTGCGACCGCAACCGCATCCAGTGGATTTCCACCGGATGCGGCATACGGCCCATAATTCTGAGAAAATCACGCTCCGTGACTTCCTTCAGCGGCATCAAATTCAATATTGCTATGCGCATCGGGCGCAAAGGTACAAAAAAAGTCTTATTTATTTTGTATTATTCGACTTTTTTTGCTATCTTTGCACCCAGATTAGCCATCAAGAGTGCTTCAATGCACACCAACCGAGCCTACGTTATGCCACGGTGGTAAGATGATGCGAGTTAAGCGAGTATTAACTAAAATGATAACGATATGCAATACAATCGAATTGTTCTTAACG
>JAFYJH010000131.1 GCA_017538195.1 Prevotella sp.
AAGGATTCCCACCGGCCCCATCGGAGCCGATGCAATCATCCCAATGAGCATCCCCTTGAAGATGAAATCCAAGATGTTAATTGGCATTTGAAATGGCATAGCGACTGCAAAGGTACGAAAAATTTCTCATTTTCACCACTGAAACAAAAAAAAGTGGCAAAAATTTTTCTATTTTCAAAATATGTCGTACCTTTGCACCGACGTTTGATTCCTTCGGGAAGATTTCGTCGCGACATTTTGGTTAATTAAAAAGAGACGTTATGTCCTAATCTTGTTTGGAGAAACTTAGGAAATTTCACCTGAACACAAGATAACATAGTGTAGTCTCCATGCTGCCGCGTGGGTTGGTGTCACTATATCTTTGTTCACAGGTTTCCTAAGACCTCTCCAAAAAGATGTAGATCGTATCAGTTCACGTCTTTTCATTTCTAATTATGGTGTAATAGGACTGAAGCACCGCTTATTAAGGTAAAGGAAAAATGACAGAAAAAGGAATGAAGCAAGTGGCGGCAAAATCCGTCTATGCAGCTCCGCAAACCGAAGTCTTTTCCATTGTCGAGTCGATGAAATTGCTCGGCACATCGTTCTATGGAGGACACGGCGACGGCACCGACGAATCCGGCAATAGCGACCATCACGGCGGAAGCGACGGCGGCATCGAGTACGGAGCAAAGTCAATCAACATCCTCGGACAGGAGTTCGTAATTGAAGGGCCGTGGATGTGAATGGCCGGACTATCACCAGAGTGAGAAATTAAAACTTAAGAACCAACGGTCACTGACCGAAGGGAAGTGATTAGAAACTAAAAATCAAAAAACAAAACATTTAAAGAATCATGAAAAAGAATTTCATTCAGTTATTCATGTTCGCCGCAACGATGCTCACGGCCACCGCGCTGACGGGCTGCGGCGAAGAAGTCATTGACAACGGCGGAGAAAACGCCGCCGAGAAGAACCCCACCGCACAGGCCGTATTCTCGTGCGGCGACGACGACCTGACGCGCACATCCATCAACAACAAGCGCGCATTTTTCTGGGAAAAGGGCGACAAAATCTGGGTCAACGACGGAAGCGAGTGGAACAAGAGCACGAAGAGCGACATTGCCGCCCCGAACACCCCGACGGCAAAGTTCGTTCTTCCGGGCAGCTACACCGAGGAAGAATACCAACTGCTCTACACGGGCTACGCCAACGGCGACACAGCCACCACGCAGTATAACAAAGTGATCGTTGCCGACGTGCAGACACAAAAAGCGTGGAACGACGGCTCGCACCTCGGAACCTCCGGCGACTGCGGCACGGCGAGGGCTTACAAGCAAGGGAACGGCAGCTATCGCTTCACGCTAAACCACAAGGCATCCTACCTGCTGTTCTACCCCTACATTCACACAGATTTGACAGGCGACTACACGCTTGAGAAAATCGAGGTTTACTCAGACCTGAGCGCATCGAACATCGCCGGAACATTCGACTTCACCTACGACGACGGACTTGCCGACCATCCCGACGCAGGCACCGGCAAGCAGGAAATCACGCTCAACTGCCGCAACGTGGCAGGCACAGGCTTCGGCCTGCTGAAAACCGCGCCTGTCCTGAGCGACGTAAACAACGCCGCGCCGCATTGCTTCATGGTCATTGCGCCCGGCACGCACCAACTCACCATCCGCTATTACGCCAAGAAAGACGGCGTCGAATACGACTTCATCAAGGACATCGCGCTCAAGCAATATCAACCCAACGGAGTCTATACCTTCGTACACGAACTGCACTACGCCGAAGTGGACTACGGATTAATTTTCAATGAAGATAATTTATACTATAAATGGGGTGCTACGACACAAGGTGAGTCAGGAACTGCTTTACCAAGTGATTATATCACAGACATCAATCTCCCTGGCACATTTTGGCAGACGATTCCGAATTTTAATGAGGCATCATGGTATATGGAGATATCTGTAGCAGATAGACCTTATTGGGACAATTCCTTGAAATGGACTTACAATCGCTCTGATGGTACGACAGAAACACGGCGAGGCGGCATTTGGCTGAAAAGGAGGAAGTATATCACAGGATTCTCCAATTCTGTTCTTGCAAACATGACTGCCCGAGTTCCAAGTAAAGGCAGGCCAGACGCTTCTGTGATTAACCAATACTTTTTCCTACCAGCATTTGGTGGTGTCAGATCATTTACGAATTATTGGATAAAAACACCTCTCACCACAGAAGGTTCTACATCAACAGGGTTGGCATATGATTTTATAATGTCTTCGTCGGAGGTAAAGCATTACGATTATAGAGCCAAAGGAACGCTGCGTGTCGCAGGCTATCGTCCTAATACAGGAAACACACCAGGTTACGACGAACAGTATAAGAACTATTGGTTCCAATGATTTTAAAAATGTTATTTTTACTCATACTTGAGTTGTTTTTTAAATACTTGAGTTATTATTCACTTGTGAAATGCCTGCGTTGTGAAACGCGGGCATTTTTTTTGCGTCATTCTTGAATCAGCCAGCGAGTGGCAGGAATGATGTTGATTGTATAACCATCTTGCAGAACCGTTTCTGTCTGTGAGAATGTGATGATGGTGAGATTTTGGCAATGAAATGCTTGTGCACCCAATAAAAGCGACTTGATTTCCCGTTTGCGCGTTTTTTCATTCGATATATCATAGCAGACCTGATACAATTCTTCCACCACACCGCCTTTGGCAACGAGAAAATCTATTTCAAAGTTGCGGTCACGGTAGTAAAACACGTCTGCATAGCGTCTGCCTGCCCGATGTAACAACTCTACAAACACGGCATTTTCCAGTCGCCAACCCAAGTTTTCTGGTGAAAACGTATTGGTGCGGTTGGAGATAAGCGCATTGTCAACTACATAAAGTTTTTCTCCTCGGATGCGGTTTCGGCTTTTATAGGAGAATTTGTGTGCCGACAGCAGCAGAAATGCCTCTTGCAGGTAGTTGCAATAGGTTGTGACCGTGTGGTCGGACACGCCCAATAGCCCGGCTATGGTTGTGGCGTTATACTCCTGGGCGAATGTGTCTATCAGGTAAGTCGTTAATCGTTGCAGGATTTCGGGGTAGCGCACGTTGAAACGCTTCGTTATATCGCGTTTTACGATGGCATCCAAAAGTCCCATGATGTAGTCTTGCCCATCGCTTTCGTTCATCAATTCCGGGAAGCCGCCCTGCAACAAGTAGTCATATAGTGCACGTTCCAGTTTTGCCTGTCCTTTCGTTGTCAAAGAGCGTGAATCAAGCTGTTTGACCGTCGCATATTCGGCGAAGGAAAACGGATAAAGTGTTATTTTATGATGCCGCCCCGTGAGGTGCGTGGTAAGTTCGTTGGACAGCAACTTGGCGTTGCTTCCAGTAACAAGCAAGTGTATGTTCTGACGAAGCAGTCGATTGACGAACAAAGGCCATCCATCAACATTCTGCACTTCGTCAAGCAGCAGGTAGTCGAAATCTCCATACACGAAATACAGCGCTTCAAGTAGGGTGTTCAAATCCTCACGCCCGACATTTTCCAACCGCTCATCATCGAAATTGACATAAGCAGCCCTGACACCAGACTTGCGCAGCACTTTGCGACACAATGTGGATTTTCCGCTGCGCCGCACACCAATCACAACTTGAGCCAACTTGCTTTTCAAGTTGATCTGCTCTTCTTCTTGACGGGGACATAACCCTGTCATATCCTCGTGAAGAAACTCTTCCCGTTGCTCTGTCACTATGGGCAGAAAATCTTGCGTTGTCATCATTCTATATCTGTTGTTTCAGGCTGCAAAGATAATGAAACTTCGGTATTTTACAAATTTTTCTCTATTTTATTTCGATATTTTACACTTTTTTGGCGAATAAATTTCGGTATTTTACAAATTTTTCTCTATTTTATTTCGGTATCTTACATTTTAGACCGTCGGAGTTTCGTGTTTTTTTGATGCGAAAAAGTTAATTTCTTTGAAAAAGAATGGTGTTAGTTCTTTTTTTATTAACTTTGCAACTTGAAAACCAAAAACAAAACGAATTTCTTGGTATATAACAATAATGTAGAAGAATATTTTTCAAAAATCAAAAAATAAGGAAGTTATGAACGAACAACAAACTTTGAAACCCTATGTGATTGGTTTGGACCTCGGAGGTACAAACTCGGTGTTTGGAATCGTCGATAGCCGTGGCGAAATCAAGGCCACGACCGCTATCAAGACGCAAGTTTATGACAATGTGGCCGACTATGTCGATGCCTCGGTGAAGGCGCTTGAGCCGATTATCGAGCAGGTGGGCGGCATCGAGAAAATCAAGGCGATGGGCATCGGTGCGCCCAACGGCAACTACTACAACGGCACGATTGAGTTTGCGCCGAACCTCGTGTGGGGTCGCGACGGCATCGTGCCATTGGCCGATATGTTCAAGGAACGGCTCGGAATCCCCGTCGCACTGACCAACGACGCCAACGCTGCCGCCATCGGCGAAATGATCTACGGCGTGGCTCGCGGAATGAAGAACTTTATCATGATTACGCTCGGCACGGGTGTCGGTTCAGGCATCGTTGTGAACGGTCAGTTGGTTTATGGCAGCGACGGTTTCGCAGGCGAACTCGGCCATGTGGTTGTGCGTCGCGACGGTCGTCCCTGCGGATGCGGTCGCAAGGGCTGTCTGGAAACCTATTGCTCGGCTACGGGCATGGCTCGCACGGCTCGCGAACTGCTTTCCACGACTGAGCAGCCGTCGCTGTTGCGCGAACTGAATCCCGACGACATCACGAGCCTTGACGTGGCAATTGCAGCCGGAAAAGGCGACAAGTTGGCCAACGAAATCTTCGAGTTTACAGGTCAGATTCTCGGCGAAGCCTGCTCCGATTTTGCAGCGTTCTCCTCGCCCGAGGCGTTCATCTTCTTCGGTGGCGTGACGAAGGCCGGCGACCTGATTATGAACCCCATCAAGAAGGCTTACGAAGAGAACGTGCTGAAAATCTACAAGGACAAGGCACAGTTCCTCGTCAGCGGACTCGAAGGTTCCAGCGCCGCCGTGCTCGGTGCGAGTGCCGTCGGTTGGGAGATTTAGACAAACGAAAAAATTGGAATCGCCATTTGCGGCGATTCCAATTTTTTTAGGAGTTAAGGAGTTAAATCCGAAGTGCAAGAATCAAAGCTAACGCTTCTTATCTAAATGTCTTTTGTTCGTTTTATGTCATAAGGCAACTTTTTTAAATTAAAAATTATGATTCGTTTTCGTTTTGTGGAGTATTCTCCCACGCTTCCCAATCGGTTTCGGAAAGGTAGCGCGTCACTTGTTCGCGCAAGGGCGGAAGGTCGTCGTCAATGACGAAGCGGATTTCGTCTTTCTCTATTTGATAATAGTCGTGTACTAAAACGTGGCGCATCTTCATAATGATTTTCCAAGGCGTTTCGGGATGGGCATCGCGGAACTGCTGAGAAAGTTTGTAAGCAGCCTCGCCAACAATCTCGATGTTTTTGACAATGCCGTAATAGACAAGGTCGTTCTCCGACAATTCGTCGAACGAATTGTTCTTTACAAACGCCATCACGCGGTCGATGGCTGTAAGGATGTGCTCCAGCCGGCTGCGGTCTCTAATTGGCTCTCTCATAAATCAGTTTTTTGTCGCGTTCAGCACTCTCGCGGGCGAATGGCAACAGCGTTCCGTCAATCACCAAATCAACAGGGCAATTTAGCCGTTCCTCCAAATCGACTATCATTCCGGCGTGTTTCATCAGGCTCACGCGGGCGGTTTTGTCGAGTTGCACAAGCAGGTCTATGTCGCTGTCGGGTCTCTCCTCACCTCTGGCGAAAGAGCCGAAAAGCCACGCTTTCAAGACGGGCTGCGTCTTGAAATAATCGGCTATGGTCTGTGTCATCGCTTGCGTGCTCATAACCAAATAATCGTTACTTCGCTTCCTCCATCGTGCCCTCGATGTAGAGGCGCGTCATTTCGGGTTTGCCGTTGGTGCGGATGGTGATGCTTTTCTTGAAGTGGCCGGGGAACTTGCCCTTGCCGTTGTACGTCACCTTGATTTGACCGGTTTTGCCGGGTGCGACGGGCTCTTTCGTATAGGCGGGAACGGTGCAGCCGCACGAGGCGACGGCCTGATTGATGACGAGCGGAGCCGTACCCACGTTGGTGAACGTGAAGGTACATTCCTTCACGGGTTGCGCCTCGGAGAAGGTTCCGAAGTCGTGGGTCGTCTTGTCGAACTTGATTTGAGCCTGTTTCTCCTGTGCGGAAACGAGGCTGACACATGCCATCAGAAGCATGGTTGTGAGTAGGATTTTTTTCATTTTTTCGCGTTTTGGTTTGTTAATTTCGACGCAAAGTTACGTTTTTTGTTTAAAAAACAGCACAAAATGACGATTTTTTTAAGAGATAATAACAGAAGACGGTCGATTTTGTTGGTTGTTTCGTGGAAAAGTTGTAATTTTGCGGACTGATTCGTGAGATTCGTGAAGTGTGGAGTGAGGAGTGTGAAGTGAAATTGTCAAATAGTAAAATAGTCAAATCGTAAATTATATATAATTATGTATAGAACAAACACTTGTGGAGAGCTTCGTCTCTCGGATGCCGGTCGGCAGGTGACGCTGGCCGGATGGGTGCAGCGAGTTCGCAAGATGGGCGGAATGACCTTCGTCGATTTGCGCGACCGCTATGGTATCACGCAGTTGGTTTTCGACGAGTCGAAGGATGCGGCTCTGTGCGAAAACGCCAATAAATTAGGCCGCGAATGGTGTGTGCAGGTCGTGGGAACGGTCAGCGAGCGGCAGTCGAAGAATCCGAAGATGCCGACGGGCGACATCGAGATTCTGGCCGATCGGCTCAACGTGCTCAGCGAGAGCGACACGCCTCCGTTCACCATCGAGGACCAGACCGACGGCGGCGACGAATTGCGGATGAAGTACCGCTATTTGGACCTGCGTCGTGCGTGTGTGCGGAAAAATTTGGAGTTGCGCCACAAAATGACGATTCTGACGCGCAACTACCTCGACTCGCACGATTTCATCGAGGTGGAAACGCCGATTCTGATTGGCTCGACGCCCGAAGGCGCTCGCGACTTCGTCGTGCCGAGCCGAATGAATCCCGGACAATTCTACGCGCTGCCGCAGTCGCCGCAGACGCTGAAGCAGTTGCTGATGGTGTCGGGCTTCGACCGCTATTTCCAGATTGCGAAATGCTTCCGCGACGAGGATCTTCGCGCCGACCGTCAGCCCGAATTCACGCAAATCGACTGCGAGATGTCGTTTGCCGATCAAGAGGACGTTTTGGAGATTTTCGAGGGCTTGGTCCGATATATTTTCAAGGAGACACGCGGTGTGGAACTGCCTGCGAAGTTGCAGCAGATGACGTGGCACGAGGCGATGCGCCGATTCGGTTCGGACAAGCCCGACTTGCGCTTCGGAATGGAGTTTGTCGAACTGATGGACGTGCTGAAAGGCACGGGCTCGTTCCCCGTGTTCAACGAGGCGGAATACATCGGCGGCATCTGCGCGAAAGGCTGTGCCAACTACACGCGCAAGCAACTCGACGAACTGACTGACTTCGTGAAGCGTCCGCAGGTGGGCGCGAAGGGCTTGGTCTATGTAAAATTCAACGAGGACGGCACTGTGAAGTCGTCGATTGACAAGTTCTACGAGCCTGAAGTCTGGCAGAAACTGAAAACGGCGATGGGCGCAGAGGACGGCGACCTCGTGCTGATTCTCAGCGGCGACAAGGCCAACAAGACGCGCACACAACTCTGCACGCTGCGCTTGGAGATGGGCGACCGCCTCGGACTGCGCGACAAAAACACGTTTGAATGTCTGTGGATTGTCGATTTTCCGCTCTTCGAGTGGAGCGACGAGGAACAGCGTCTGATGGCGACCCATCATCCTTTCACGCTGCCGAATCCCGACGACATTCCCCTGCTCGACACCGCGCCCGAAAAGGTTCGTGCCGTCGCCTACGACTTCGTTTGCAACGGCGTGGAACTCGGTGGCGGATCGCTGCGTATCCACGAAGGAAAGTTGCAGGAAAAAATGTTCGAGATTCTCGGTTTCACGCCCGAAAAGGCGATGGCGCAGTTCGGTTTCCTCATCAATGCGTTCAAGTACGGTGCGCCGCCTCACGCTGGTCTGGCCTTCGGACTCGACCGCTTCGTGAGCCTCGTGGCAGGTCTCGACTCGATTCGCGACTGCATCGCCTTCCCGAAGAACAATTCGGGTCGCGACGTGATGCTCGACGCGCCGAGTTTCATCGACCAAGCGCAACTCGACGAATTGCAGATTCAACTCGACCTCCACAGCGACGACGAAGCCTGAAAATTGATGTAAATCAAGCATCGGGAGCAGTGAAGCCAGTGTAACTTGATGTAAGTCAAGAAAACTGCCCGTTCTGTCAAAAATTTTGCCATTGTCGGAGGCTCGTTGCGGGCTTTTGACTACCTTTGCAGCAGAATTCAGCGCGGTTTGTCCGCAAAAAGTTCAATTAGGTATTTATAAATTGTTTTTAGGTTAAAAAATTATGGCAGAAAAGAAAACTACCAAGAAGGCTGCCGCTCCGAAGGCAGCCGAGAAGAAAGCTCCCGCAGTGAAAGAAACTGCGAAGGCAGTTGTGAAAAAGGCTTGCGCCAAGAAGGCTGAGAAGAAGGCCGAAGTCGCTCTGAACGCTGAGAACGTTGGTTTCAAGGCTGGCGATGTCTATCAGGCACTGGCTACGGCCGAGAAGGCTCTCACCGTGAAGGAGATTGCCAAGGCCGCCAAGATCAGCGAGGAGGAAGTGCTCGTCGGTATGGGCTGGCTCTTCAAGGAAGGCAAAATCAAGGGTGAGAATGGCCTGATTGCTCTGGCTTAATCATCACCGCAAATACGGCGAAGAGGGCTGCAAAACAACGGTTTTACAGTCCTCTTTTCATTTTTTTTCCAAAAATTTTTCGCTACTGGATAATTTTGACTACATTTGCAGGAAATTTTCTACAATAGAATCATGAAGGAGGATAAAATATGCAGAAAAACAATCATCTGATTATCATGGCAGGCGGCGTGGGCAGCCGATTCTGGCCGATGAGCACCGCCGAGCGTCCGAAGCAATTCATCGACGTGCTGGGCGTGGGTCGCTCGCTGTTGCAACTGACGATGGAGCGGTTTCGCGGCATCTGTCCGCCCGAAAATGTCTGGGTGCTGACCAATCAGCGTTACGCCGACATTGTCAAGGAACAACTGCCAGAAGTGCCGGCGCAGAACGTTCTTTTGGAACCCTGCCGCCGCAACACCGCGCCCTGCATCGCCTACGCGAGTTGGCGCATCAAGTCGCAGTGTCCGAAGGCGAATGTCGTCGTCACGCCGAGCGACCACATCGTCGCCGACGAGGAGGAATTTCAGCGCGTCATCCGCTCGTGTCTGAGTTTCACGGCTGAGAGCGACGCCATTGTGACGCTCGGCATGAAGCCCGACCGACCCGAAACGGGCTACGGATATATTCAGGCCGACCTCAGCGCCAGTTCGCCGCGCAACAACGAGCTCTATCGCGTGGATTCGTTCCGCGAAAAGCCCGATTTGCAGACGGCGCAGAGCTATATTCAGCAGAACAACTATTTCTGGAACGCCGGCATTTTCATCTGGAGCATTCCGACGATTATCAACGCTTTCCGCGTCTATCAGCCTGCGATGAGCAAGATTTTCCAGTCGATTATCGACTGTTTCGGAACGCCCGACGAGCAGCAGGCCATCGACAAAAATTTTCCCGAGTGCGAAAACATCTCGGTCGATTACGCGATTATGGAGCGTGCGGAGGAAATTTTCGTCTGTCCGGCTGATTTCGGGTGGAGCGACCTCGGAACGTGGGGTTCGCTGCTGGCGCACACGCCTCGCGACCTCTACGGAAACGCCTGCATCGGAAAGGACATCGCGATGTACGAATCGCACAATTGCATCGTCCACACGACGGAGGCTCGCAAGGTTGTGATTCAGGGCTTGGAAGACTGCATCGTCGCCGAAAAAGACGGTACGCTGCTCATCTGTAAACTCAGCGAGGAACAGCGAATCAAGCAATTCTCGGGAGAAAAATGATAAATGAAGAATGAAGAATGAAGAATGAAGAGTAATCAAAAACTATTCACTATTCACTATAAACTATGAACTGTGAACTATGAACTATGAACTAAAACAAGACCGCTACGACCACTACGTTGTGAACGACGAAGCCCCGTTGTTGGAGTGGCTGTTGGCCAACATCAAGGGGTCGCGCTCGAAAATCAAGGCCACGCTGCAAGGACGCGGCATCAAGGTCAATGGAAAATGCGTCACGCAGTTCGATTTTCCGCTGCAAAAAGGCATGAAAATTTCCGTCAGCCAGACCAAGAAAAACGACCAGTTCAAGAGCCGCTACGTGAAACTCGTCTATGAAGACCGTTGGCTCGTCGTCGTGGAAAAGAATGTCGGCATCCTCTCGATGGCCGCCGGCCACAAGTCGCTGAACGTGAAGAGCGTGCTCGACAATTATTTCCAGAAAACAGGCCAGAAATGCCGTGCGCACGTCGTCCATCGCCTCGACCGCGACACGAGCGGACTGATGGTCTATGCGAAGGACATGGAAACCGAGCAGATCCTCGAACACAACTGGCACGAAATCGTCTATGACCGCCGCTATGTGGCCGTTGTGAGCGGTGAAATGGCGGAAAATGAGGGCACGATTGCCAACTGGTTGAAGGACAACAAGGCTTACGTAACCTATTCCTCGCCCGTCGATAATGGCGGAAAATACGCCGTCACCCATTTCCGCGTGCTCGACCGCACAACCGAACATTCGCTCGTGGAATTTCAGCTCGAAACGGGTCGGAAAAACCAGATTCGCGTCCATTCGGCGGATATGGGACATCCCGTCTGCGGCGATGTGAAATACGGCAATGGCGACGACCCGATCCACCGCCTTTGCCTCCACGCCTGCGTGCTCTGCTTCTGGCATCCCGTCACTCGCGAGCGCATGGAATTCGACACGCCCATTCCCACGCCCTTCCGCCAAATCTTCAAGTAATCATCACTCATCACCCATCACCCATCACTTATCACTTATCACTCATCACTTATCACCCATCATTCATCACCCATCACCCAAACTATGAATCCAGATTTCACCCTCTACATCCTCGCCCTCGTCGCTTTCATCGTGGGCTTCCTCATCATCAAAAAAGTCACGAGTTGCCTCGTCAAAATCATCGTTTTGGTCGTCATCGTCGCCGCGCTCGCGCTTTATTACTTCACAATGACCTGATTTTTACCCGATTTTCACGATCTTTCGGCGTTTTTTTGAAAAAAAACAACATTTTTATTCAAAAAATGATTGGATTTTCAAAAAATGCGTTACCTTTGCAGTCGATTTTGAAAATCGAATAAAAATCTAAAAAATATTCAATTATGCCCAACAACAATCTTGGCAAAAAGTCAGTTTTTCAAAGGGAATTGATTGCCTATTTCCTGCTCACCGTCGGCAGTCTGCTCTTCGCAGTCGGCGACGTGATGTTCGTGAACCCTTACCTGATGGCGCCCGGCGGCACCTACGGTCTTTCCAACGTGTTCAACACGCTGTGGCCGTGGAAAATCTCGCTTTACGCCATCTGCATGGACATTCCGCTGCTCATCATCGGCACGTGGATTCTCGGTCCGAAATTCGGCGTGAAGACCATCGTTTCGACCGCGCTGATTTTCGTGTTCACCTTCATTCTTGAAAGTTGGTGGGGCTACAATCCCGTGATTCACGGCGGCGACATCGTGGCGGATGCCGAGCCTTCGTTCGCGAAGTCGATGGTCGAGATTCCGCATCACGGCGGCTGGTTTCATCCCGACTACTTCCTCAACACCGTTGTCGCAGGCTTGATCTACGGTCTTGCCATCGGTCTGATTTTCCGTTCCGGCGCGACCAGTGGCGGCTCCGACATCATTTCGATGATTCTCCACAAATACACGAAAATTTCGCTCGGAACGCTCGTGATGATCGTCGATGGCATCATCACGCTGAGCACGCTCGTCGCTTTCGGCGACATCCGCCTGCCGATTTATTCCGTCATCGTCATCTTCATCGAAGGTAAAGTCATCGACCTCGTTGTCGATGGAATCAAGAGCGACAAGACGATGTTCATCGTCACCGACCGTCCCGAACCCATTCGCGACTACATCGTCAATGTGCTCGATCGCAGTGGCACGTGCATCACTGGCAGCGGCCTCTATCAAGGTTGCGAGCGCAAACTGATTTACGTGTCGCTCAATCGTACCAATATGATTAAACTTCGCGCTGAACTTCACAACATCGCCCCCAACGCTTTCGTGAATATCATCGAAAGTTCCGAAATTCTTGGAGAGGGTTTCCGTGCGTTGCCGGAATGATGAATTTTTGGCCGGAGCCGTAAAATTTTTCTGGCTGAATTAGAAAAAAGGGACTATTTTTCCCCTTTTACGACATGCTGCGCCTTCCGTTGAAGCACCTTACTCAGTGCGAGAACGTGACGGCGCTGCTTTGTGAGGTCGTCGCGCACGATGCTGATTTCGTTGAACAGGTAACTGGCGGCATTTTGCAGTTTGTTCGGCTGCCGGTGGCGCTTGTCGGCATCGGGATTCACGACCACGCGGATGCCTTTCGGCTTCAGCGAGATTTCCACGTCGGCATCGGCCATCGTCGGGTCGCCGTCGAAGTGGATGACGCCGGGCTGTTTGCGGTGGATATGCAACTGCCGACACTTGAAAGTTTTGATTTTCGAGTTCTTGTCGAGCGTCTTGTTGAACATGTCGAGGCTGATTTGCGGCGCGTCGAGCATGTCGAACGGCTCCATGATAATCACGTCGAGCAGTCCGTCGCTCATCGAGGCTTGCGGCGCGATGTAGGCGTTGTTGCCATATTGCGAGGCGTTGGCGCACGAAATCAGAAACGCCTTGGCGCGCATCGTGCCCGTTTCGTCGCGAATCTCGTAGGTTTCAGGCTTGTATTTCAGCCCTTCGCGCAGCACGTTTTCCACGTAGGTAATCGGCCCTCGCTTGCCTGCCTCGGCGAATTTCTGGCTGACGAAAGCGTCGAATCCCATGCCGCAGGTGCAGAAAAACGGATGTCCGTTGATGATGCCGTAGTCGAGTTCGTGGATTTCGCAGCGATTGATGATTTCAATCGCCTTTTTCGCGTTCATCGGCAGCATCAGGTGGCGAGCCAGACCGTTGCCCGAACCGCAGGGAACGATGCCGAGCGCCGTCTTGGAATCGACAATCGCCCGCGCCACCTCGTTCACCGTGCCGTCGCCGCCGATGGCCACGACAATGTCCACGCCCTCGCGCTGTGCCTCCGCAGCAATTTCCGCCGCGTGTCCGGCACGTTCCGTCAGGCGCAGTTCGTAGTCAAACAGTCCCTTGTCGAGCGTTTCCTCGATGAGTTTGGGAATGTTGGCCTTGCTTGCCGTCCCCGAAATCGGGTTCATGATGAAAACGATTTTTTTCACGCTGCAAAATTACGAAATTCTCCCCGATATATCCCCCACAAACAAAGATATTTTCCATTTTTTTAAAGATTTCTTATGAAAAATGAATCTGTTTAAAAAAAAATTAGTACCTTTGCAGCCTAATTATTAAAATAAGGTAGATTATCTACATAAATTTATGGGACAACTACAAGAAAGATACAAGAGCTATCGACGTCCGCAAGAGTATGAGAAGCTGGGTATCTATCCCTATTTCCGTGCTATCACAAGCAAACAAGGCACGGAGGTCGAGATGGACGGCCACAAGGTTCTGATGTTCGGCTCGAATGCCTATACGGGGCTGACGGGCGACGAGCGAATCATCGCCAAGGCGAAGGAGGCTCTTGACAAATACGGTTCAGGATGTGCTGGAAGCCGCTTTTTGAATGGAACGCTCGACCTGCACGTGCAGTTGGAAAAGGAATTGGCCAAATTCGTGAACAAGGACGAGGCCATGTGCTTCTCCACAGGTTTCTCGGTGAATCAGGGCGTGATTCCTGCGCTGTTGGGCAAGGACGATTTCGTGATTTGCGACGACCGCGACCACGCTTCCATCGTCGATGGACGGCGACTGTCGTTTGCCAAGCAACTGCGCTTCAAGCACAACGACATGGCCGACCTCGAGCGCATCCTTCAGAAACTGCCCGAAGAGGCCGTGAAACTGATTGTGGTCGATGGCGTTTTCTCGATGGAAGGCGACCTCTGCAAACTGCCCGAAATCGTTGAACTGAAGAAGAAGTACAACTGCTCGGTGATGGTCGATGAGGCTCACGGAATTGGCGTTTTCGGCAAGCAGGGACGCGGCGTTTGCGACCATTTCGGACTCACCGACGAGGTCGATCTGATTATGGGAACATTCTCAAAGTCGCTCGCCAGCATCGGCGGCTTCATCGCAGGCGATTTCGACACGATCAACTGGCTTCGCCACACGTGCCGCAGCTATATTTTCAGTGCATCGAACACGCCAGCAGCCACCGCAGCAGCGATGGAAGCTCTGCACATCATCCAGTTGGAGCCTGAGCGCATCGAAAAACTCTGGGACGTGACGCGCTATGCACTGCGTCGCTTCCGCGAAGAAGGCTTCGAGATTGGCGACACCGAGAGCCCGATCATCCCGCTCTACGTGCGCGATGTCGATAAGACCTTCCTCGTCACGGCATTGGCCTACAACGCAGGCGTGTTCATCAATCCCGTCATTCCGCCGGCCTGTGCGCCCGAAGACACGCTCGTGCGCTTCGCGCTGATGGCCACGCACACGAATGAGCAGGTGGAACGCGCCGTCGTTGCCCTGAAGAAAATCTTCGTCGAGCAGGGAATCGTCAAGTGAGATCGCGATAGAGTAGTGCGATAAAAAGATTGTTCGGGGCGTAGCGCAGCCCGGTAGCGCGCCTGGTTTGGGACCAGGTGGTCGCAGGTTCGAATCCTGTCGCCCCGACAACACGAATAACGCGGAGAGTCAGAAAAGGCTTTCCGCGTTGAGTTTAGTGATTATTTAAGTCTAAATTTTAGAAAAACAAATCATTGGATGTATTTTAAGAATGGAGTTATGTAAGTTTCTTCCATTTTCTTGATTCGGTGGCGGGCACTTTCGACAAAGGTTTTGATGTACTCAACTGCCCATTCCTTGCGTGTGCCTTGCCACGATTGGTCTAACTGTGCTACGTGGAACTGAATTTGCATCGCAGCCGCCCAATTTATATATAATGTGCGAGGATCGGCCTTAAACAGACTTCCATAATGAGCATCAGTGCAAATCAAGTTGTCGCCATTTTCTTTCCAGTCGATTTCAATGTAATTGATGCCGATATTGTCATATTCCTCGTTATCAATCATATTGGCACAAGCCTTTGCAAGTTTGTAGGCGGAAATAATGTTAGGCGGCTGTGCATTTTTGCTGATATTGCGTGTTTTGACATCGATTAAGTCATAATAACCGTTTGCATAGTACAAAATATCAGCGGTATCGTTCTGTTTTTCTTCAAAGATGTGTTGAGGCGACCAATCTCTCGTGGCTTTATCTCCGCGACTTAACAAAAAGAGGGCGGTCGGTGAATCCAGAAGGGCGTATCTGTCTTCTACGGAAATCACTTTTGGATGTTTCAAATACAAATCGTTCAAGAACTCAAACTGCTTGAAAATGGCTGTCGGATAGTTCTTTTTGAGGTGTTGGTAAACGCTTTTCTCAAAAGGTTCGCCTGCCGCATGTCCCGACAACGTGCCTGCATTGGTTCTATTCGGACGTTCCACAGAAGTGCCCTTCATCTCTTTGAGAATGGCTTTATAATCTACTTTTTTCATAAAATAGCGAATTAAATAATTCGTTGATTATTTCTTGATGACTTTCGTTTTTATCTTGTAAATATAGTTTCGTTTCCCGCGTAATTTTCTCGTGTAGCAAAATTTCGTCTGCACTATTCCAATCGATGGTAAGATATGGAATACTTGCGATCGGGGCTTCTGAAAATTCGACGATTTCGCCTTTTACGATGCCATTGTATTTTAACCAATTGAATATTCGCTCGTTGTTAAGATAAGCAAGAATATATTCGATGGATTCACGGCAATTCGGTTTGAGAACAATTCCCGTGACATCTTGTAGGGGATAGTAGCCTACTGGAGAATAACAGAAACGGAAATAGTTTTTATGGGAAATCCTTTCTTTGCAGGGTATGAAAATCTTAGGTATTTGTTTTTCAAACAGGCTTTTGCTGCGTGGAAATGCAAACTCCCAATATGGCAAGTTTCTTCCATAGCTGTATCGTTTCTTTAAGCCATCCAAATGATGTTTGAAGTGTGATACAAAATGAGGGTATGTCGTATGAAAGTCTTCTTATGAAATGTTTGTAGGCATATAGATGTACTTTTCTGTCGAGGTGTAATAATACCTGCTCAAGTTTTTTGCCTTCAATACGTGTATCAAGCATTTTCGCTCAGCCTCGTTGAATAGGGTTTCTTCGTCGTGTTTGACTTTAAAAGCAGCATCCAATCCCGATACCATACCGTTGCCGATGTCGCAAAAATCGCCCAATCGATGGAATTGCATTTCAAAAAGTTCCCTTTGCTTGATACACGCTTTTTCAAAATCTGCAAGTTGTTCTTGCTCGCTTTGCGTGGCAAGTAGCCATCTTTGATTTTGTTTGAATTGAGGAATTTCTTTCTGGTCAAAACAAGTGCCATTCTGCAATTCTTTCTGTTGTGGTTTGCCCTTTTTATTGTAAGAATACAGCGAAATGGTCTGTTTTTTTTCTTGGCTCTTAATATATTTGAATATCACGAATGATGCACACACTTTTTCAAACAATGGTGCTTCCTTGAAATGATAAATGCTCTCAAAATAGCCATTCTGACACATATAATTGCGCAATGTCTGCGAATGTGTCGTATTCATCCAATAGTCGGAACAAATAAATAGCAACTCGCCGTTGTCGTTCAATTGCTCTATACTTTTGAGGATAAATATAAACAGATAGTCGCAAAGACTGTTGAAATATTTGTTCCAAAGCGGATTCTGCTGCAATTCGTCTTTGAGTTCCGGCTCAAGGTTTTTCCAACGGATATAGGGCGGATTTCCGATGACGACATCAAATTTTTCAGAAATGGGCGAGGAAATAAAACTCTCGTATTTGACTTGTGGAAATTCGCGAGCGAGATTGCGATCGATTTCGTATGCACAAACATTTGTAAAACCGTTCTCTTGCAGCATTTTCAAAAAGATTCCTTTGCCGCAAGATGGTTCTAAAATCGGGGTGTCCTTTTTATGTGAGATAAGCGAAGCCATAAAATTGGCAACTACCCCTTCTGTAAAATATTGTCCGTATTTATTCTTCTCTTTCATAAATTCGCCTGCAAATATACAACTTTTTCCTGAAATTGCACGTATTTTCGCAGAAAATTTTGTTCGCAAGCCTTGTGGGATTTTGGAACTTTGCAGAATTAGGCTTCGCAGCCATTCTCTGGACGACCATTAAAGAATCAACCTATAAGTCGTACTTCCGTTGACAAAATCCTTGTACCGCCTTGGCGTAGTTCCGGGGTGTTGATGCGGATGTCGCAATCAACGACGAAGAGAGTGTTTGACTTGTTGGAACGGATGACGTTCTCATCGTGCATGTCGCTGAGGTAGATGTCTGGTGTTGCGTAAGTCCAGTTTCGAGGATTTTTCAGTTCAAAGCCCATTTGGAGCATGTAATCTGCAATCTCATCGTCGCTTACTGGCTGTCCGTCGATATAAGGCTGCTCTGCAATAATCTTGAATTCGCCACGCTTGTCACGTCCAAAACCAAGAACCGTGAGTTTTGTCTCAGGGAAATAGGTGTTGTGAAGTGAAATCCTGTCGAGGGCGAAGATCGGCTGAACGAAATAGTCGAGGCCAATGGACTTGATAAGCGTGGAGCCATGATCATAAACGACGGCTTCGCCACCCTCTGCAATCTGCTCTCCAAGGCTTTGGGGCAACGATTCTTCGACACACTCTGTCCATAACCCCACTGCCTTGGCCCACTGCTCGATTACAGCTTCTTGCTGCGCTCCAAGTTGGCACTCTCTTTGGTAGTCGCTGAGTGCTCCTTGATTCTGCGAATCTGTGCCAGCTTCTGCTCCCGCGAGCAGGGATGCAATGACATTTGTTGTACCTCCCGCTGAGCAGCCATGCTGTTCTTGCGGTGAAAATCGTTGGTAAACCAACTTCCCACTAATGAATTGTTCTGCATAACTATCCAATTTAAGCAGACCTTCAGGCGTGAAACCTGCGGCTATGATAGTGCGTATGGAAGCCCAAAAATCTGCGTTGTTCATTATTCTTTAGTTGTTATTGATATTTTTTCGCCTGCAAATATACAACTTTTTTTCTGAAATTGCCCGTTTTTTCGTGGAAATTTATTCCCAAACGACTAACTCGCGGGGGAGCGTGATGACTTTCAGGCGGCGATACCAGACTCGGTCGGAGTTGGGATGGAACTTTCGGGTGTGGCTGCTGATGATGTAGTAACTGGCGGAATATTCGTCCATCAGCGAGAGGAACGTGTTTTTGATGCGCGAACATTTCTCGTTGATGGCGTTGTCGAGCGGATTCACCAGATGTTCGACGCTCTCCTCGATTTTCTGCTTGTCCATGCTCAGTGCCGTTTTCAGGTAGTAGCCGAGCAGTTCGTCGCGATAGTCCGACAGCCGCTTGAACTCGATGCCCTCGGGATGCGCCAGAAACAGCAGATAGACGGCTTTGTGGACGGGTTGCAGGGCGATTTCTTTGTTCCCGTAGTCCATCAAGATGAAGCGGAAATTTTTCGTGATGAGCAGTCGGCTCAGTTGGCCGCGAGCTGCCTCGATGCGCAACTGTTCGAGCATGGGGACACCGAGGGCGTGCAGAATCAGGTCGGTCCTGTTCTGCTGCTGCAATGCGCCGACGAGCCTCCGCAACTCTTCAGCCATTTCCTCTGCCGATTTTCTCTGCTCTGTGTCCATGTCAGTCAGTCACTACTTCCGTGATTTTTCGCTCCAACCATTGTTTCCAGCGTTCTACAATCGGCGTCGGCTTCGTTTCAACCTCGTTTTCTGTCGAATTCTCGGTTTCATCGGAATCTTGAACCTCGTTTTCTGTCGATTTTTCGGTTTCGTCAGCCTTTTCAGCCTTGTTTTCCATCGATTTTTGGGCTTCAACCTCGTTTTCTGTCGAATTTTCGTCCTCAACACGATTCGATTCTTCATGATTCGTCACGACAACTGTCAGTTTCGGCTCTTCGACAGGCTTTTCGATGGAATTTTCATCAAGATTTTCCCCGTTTTTCGGCTCTGAAACCTCGTTTTTCCTCATCGGCTTGTAAAGTTTTGAAATCAAGTCCTCGTAGTAGGTTTTGTCGTCCTCCTTGCGCCTATCGTGTTCCTTTTGACCGTCGTCGTCGTCCATGTCGGCAGCCAGAATGATGACTTTCGCGTCCTCGCCCAACGAGTTGTCGGTTGCCGTGCCCCAAATCACGTCGATTTCGGGGTCTAATTGGTCGAAAAAGTCGGAAATTTCCGACAATTCGGGAACGAAAAGCGGCGATTCTTCACTGGCGTAAATATTGAAAAGAATTCGCTTCGCCTTGCCGATGTCGTTGCCGAAGAGCAGGGGAGAATCGATGGCGTCGAGGATGGCTCGCTGTACGCGACGCTCACCGCTGGCACGCCCGATGGCCATAATCGCGCCGCCGCCGTTGCGCATCGTCGTTTCCACATCGCGGAAGTCGAGGTTGATGTCGCCGTCGGTGCTGATGGTGATGAGTTCCGAAATGCCTTTTACTGCGTTTTTCAGGATGTCGTCGGCGCGTCGGAGAGCCTCTTGCAGCGTCACATTCGTATTTGAATAAATGTCGCAAATTCGCTCGTTGTTCACGATGAGCATCGCATCGACGTATTTCCGCAGTTCATCGACTCCGCGCAACGCCTTCATGATTTTCCGCTTTTGCTCGAAATAAAACGGAATCGTCACCACGCCGATCGTCAGAAGCCCCTTTTCTTTCGCCACTTTCGCCACGACGGGAGCCGCGCCCGTTCCCGTTCCACCGCCCATTCCGGCAGCGATGAACACCATTTTCGTGCCGTCGTCGAGCAGCCGTTCGATGTCTTGGATGTTGCTCTGCGCCTCTTTCTTGCCCACTTCGGGGTTTGCGCCGGCACCCAGTCCGACCGTTCCCAACTGCAATTTCACCGGCACGGGCGACTTCGTGAGTGCTGCGCTATCCGTGTTGCAGACGGCGAAAGTCACGCCCTCGATGCCCTCGTTATACATGTTCCGCACGGCATTCTGTCCGCCGCCGCCCACGCCAACAACCTTGATGATGTTCTGCGACAGGTCTTCGATGATGCCGAAGTCGATTGTCTTTTTTCCCTCTTCGTTCATGTTTTTTTCGTTGATTTTGTCAATTTTGCGGCAAAGTTACAACATTTTTTCGGCATTTCCAACTCGCCGCAAGGCTTGCGAGGTCAGAAAATTTGAGTGACTTGCTTCGCGCCTACTCGTGGTGATACGGCTCGCCTTTGATAATCGTGCAGGCGCGATAGAGTTGCTCGGCGAAGACGAGGCGAATCATCTGGTGGGAAAAGGTCATTTGCGAGAGCGAAATTTTCTCGTTGGCACGGTCGTAAACCGCCTGAGAAAAGCCGTAGGGACCGCCGACGACGAAAACGAGGTTCTTCCCTGCGACCTGCTTGCGCTCAAGCCATTGCGCAAATTTGATGCTGCTGAACTCCATGCCGCGCTCGTCGAGCAAAACCACCGTGTCCGACGGCTTCAGCCGCTGCAAAAACAGTTCGCCCTCGCGCTCCTTCTGCTGCTCCTCGGAAAGTGCCTTCGTGTTCTTCAAATCGGGCACGACCGTCACGGCGAAGGGCATGTAGTGCCCGATGCGCTCCACGTAGTCGTCGATGAGTGTCGCGAGGTGTTTATTCGTCGTTTTTCCGACCAGAATCAAGTTCGTTTTCATCCTTTTTCTCGTTTGTGATGTTGTATTCGTGTCGCCGCTTCGGATTCATCGGAAACCAACCCTTTTCCACGCGCTTTTTCTGGGCGAAAAGTTCGCCAATCGACCACAAAAGCGACGCTCCGACCACGCCGATGATGGCCGACCACAGAACGTCGGCAATGAAAAATGCACAGCCGATGGTGACGAGTCCGAGAAGCAGAAACGCCCACCAACAGCGCGTTCCGAGGTAGTATTCCGCCTTGATGACGACGGGATGGAACAGCCCGATAATCAAGAACGTGCTGACGGCGATAATCACGCCAGTGAAGTAGATTTCCATGATTGATTCTTTTTGATTTCGACTGCAAAATTACGATTTTTTTTCTGAAATTCAGACAAACGGAACAAATTTATTCCCATTCTCTTCGCGGAATCGAATTTTTGCACTATCTTTGCAACATCAAACTAAAAAAATACTGAGATATGGACGCAACCGTTAGGACATTTACATCTGAGGACTGGGCAGAGCACGAGAAATACGTGCAGATGTTCCGTGCCGCCAAACAGCGCAAGCGCGAGTGGCAGGCAAAGATGGAAATCGTATTGGCTGAGAAGGAAGAGAAAGTGCGCAAACGCCGCGCCGAGGTGAATGCATTGTTTGTGGGAATTGACGATGAGACAGCTTGACTTAGACCTTAGCCACAATTATAACTATGCGGAATTACATTCAGTCAATCATCACCAATACTGCCTTATGGAAATATTATGAGTATGGTCCTGCTCAGCCAGATATTAATGATGTGAATAGTTGTTTCCATTTTATTGGCGACTATTTCAAGTATGCACAAAAGTATTCTCAAGAGGTGGAGGATGGACTGAATTATCTGTTGACTTATGACCCTCAAAGATTAAGACACATTGTTTCAACGTTTTTCCTTGGCGTGGCTCTATATCACGACGACAATCTAAGCTTCCACCAAAGCGTGTCAGAGCAACTACGTAGATTTCAAGTATTCTGTCGTATAAAAGGAAAAGAACTTGACAAGCAATTCGCATATATTTGGTTTATGATTACGTTGTTTCATGATCTTGGCTATTTGTGTGAGAAGGGATGCGTACCATTTGATGAGCAGCGTTATTTTCATGAAATACCATTTTGTAATAGTGTACCCAGAAGATACCGAAATTTAATCTTACCATATCAGGATTATAGGCAAAATAAAGATCATGGCATTTGTGCAGGACTCATATTTGATAAAGTTTTGTGTGAAACAAGGGCTAATAGGTACTATTTAGGTGGAAACTCATTGAACTGGGATCCTGGTCTTGATGAGGTCTATCATCATGTAGCTTGGATGATTATGTCTCATAATATTTGGTGGAAACGTGACACTTCTCCTGTGGAAGAATTACAAAAATATCGTGTGGCAGGATTGTCTAATCTCATATTAAGCTCCCGAAAACTAAAATCTAGTGTTTATAGTGGATATCCTATCAAATATGGTTTTCATCCTATGTTCTTTTTATTTTGCTTAGTAGATACAATTGAAGCGATAAAGCGGTTGAACACGTTAGAAGGTATCAAGTTTAGAACAGAGAA
>JAFYJH010000132.1 GCA_017538195.1 Prevotella sp.
ATCTCATCGACACCTACGAGTGCCAACTGAGAATCAAGGGAAAAGAAGTTTTGGGAGGAAAAGCCTCCTCCAGTTGGGGGAGGTTGGAGGGGATCTTACCCCTTTTCCGTCCGCCCCACGGCTGGATGCGCCACAGCGTCTATTACTGGCTCTCGAAACGCTACCGCATTGTCATGTGGGACCTCGTCACCCGCGACTATTCCAAATGGCTCACCGCCGACGATGTTTTCAACAACATCCGCCGCTACGCCCGCAACGGCTCCATCGTCACCTTCCACGACTCGCTGAAAAGCATCGACAAACTCCGCACCGCCCTGCCTCGCGCCATCGAGTGGCTGCAAGCCGAGGGCTATGAATTTAAAACCATTTAATCCTATGCACAATATCGTTAGACTTTTAATTTTGTCCGTTGCTGTGGCCGCTTCTACGACTGTCACAGCAGCCAATATCGTTTGGTTCGACGGCCACAATCCTGTCGGCTACATCGCACACCAGAGTTATTCGCCCGTCGTGAAAACGGCCATCGGAATGCTTGCCGACGACATGAAAGCCGTCACGGGACATCGGGCGGAGGAAAACCATAAAGGAAAAATCGAAATTATCGAACTTAACTCTTTGACTAACAAGGAGTTCAAGAAGATTCAGAAGCGCAAACTTCCCTATCAGAAAGTCATCGCCAAGCCCGAAGCGTTCTACATCGGCGTACACGACGGTCGGCTGATTGTCATGGGCGACGACGCTCGCGGAACGGCCTACGGCATCATGGAACTCTCGCGTATGGCAGGCGTTTCGCCGTGGATTTGGTGGGGCGATGTCGTGCCGGAACGACGCAAACGACTCGAAACCGACGACCATTTTTCTACGCTGCAACGACCTTCGGTCACTGCTCGCGGCATCGCCATCACGGGCGAAGATTGGTTCCATCACGGCCAAAACACGCAAAAATTTTTTGAACTGATGTTGCGACTCCGTGCAAACACCGTCTATTTGCCCGCCAAGCATCAAAAATCGTCGGCATTCGCGAAAGAATGTCGAAAAAAGGCCGAATCTTTCGGTTTTTTGGTGGAATCGAGGGCGCAAACCTCCCTGTTTTCGTGGGAAGACGACAGCCAATGGATCACGACGACGCAGCCCGGCCTGATTTTCCACAAGGCAAAAAAATCTTATGGAAAAAATACGTGGATTGCCACCGTCCGCAACCCGAAAACGGCGGCTTACCAGTTGTCGTTGTTCCTCGATATGGCGTGGAATCAGAACAATGTGAAAAATGGCGTGGAACAGCATCTTGAAGCGTGGCTCAAACAGCAATTCGGCAAAGAAAGTGGCCACAAACTGCTGCCCGTTATGCGAAAATTCTACGAACTCACCGCCGTGCAAAAGCCCGAACTGACAGGTCGCGAATTCTTCAGCGCACACTCTTTCGGCAACGAATTGGAGCGTTATCTTGGGGAATATTCCCTCATACAACGACTGACGGAAAACATCAAGAAAACGGTTCGTCCCGAACTTCGCGATGCCTATTTTGCCGCTGTAGAACACCCGATTCAGGCTGCTGCGGCCATCGCCGTGAAGCAACTCGAAGCGCAGGAATCGCGCCACATTGCCAGAAAAGAATCCTTCCATCGCGACAGCGAAGCACTCGGTTCAGCGGCTCGCAGCATCAAGGCGTGGCGCAAGTTGCAACAACTCACGCAGCACTACAACGAAATGGCTGGCGGCAAGTGGAAACGCCTCATTCCAACATCGCTCAACAACCTTCCGGCATTCGCCGAGCCCATCCTTCCCGATGCATTGAGCGAAGCGGAAATCAAAAAATACGGCGACGATGAGGACTACGAAATCCAAATCAACTCAAACGGCTGCATCGCCAAAAACGCCGCCGACTTCGCGACTGCGACAGAAAATGCGGAAATCGTCCCGATGCTCGGCTGTTCTATGCGCGCCGTTGCCCTGCCGAAAGGCGAAACGCTCACCTATCAATTCCGCGTCCCGAAATACGGAAAAGGCATTCTGCGCATTTCCACCGTCAAAACATCTGCGGAAACGCCACTTTTCTATGTCACCATCGACAACGGAGAAAAGAAAATCTATTCGCCACAAGAAGCAACTGTCGCCCTCTGGATGGGCACTCACACACTCACCATCGAATCGCTCAGCGACGACCTCATCCTCGACCAATGGATGATCGACAACGACCCGAAACGCAAATTCTATCGTTTCCCGTTGTAGAAATATCTATCTTAATCCCCTTTACTCCAAAAAAGAAAGACATCCCTTTTCCCAACCAAACTCCCACCATTCCCATTACTCCCATTAATCCCATCACTCCCAAAAAGAAAACAAAAAAGGCGGCCAGCCTATTCAGCCGTCCGCCTCGTCGAAAAAAAGGGGCATCCACCTACTCTCCCGCATTGTCGCGCAGTACCATCGGCGCAGGCGGGCTTAACTGCTCTGTTCGGAATGGGAAGAGGTGGGACACCGCCGCAATAGACACCCGCAATGTATTGTTGACACGCTGGAAACTGTCAATTGACAATTGACAATTGACAATTGACAATCGACAGAGGGAAAGACAGAAGAACAGAACCCCTGATGCAAGAAGCTTCGGGCACTTAGTAGGGCTCGGCTGTGA
>JAFYJH010000133.1 GCA_017538195.1 Prevotella sp.
CCGTCGTGATACTCCTGAATCAAGTATTTCAGGTCTTCGTCCTCGGCGGTCATCTCGTTCATTTTCTTCTCGACGAGAGCCTCGGCAGTCGTGCCCTCGGCCTCGGCCATCGCGGTCAGTTTCCTATCGACGATGCTCTCGCGCAGGTTGCGCTGCTCGATGTATTGCAGAATGTCGGTGCGCACGGAATCGTAGGGGAAGAAACCGCCCTTGTCAATCATTTTGATGATGTGATAGCCGTAAGGCGTCTGCACGGGCTCGCTCACCTCGCCCACTTTCAGGGCGAAAGCCGCCTTTTCAAAGTCGGGAACGAGTTGTCCCTTCGTCACCCACGGCAGTTCACCGCCATTCACGGCTGTATTCTTGTCGTCGCTCAAGCGGCGGGCGAGGTCGGCAAAGTCAGCACCGTTTTTCAGGGCTTTTGCGATGGAGTCGATGCGCGTCTTGGCGGTTTTCTGCTGTTCGTCGGTCGCTTTCTGACCGAGCATCAGCAGGATGTGGGCAGGTTTCATCATTCCGCCCATCGAGTCGATGCGGTGCGCCGTCTCGTCGTAGATTTTCTTCGCCTCGGCTTCCACGTCGGCATCGGTGATGAACGTGGGGCGAATCTGCTGGTCGCGATACGACACAAACTCCTCGCGGAACGAGGTTGTCGTATCGAGTCGGGCTTCCTTGGCGGCCTCGACCTTCAGTTTGTAGTTGATGAACAAATCGACGTATTCGGCCACGTTTTTCTTGTCGATGACGCCGTCGGAATTGTTCTTGTTGAAAGAATACTCAAACTCTGAGCGCAGCACGGGCTGTCCGTTCACCGTCATAATCACGGGGTCGTCTTTCGTCTGCGCGTTGGCTGCCGATGCTGCGAAGAGCAGAGCGGCGAAAAGCAGTTTTTTCATTTTTATTTTAAATTTTAATTTAACTTTCGTTAGTTTTGAAGTTATTGAAGTTAAAGAAGTTAGAGAAGTTAAGCCATTTGTATTATGTCTGACTGTTTGACTTAAATCTGAATTTTCCTTTGGATAGTACTATTGGCTTCACTTCAAAGCGGCCTAAAGCCGCGATAACTACTTAACTTCTTAATTTCAGAAACTTGATTTTTTATTCTACTCGTGCCTCGAATAATTCGGTGCCTCACTCGTAATCGTGATGTCGTGCGGATGGCTTTCGTTCACACCTGCATTCGTGATGCGCACGAACTTCGCATTGTGCAATTTCTCGATGCTCTCGGCACCGCAGTAGCCCATTCCCGAACGCAGTCCACCCGTGAGTTGATAGATGACTTCCTGCACCGTTCCCTTGTAGGGCACGCGACCGGCGATTCCCTCCGGCACGAGTTTCTTCGTTTCCTTCGTGTCGCCTTGGAAATAGCGGTCTTTCGATCCGTGCTTCTGCTCCATCGCCTCAAGCGAGCCCATTCCGCGATAACTCTTGAACTTTCTGCCGTTGAAGATGATCGTGTCGCCCGGACTTTCCTCCGTTCCGGCGACCAACGAACCAATCATCACACACGAACCGCCTGCCGCCAACGCCTTGACAATGTCGCCCGAATAGCGCAGTCCGCCGTCGGCAATCAGGGGAATTTCCGTGTTTTTCAGGGCATTATAGACATCATAGACGGCACTCAACTGTGGAACGCCCACGCCTGCCACGACGCGCGTCGTGCAAATCGAGCCAGGTCCGATTCCCACTTTCACGGCATCGGCACCGTTTTCGGCCAACATTCGGGCAGCCTCGCCCGTCGCCACGTTGCCCACGACGATATCGACCTGCGGGAAAGCCGCCTTCACCTCGCGCAGTTTCTCGACCACGCCGAGCGAATGGCCGTGCGCCGTGTCGATGACAATCGCGTCGGCACCGGCAGCCACCAACGCCTCGGCGCGTTCCATCGTGTCAGCCGTCACACCCACGCCAGCCGCCACGCGCAGCCGACCCTTCTCGTCCTTGCAGGCCATCGGCTTGTCCTTCGCCTTCGTGATGTCCTTGTAGGTAATCAGACCGACCAAGCGACCCTCGCGATCGACGACGGGCAATTTCTCGATTTTATTCTCCTGAAGAATCTGCGCAGCAGCCGTCAAATCGGTCTGCTGATGCGTCGTAACAAGGTTTTCAGCGGTCATCACCTCGTCAATCAACTTGTCGAGCCGACGCTCGAAGCGCAGGTCGCGGTTCGTCACGATGCCCACCAAATGACCGCCGTCATCGACCACGGGAATGCCGCCGATGTGGTAGTCGGCCATCATATTGAGCGCGTCCTGCACGGTGCGACCGCGACGAATCGTCACCGGGTCGTAGATCATACCGTTCTCCGCCCGCTTCACGATGGCGACCTCACGCGCCTGACTCTCAATCGACATATTCTTGTGAACCACGCCGATACCGCCCTCACGCGCAATCGCAATCGCCATTGCCGACTCGGTCACGGTGTCCATTGCCGCCGTCACAAAAGGTACATTCAAGTCGATGCGACGCGAAAATCGGGTCTGCAACGACACGGTTTTGGGCAAAACCTCAGAATAGGCCGGAATGAGCAGTACGTCGTCGAAAGTCAGTCCGTCCATCACAATTTTGTCTTCTAAAAACGATGCCATAATACGTATTTGCTTATATTAAGGCGCAAAGTTACGAAGAAAAACCCAAAAAATCGCGTTTTTCCCCATTTCTTTAATACGTTTTAACGACTTGGGGCCTTATTTTTTCAGTTTCGCCCACAGCCAAAGCACCACAACGGCACCGATCGTGGCCGTTCCAATGTTGCTGAGCCAACTCGGTTCCCACGAGATTCCAAGCAGGCTGAGCAGCCACCGACCGACGACACCGCCGACCAAACCGAGCAACAAGTCAATCCAGCAGCCTTTTCCCTCGCCGCCAGTGAGTTTCGCGGCCAGAAATCCGGCCAAAATTCCGATAATAATTGATTCAATCATAGTTCTAACTAATTGATATATAAATTCTTACATTATAATTGGACAAATTTTAAATTCGATTTGAATTTTGATTCAAATCGGCTGCGTCGCCTCGCGCAACCACGCCTGTTCGTCGGCAGTGAGGTGGGGCGAAAGGGTTTCGCGGACGCGCTGATGATAATCGTTGAGCCACGCGATTTCCTCGGGCAGAAGTTCGCTGAGGATGATGGGCGCAGTGTCGATGGGACAGAGCGTGAGCGGCTCGAATTGCAGGAATTGGCCGAATTCGCTCTCGGCGTAGGGCACGGCGACGAGCATATTCTCGATGCGCACGCCGAAACGGTCGGGCAGGTAGAGGCCGGGCTCGTCGGTGACAATCATTCCCTCGACGAAGGGCGTCGGCTTCCACTCCATCCGAATCTGGTGCGGACCTTCGTGGACGCAGAGATACTGCCCCACTCCGTGCCCCGTTCCGTGCAGATAGTTCATCGCCTCGCGCCACATAAACTGGCGAGCGAGCACGTCGAGTTGGGTGCCGGCGGCTCCGCGTGGGAAGATGCAGCGGGCGAGTTGGATGTGACCGCGCAAAACGAGCGTATAAACGTGGCGTTGCTCGTCGGTGAGCGGACCGAGGGCGATGGTTCGGGTGATGTCGGTCGTGCCGTCGAGGTATTGCGCACCGCTGTCGAGCAACAAAAAACCGCGATTTTCAACGGGAATGTCGGTTTCGGGCGTCGCCTCGTAGTGGACGATGGCACCGTGCTGCTCGTAACCGCTGATCGTATCGAAGGAAATGCCGCGAAAATCGGGCTGTTCGGCGCGGAAAGCCGTGAGTTTTTCGGCTATCGACATCTCGGAAGGCCCTTTGGCTCCTCCCCCGTCGGGGGGAGGCAGGGAGGGGGCTTCTTTTTCCAACCACATTAGAAACCTCACCATCGCAACGCCATCTTTCACCATCGCCCGACGAAAACCCTCGATTTCCGTCGCGTTTTTCACGATTTTCATCGATGGAATCGGCGATTTTTCGCGTACAATCTCGCGTTGCACCGCCTTCATCAGCGTGTAACTCGTTTCGTTGGGATCGAGCAGGATGTTATATTCGAAATAGTCGCGCAAACCTTGCTGCACCTTGCCGTAATCGTCGATTTCAACGCCGCAGTCGGCCAGATAAGCCTTCACTTCCAAAGACAATTTCTTGGGATTGACAAACAGCGTGGTTTTTGTCGAGGAAATCAGCAGATAGGCGACAAAAACGGGATTGCAATGCACGTCGGAACCGCGCAGATTCAGCGTCCAAGCGATGTCGTCGAGGGCGGAAACCAACATTCCGTCGGCGTGTTGCTGCCGCAGCGACTCGCGGATTCGGCGCAGTTTCGAGGGTGTGTCCTCGCCGGCGTATTTCAGCGGATGCAGTTCCACGGGATTTTCGGGAATCGGCGGACGGTCGTTCCAGATGAAGCGCAGCGGATCGTAGTTCGTGCGCAGCGTCAGACCGCCTTGTTTCCGCAGTTCTTCGATTAAATCCTCGACGAAAGCCGCCGAATTGGTCGAGCCATCAATCGCCACTTCTGTTAATTGTAAATTGTAAATTGTAAATTGTGATTTGATCCACTCTGGAATCGTCGGTGTTTCGGGCATTTTCAGCCTCATCAGTTGAAATTCCGTGCCTCGCAGTTGCTCTTCGGCGGCGAGGAAATAGCGGCTGTCGGTCCACAGCGCGGCACTCGTCATCGTCACCACCGCCGTGCCTGCCGAGCCGTTGAAACCGCTGATCCACTCGCGACTTTTCCAATGTTCCGGCACATATTCGCCGTTGTGCGGGTCGGTACTCGTGAAAATGTAGGCGGCGAGATGCTCGCGTTGCATCTCTTCGCGCAGTCGTTGGAGTTTTTCGTTGATTGTCATGGAGTTTGTTATTTTAATTCTCAAAAAAGTAGTCTAATCTTGAGAAAAATGGTCGATTTTCTCGGCGGCGTGACCGTACTGATAAGCCAGTCCGATGATGGGAATGGAATAGCACAGGAACGACACAAAGGCCTGCAACACCGAGAGCAGATAGAGCACCAGATTGAAGCCGACCGTTTCCGAAAAACCGTCGCCACCGCCCGTGGCTGCGAACATCGCCTTCATCATCAAGGCAATCGACCACGGCAGCGAAACGATGCCCACCACAAGGCCGACAATCAAACTCAGCACAAGCGTTACCGCCAAAACGCCGCCCCAAGTCTTGAAACCGAGTCGCAGCGACTTCGCGAGCGAAGTGAGGAGCGTCGTGTCGTCTTCAAAGAGGTAGATTGGCGCTATCAGACTCAGTGGAATCAGGACGGCGAACAGCACGGCGTAAATCGGAATTATGGCGACGAGGCCGAATTGCTTGACGGCAAAAGCCACCACAGCAACCAATGCGACGACCAAGAGCGTGCCGGCGACCGCCCAGAAAAGCGCCAGTTTGACGGTTCGACCCAGAAGATGGAAGAACGTGGGCTTGAACTCGCTCCACGCCAGATTTTTCAGGCCGTTTTCGCGCTCGCCATAGACGCGCATCAGCCCATAGACGACGGCATAGAGCAGCGTGTAGGCAATCACAGCGGTGAGGAGAAATCCGCCAAGCGACATCACAAAATCCATCACTTCGTCGGTGCTTGCGTCGCCCCTATTCGCCATCTGCCTCGACATCAGCGCAAGTCCGTTGGCATAGCCGTTCATCACCCATCCCATCACGAGCGCAAGGGGCAGAATGAACAGGGAAATGAACTTCAGCATCGGCTTGATGTTTTCGCTGACAAAGCCGAATGTGTCGCCGATTTTCTCGCCGAAACTGCGAATTTTGTAGAGGGGAATTTTCTGATTTTCCATATTCTTGTCGTTTTTTGATTTTTTACCGAATTTACCAGAATTTCATTGCAAAAGTAGAAAAAAACTGCGTGTTTTGCAAAAAATTTCAGGAAAAATCGAAAAAACTTTCATCTTTCATCTTTCATCTTTCATCTTTTTTGTAATTTTGCAAACGAAATTTTCAATTATCATCAAAAACGAAAAAATTATGGCATTTTTAACTAACGAAAAACTCGTCATCGTCGGCGCAGCCGGCATGATCGGATCGAACATGGCCCAGTCGGCACTGATGATGGGCCTGACAAGCAACCTGTGTCTTTACGATGTGTTCTCGCCCGAAGGCGTGGCCGAGGAAATGCGGCAGAGCGGCTTCGACGAAGCCAACATCACCGCCACAACGGATGTCGAGGAGGCTTTCCGCGGCGCGAAATACATCATTTCGTCGGGCGGCGCACCCCGAAAAGAGGGCATGACGCGCGAGGACTTGCTCGCCGGCAACTGCAAAATCGCCGAGGAACTGGGGCAGAACATCCAGAAATTCTGCCCCGACGTGAAACACGTGGTCATCATCTTCAATCCCGCCGACCTCACCGGCCTTGTGACGCTGCTCTACAGCGGCTTGAAACCCGGTCAGGTGACGACGCTCGCCGGACTTGACACGACGCGCCTGCAAAGTGCTCTGGCGAAGAAATTCGGCGTGAAGCAAAGCGAAATCGAGGGTTGCGCCACCTACGGCGGACACGGCGAGCAGATGGCCGTTTTCGGCAGCCACGTGACCGTGAAGGGTCGCAAACTCTACGACATCGTCGGCACGGACGAATTCAGCGCAGAGGAGTGGGAACAGATGAAGAAAGACGTGACGCAGGGCGGTGCAGCGATCATCAAGTTGCGCGGTCGCTCGTCGTTCCAGAGCCCGTCGTACCTCTCGGTCGAAATGATTCGCGCTGCCATGGGCGGCGATCCGTTCCGCTTCCCCGTCGGCACGTATGTCAAGACCGACAAATACGACCACATTATGATGGCGATGAAGACGACGCTCGACAAAAACGGCGCCCATTTCGAGGTTCCGCAGGGCACGCCCGAGGAGAACGCCAAACTCGACGCAAGCTACGAACACCTCTGCAAGATGCGCGACGAGTTGGTGACGCTCAACATCGTGCCGCCTATCAGCGAGTGGTCGAAAATCAACCCGAATCTGTAAATGAAACTGATAAAAGATCAAGAATTTGGCGGCGAACGACCTTTGTTCGCCGCCCATGATTTACGGCTGGAGCGTGTTACGATTACCGACGGCGAGTCGGGCATCAAGCAGTGCCGGAACATCGAGGCCGAGGACTGTCGCTTCTACGGGAAATATCCGTGGTGGCACGTCGATGGTGCGCGAATCAACAACTGCTATTTCGCGATGGGCTCGCGCTCGGCGATTTGGTACACGAACGATTTGCGGATGACGAATTGCCGCATCGACGGGCCGAAATTTTTCCGCGAAATGCGAAACGTGGAACTTGAAAACGTGCAGATCACCGATGCCGACGAAACTTTCTGGAAAGTTGACAATCTGCGGCTGAAAAACGTGAAATTGCACGGCGGAACTTATCCGTTTATGTTCTCGAACAACATCTTTGTCAATGGATTAGAGAGCGATTCGAAATACGTTTTTCAGTATTGCAAAAACGTGGAGATTCACCATGCAAAAATTTTGACAAAAGATTCGTTTTGGGAGTGCGAGAACGTGACGGTTTACGATTCCGAACTCGATGGCGAATACTTGGCGTGGCATTCGAAAAACGTGCGGCTCGTGCGTTGCCATTTGGCAGGCGAGCAGTTGCTGTGCTATGTCGATGGGCTGATTCTGGAGGATTGCACCTTCGATGCCGCCTGCGACCGCGTGTTTGAATACACAAGCGTCGATGCCGAGATTCGCGGCCATATCGAAAACATCAAAAATCCGACTTCGGGGCGCATCGTGGCCGATTCGATTGGTTCTGTGACGATCGACGAGAATGTTCGGCAGCCGAATGATTGTAGTATTACAATCAGAAACACCTTCTCAACGGGAGTGGGAAATCGGAAGTCTTAAAATAATATGGAAGAGAAAATTTTTAATCATCAGAATCAGGCTCCCCTCCCGTCGGGAGGGGTCGGGGGTGGGTCTTTCGACAAAATTGTTGAGCGACGCGGCACTGGCTGCGTGAAATGGGACGCGGAGTTTCCTTTCGGCATCGATGATTCGGAAAGGGAGGGGCTCATTCCCTTGTGGGTGGCCGATATGGATTTCGAGGTCGCCCCAGCCATTCGCGAAGCCTTGCAGAAGCGCGTCGAACACGGCGTTTTCGGCTATACAACCGTGCAAAACAACTATTACGAGGCCGTCATCCGATGGTTCGAGCGTCGCCACAACTGGACGATTCAACGCGAGTGGATTCAATACACGACGGGTGTCGTACCCGCCATTTCCGCCGTCATCAAGGCACTGACGATGCCCAGCGAGCGCGTGCTGATTCTCACGCCAGTCTATAATTGCTTTTTCAGCAGTATCCGCAACAATGGCTGCGAGGTGGTGGAGTCGCCGTTGGTAGTCAGGAGTTCAGGAGTTCAGGAGTTCAGGAGTTCAGAAAATCTTTCCTCGCTCCTCGTTCCTCCTTCCTCGATTTACGAAGTAAATTGGTCCGACTTCGAAATCAAATGCGCCGACGAAAAGACCACCGTTTTTCTGCTCTGCAACCCTCACAACCCTGCCGGACGTGTCTGGACGCGCGAGGAATTGCAACGGATGAACGAGATTTGTCTGCGCCACCACGTGCGCGTCGTCAGCGACGAAATCCACTGCGAACTCGTGATGCCCGGCCATCATTTCACGCCCTTCGGCACTGTCAATCCCGCTACCGACGCGACTGCGCCCATCATTTGTAGTTCGCCGTCGAAATCGTTCAACATCGCGGGTCTGCAAATGGCGAACATCATCTGCGCCGACCCCGAAACGCGCCGTCGCATCGACCGCGCCATCAACATCAACGAAATCTGCGACGTGAATCCCTTTGCGCCGCTTGCCGTCGAAGCCGCCTACAACGAGGGAGAGGCGTGGCTCGACGCGCTCAACGAATACATTTTTGGCAACTATCAGGCGTTGTGCGAGTTTTTCGCCAAAAATCTGCCGCAGTTGAAGGTTTTCCAACTCGAAGGAACCTATCTCGCGTGGATCGATATAGCCGCGACGGGCCTCAGTGCCGATGAATTCGAGGAAAAACTGCTCCGCGAAGCCCACGTTTGGGTGAACAGCGGCACGATGTACGGCACCGACGGCTATATCCGCATCAACCTCGCCACGCAGCGCAGCCGCCTCATGGAAGGACTTCGCCGCATCGAAAAATTTTTAAATCGATGAGTCTATGAAAAAAATCATCCTTTTGCACTGTTGGTTGTTCATTGCAATCCCGTCTTTTGCACAAAAAATAGCACGCGATACCAGTTTTGATGGACATCGCTATATAGAAACTTATACGAAGGTCATTTTAACACCTAAGAAATCTGTCTTTCCCATTTCACTGAGTTTAGTTTATTATGGAGGATATAAATTGCGTTTCCATTCCAGATACAAACTCCCTGCCGAAAGTTTCTTAAAAATAAGTCTTACAAATGGCGACGAAATTGCATTTTACCCTTATACCTCTTATATGTATGAAGATAAGTTAGGATTGATCAAAGAAAAAAAGATATATGACACTATTTATCAAATAAACGAGGAACAATTGGAAAAAATACTTTCTTCATCCATCCAAACGATAGGTATTGGTAGTGAAGAATCGTGGTTTAGTAAATCATGGAAAAATAATCAAATAGGAAAATGGTTATCCATTAGTTATAAAAATATCAACAAAAGACTAAGTAAATAAAAATTATGGCGATTTGTCAGTTTGAAGTCTGCGCAAACAGCGTGGAGAGTTGCGTGGCGGCACAGCGCGGCGGAGCCGACCGCGTGGAGTTGTGCGCAGGGATTCCCGAAGGTGGCACGACACCGTCGTATGGCGAAATCAAACAGGCGCGGCGCGTGCTCAACGAAGGCACGGCGCAGGGTTTGAAGGCGACGCGGCTGCACGTGATTATCCGTCCGCGAGGCGGCGATTTCCTTTATTCCGAACTGGAATTGGAGCGGATGGCTGAGGACATTCGCATTTGTCGCGAACTCGGTGCCGACGGCGTTGTTTTCGGCTGTCTGCGTCCAGACGGTTCACTCGACACCGAAGCCAATGCCAGACTTTTGGATGCTGCCAATTGTCAATTGTCAATTGTCAATTGTAAATTGTCTGCCACGTTCCACCGTGCTTTCGACCGCTGCGCCCAACCCGAACAGGCACTTGAAGAACTGATTTCGCAGGGTTTCGACCGCGTTCTGACCTCTGGTCAGCAAGCGACGGCTGCCGACGGAATTCCTCTGCTCAAAAAACTCCACGAACAGGCGCAGGGTCGCATCAAAATCTTGGCAGGGTGCGGCGTGAACGAAGAAAATATCCGAAAAATCCACGAGGCGACGGGCATCACCGAGTTTCATTTTTCGGCACGTGGAGCGCGAAAAAGTCGGATGATTTTCGCCAATCCCGACGTTTACATGGGTGCGAAAGGAGCCGACGAGGACACGATTCTCGTCACGTCGGAAGAGCGCGTCCGCAACACCATCGCGCAACTTCTTTCGGTGTAAAAATGTTATTTATCCATAAATTAAGTTGTCAAAAAGTCTTTTATTGCACATATTTCAACGATAATTGATACCTTTGCGCCCGATTTAATACTTTATTCAAAATTTTAAAAATAATTTTTATGAAAAAGAAACTTTTTATGTTCGTTTGTTCATGCGCTCTTCTGACCGCATGCAGCAACAGTGAGAAAAAGAGTGGAGAGGCTGACAAGGCTTCTGTTGAGGTTTCCGACATGCACAATGCGGAAATTTCATTGGACTATGAGGGAACTTACAAGGGCGTTTTCCCCGCCGCCGATTGCCCGGGCATTGAAACGACGCTCACGCTGAATCCCGACAAGACCTTTGCGCTCCATCAAGTCTATATCGACCAAAAAGATGGCACTTTCGACGAGAAAGGAACCTACACGGTTGAAGGAGATCTGCTGACGCTTCAAGTGGAAGGCGGCGAAACTTCTTACTACAAAGTGGAAGAAAATCGTCTGCGCCTGCTTGATGCCGACAAAAATGAAATCACAGGCGAACTCGCCGAAAATTATATTTTAAATAAGGAGTAATCCTGATTGCTCTACGAAAGAATACGAGGGTGTTTTTTGAAACACCCTCGATTTTTTTTATAAACCTAAATACGAGAAAATTCGCTCGGTCGCCCCAGAACGGCGGCTGACACATTCGGCAGCGATTTTTCCACGTGAGGCGATGGCTTGCGGATTGGCAGCGAACTCGTCCATCTGTCGGGCGAAGTCGTCGTAACTGCCGATTTCGATGCCGCCACCGCAGTTTTTCAGTTCCTGCGCCTCCATAAACCGCTGATTGTTCGGACCGAAGAACACGGGCTTGCCCCAGACAGCCGCCTCCACGACATTGTGGATGCCGACGCCGAAGCCTCCGCCGACATAGCAGACGGTGGCGAAGCGGTAAATGCTGGACAACAAACCGAAGCAGTCCACCACCAACACATCTGCCGCTTCAAAAGCATTGCAGTCGTATCTCGTATAGCGGACAACCTTGAAGCCGTCAAGCTGCTTTTCAATCAGCTGCAAATGTTCCTCGTCAATGACGTGAGGAGCGATGATCATCTTCCATTTTCCATAGCCGAAAAGTTGTTTTTCACGGAAATAACGGATGAAAATTTCCTCGTCGGGCGGCCACGACGAGCCGGCTACGAATACACCAGCGGGCGGTGTGAACCCTGCATATGCAAAGACCAGATCGTCGTCGGGATCGTCGGCAATATTGTATTGGCGGAACCACTCCACTCTTTCCAATTTTTGGGCGGCTTCCCTTATCTGCAAAACCCTGTCAAAGCGCGTATCGCCTACAACATCGACATTCGTAATGCCAATCGTCTTCAACAACTCGCGACTTTGCTCGTTTTGCACGAAAAATCGCGTGAAACACTTCAAAACACGGCTGTACTGCCGTCCGTACCAACGGAAAAAGACCTGATTCGGACGGAAAATCGACGACACGCTATAGACGGGTACACCGCGATGCTTCAGAATATGGAGGTAGTTGTACCAAAACTCGTACTTGATGAAAAATGCCATCACGGGACGCACCGCACGCAGGAATCGGCGGGCATTGCCGATGGTGTCGAGCGGTAGGTAGCAGACGATGTCGGCACCCTCGTAATTCTTGCGAACCTCGTAGCCAGACGGCGAGAAAAACGTCAGCAGAATCTTGTATTCGGGATG
The DNA here is from genome assembly GCA_017538195.1 of Prevotella sp. Lineage (GTDB taxonomy): Bacteria > Bacteroidota > Bacteroidia > Bacteroidales > Bacteroidaceae > Prevotella. The sequence continues at coordinate 12,129 of JAFYJH010000133.1, forward strand.
GTCGCGACGCAGCCGTTCCATCAGCGGACGACCCTGCTCGAACTCGCCGAGCGATGCGGCGTGGAACCACACATACTGCGCCTGCGGATCGACCTTCTCCTTGAGCGTCCGAACCGCCTCGCGCTCGCCACGCCACATCTTGCGAACCTTCTCGTTGAACAGGCTTGCGATGGCTACGCCGCAGGAATAGAGGAAAATGACGAAGTTGTACATACCCTCCTTATTTGGCGCTTAAAACTTCAATCGCACGACGCATTCGACTCAGCGTTTCCTCTTTGCCGAGGAAGGCCGAGATGTCGAACATTCCAGGGCCTTTGCCCTCGCCGACGAGCGTCAGTCGCCACGCATTCATCACGTTGCCGAGGCCGTAGCCCTTCCGCTCCACCCACTCGTGGACGACGCGCTCCTGATTTTCGAGCGAGAAGTCGTCGAGGCTTTCGAGCAAGTCTGCCAATTCGCCCATCACCTTTGGTGAATCCTCCTTCCAACGCTTTTTCACGGTCTTTTCGTCGTATTCCATCGGCGGAATGAAGAAGAACGAACACAGCGGCCAAAGTTCGTGGACGAAACTGACGCGGTCTTTCATCATTCGGACGACCTCCGTGATGCGCTCCATCGACTCGTCGATACCGTTGTTGGCGACGATCGGCGCGAAAAGTTCGGCGATTTCGTCGTTGGATTTCTTCAAAATATACTCGTGGTTGAACCAAATTCCCTTCTGATAGTCGAATTTCGCACCGGCTTTCGAGCAACGCGAAATATCAAACGCCTCAACGAGTTCGTCGAGCGTGAAAAGTTCCTGTTCGGTGCCCGGATTCCAGCCCAAAAGTGCCAAGAAATTGACGACCGCCTCTGGGAAATAGCCGCTTTCGCGATAGCCGCTTGACACCTCGTCGGTCTTCGGGTCGTGCCACTCCAAGGGGAACACGGGGAAGCCCAATCGGTCGCCGTCGCGCTTCGAGAGTTTGCCCTTTCCTTCGGGCTTCAGCAGCAGCGGCAAATGGGCGAACTGCGGCATCGAATCGTGCCAACCGAATGCCTCGTAGAGCAGCACGTGGAGCGGTGCCGACGGCAGCCATTCCTCGCCTCGAATCACATGGGAAATCTCCATCAAATGGTCATCGACGATGTTCGCCAAATGGTAAGTCGGCAGTTCGTCGGCACTTTTGTAAAGCACTTTGTCGTCGAGAATGTCGCTTTTCACGCGCACTTCACCGCGAATCAGGTCATTGACAACGACTTCGCGACCGGGCTCGACCTTGAATCGCACAACGTATTGCCGTCCGTCCTCCATCAGTCGGGCGACTTCCTCGACGGGCATCGTCAGCGAATTTCGCATCGACATTCGCGTCGAAGCATCGTACTGGAAATTCGGGATTTCCTGCCGTTTCTGTTCCAATTCCTCGGGCGTGTCGAAAGCGATGTAGGCTCGGTTCGCACCCAAGAGTCGATCGACGTAAATCTTGTAGATTCCACGCCGCTCGCTCTGCCTGTACGGACCATATTCGCCGCCGAAGGAAACGCCCTCGTCGAACTCGATGCCGAGCCACTGAAAGGCCGCGATGATGTAGTCCTCGGCACCCTCCACGAAGCGCGCCGAATCGGTGTCTTCGATGCGGAAAACGAACTCGCCGCCGTGCTTGCGGGCGAAGAGATAATTATACAAAGCGGTACGCACGCCGCCGATGTGCAACGGTCCTGTCGGACTGGGCGCAAAACGCACCCTAACATGTCTGTTTTCCATCTGAAAATGATGATATTTCTAAAATTTTGTGCAAAATTACGAATATTTTTTGAGTTTGACATATTTTTTTCGTATTTTCGCGGTTGAAATACGAACAATGAAGGAAAAAAATGGAAAAAACGGATAAACCTCAAGCCTCGCAAGGTCGTAAAATCCTGACACGAGGACTCACGATTGTCGTCACGGTTCTGCTCATCGTCTGGTTCCTGCCACGCGAGGAGGGACAACTCTTTCGCTACGATGTCGGGCGACCGTGGTCGTCGGGTTCGGTCATTGCCAAATTCGATTTTCCCGTCTATAAAACCGACGAAGTCATCAAGTTCGAGCAAGACTCGCTCATGAAGCAGTTTCAGCCGTATTACAACTTCGACACCGACGTGGAAAAACGAATGGTGGAGAAATTTCTGAAGAATTTTCAGAATGGCTTGTCTGGACTGCCTGCGTCGTATAAAAGTTTGGTTTACAATCAGTTACATCAACTTTATCAGTCGGGAATCATGGAAACGACCGACTACAATGCCTTGGTGAAGGACACGACGAACATGGTGCGCGTCGTGACGGGAAAACAGGCGCAAAGTCTGGCCGTCGGCGAGATTTTTTCGACACTTTCCGCCTACGAATCGCTGTTTCAGGACGAACCACTGGCTTCGCAACGCCAACTGCTGCAAAAATGCAACCTCAACGAATACATCGAGCCGAACCTCATCTACGACAAGGAACGCAGCGAAACCGAACTCGCCGACCTGCTGTCGAGCATTCCCATCGCCAGCGGAATGGTGATTTCGGGACAGAAAATCATCGACCGAGGCGAAATCGTCGATGAATACACGGGGCGCGTGCTGGAATCGTTCGAGCGCGAGGTGAAACGGCGAAACGCAGCGGAAAACGAAATGACGAGCACGACCATCGGACAAATCATTTTCGTCACCGTCATGGTGTTGTTTTTCACGATTTACCTCGGCCTCTTCCGCCGCGATTATTTCGAGAAACCACGCGCCATCATGATGCTCTACGCGCTCATCACGATTTTCCCGATTCTCGTATCGCTCATGGTGCAGCACAACTTCCTGAGCGTCTATATCCTGCCCTTCGCCATCACGCCGATTTTCGTCCGCGTCTTCATGGACTCGCGCACCGCCTTCATCACCCACGCCGTGATGGTGCTGATTTGCGCCGCAGCCGTGAAATACCAGTATGAATTCATCATCGTGCAACTCGTCGCCGGACTCACCGCCATCTATTCGCTGCGCGACCTTTCGAGCCGTGCGCAGGTGTTCAAAACGGCGATTCTCGTCACCGTGGCGAGTGCCGTCATCTATCTCGGACTTCAACTGATGCAGACGAATATCGTGCTGAACATCGACACCGACATGTACGTTTATTTCATCATCAACGGCATTCTGCTACTGCTTTCCTATCCGCTGATGTACCTCATCGAGCGAACTTTCGGTTTCACCTCGAATGTCACGCTTTTTGAACTTTCCAACACAAACAAGGGACTGCTGCGCGACCTCAGCGAAATTGCGCCCGGCACGTTCCAACATTCGATTACCGTCGGCAATCTGGCTGCCGAAATCGCCAACCGAATCGAGGCGAACAGCCTGCTCGTGCGTACCGGCGCACTCTACCACGACATCGGAAAAATGGCGAATCCCGTCTTTTTCACCGAAAATCAAGCGACGGTGAATCCGCACGAGAATATGCCTTATACGGAAAGTGCCCGCATCGTCATCAGCCACGTCACCGAGGGTTTGAAAATGGCTGAAAAGGCGAATCTGCCTGCGATTATCAAGAATTTCATCCTCACGCATCACGGTCACGGTCTGACGAAATATTTCTACATCAAGGAGCAGAACGAGCATCCCGACGAGGAAATCGACAAAACGCCGTTCACCTATCCCGGACCGAATCCTTTCACCCGCGAACAGGCGATTCTGATCATGGCCGACGCGGTGGAGGCTGCCTCGCGCTCGCTGCCCGAATACACCGAGGAAAGCATCACGAACTTGGTGGAGCGAATCATCGACTCGCAACTCGCCGACGGCTATTTCCGCGAGTGTCCCATCACCTTCCGCGACATCGCCCTCGCCAAGCAAGTCCTCATCGAGCGACTGAAAAACATCTACCATACGCGCATCAGCTACCCCGAATTGCAGAAAAACGAGGCTGAAACAGCGGAAGAAAGTAGCGAAAAACCGTCTGGAATCGGCTGATTACAGCGGATCGACATCGAAGAAAACTTGCAGGGCGGCGTTGCGCTTGTCTTGCAAGATTTTCGTTTGCGCCCGACGCAAATACTCGCGGACGCGACGAAGGTCAATGCCGTTTTCCAGTTTCAGGACGATTTTGCGGATGTGCAGCGTTTTCACCTTGGAAATGCCGGGCTTGTCGGGGCCGAGAATGCGACTGCCGAAACTCTGGCGCAGCAGCGAAGCCATCAGAATGGCGGCGGAATCCACGACATTTTCGTGGCGATGGCGCAGGTATATATAAACGAGGTGGTGGAAGGGCGGATAGCGGAAATCGCGTCGTTCTTCGATGAGGTCGGCGTAGAAATGCTGCCCATCGTTGTTCGTAACTTGCTGAATGACAGGAAGTTCCTTATTTTTTGTCTGAAGAAGCACCAATCCGCGCTTGCCCTTGCGTCCGGCGCGTCCGCTGACCTGCGACATCATCATAAAAGCGTGTTCGTAGGCGCGGAAATCGGGATTGTTGAGCATCGAATCGGCATCGAGGATGCCCACGACGGCGACGCGGTCGAAGTCGAGTCCCTTGGAAATCATCTGCGTGCCGATAAGCACGTTGGTGCGACCCGAAGCGAAGTCGCCGATGAGCCGCTCGTAGGCGTTGCGCGAGCGCGTCGTGTCGAGGTCCATCCGCGCCACGCGAGCCTCGGGGAAAATGTCGCGAATCTGGTCTTCGATTTTCTCCGTGCCATAGCCTCGACCACGCAAATCGCGACCCTCGCAAGCCGGACATTGCGTCGGAACGGCGTAGGTGTGGCCGCAGTAATGACAGGTGAGCGTGTTCGTCGTCTTGTGAAGGGTCAGCGCGACGTCGCAATTCTTGCATTTCGGTACCCAACCGCAGGTGTTGCACTCGACCATCGGGGCAAAACCGCGCCGATTTTGGAAGAGAATCACCTGTTTTTTCTCTTCGAGAGCCATTCGCATCGCAGTGAGCAACTGCGGCGAGAACGGTCCCGACATCATCTTCCGCCGACGCAAATCTTTCACATCAACCACTTGAATTTCAGGTAGTTCGATGCCTTGATAGCGCGTCGAGAGCGTCACGAGGCCGAATTTTCCCGTCTGTGCGTTGTAATACGATTCCATCGAGGGCGTCGCCGTGCCGAGAAGAACACGAGCCCCCAGCATAATCGCAGCGGAACGGGCGTGATAGCGCGGTGCAGGGTCTTGCTGTTTGAAAGAAGTTTCGTGTTCCTCATCGACGATGACCAGTCCGAGGCGCTGAAACGGCAGGAAAACCGCCGACCGAGCTCCGAGAATCACGTCGTAAGGCTGCTCCGAGAGTTGTTTTTGCCAAATTTCGACGCGCTCGGCATCGCTGTATTTCGAGTGATAGATGCCCAACCGATTGCCGAAAACGCGGCGCAGTCGCTCCATCATCTGCACGGTCAAGGCGATTTCGGGCAGCAGGTAGAGCACCTGATGGCCTTCGTCGAGGGCTTTCTGGATGAGGTGGATGTAGATTTCGGTCTTGCCGCTCGACGTGACGCCGTGCAGCAGCACGACGCGCTTGTCTTGGAACTGCGATTGAATCTGGTCGAAAGCCGTTTGTTGCGCCTCGTTGAGCGACTTGATTTGTTCGGGATGCGGCTCTCCACCATGGTTCAACCGCCCTACTTCACGCTCGTAGGTGTAGAGGATTTTGCGGTCGATGAGGGCTTTCAGCACCGTCGAAGTGCAGTGGCTTTCGTTCATCAGTTCGTCGCGGGTAATGTCGGGAAAATCAAATGTCTGAACTCCTGAATTTCTAAACTCCTGAATTCCTCCCAATTGTAAAAAATCCGCCAACACTTTCTGCTGTTTTTCCGCCCGATGCAGCATATCGAAAGCGATGTGCAACGCCTTTTCCGAGCGGTACGCCTCGCAAAGTCCGATGCAAGTCTCCGTTTTCGGCTGATAACCGTCTTCATTTTTCAGTCCGGCAGGCAACGCCGCATTCATCACCTCGCCAATCGGTGCCATATAATATTCGCTAATCCAATTCCACAGCCGGAATTGCTCGGGCAATATAATCGGTTGGTTATCAAGTACTTCGATAACGTTTTTTACCTCAAAATCGGGTTTTTCGTCGTGCAATTTCGCAACGAGCGCCGTGTATCGCTTCGACTTGTTGAACGGCACCACCACGCGCACGCCCATCGCCACTCGCGCCGCCAGTTCGTCACTGACAGCGTAAGTAAAAAGCCCTTCGAGGGGCAGCGGCAGTATCACATCGACGTATCGCATCCAAATCTCTCGAATTACGATTGCAAAGGTAGTAAAAAATCATTAAATGCCAACAAAAGATGCCAAGTTTCCGAAAAATACTATAACTTTGCGGCCAATAACGACACGCAAGACAAACGATGCTAAAAAATATCCTCAAAAACTGGACACTCCCCGTCGCTATGCTGACTGGCACGCTCGGCTATCTGTTTTTCGCCAACGTGCCGATATTCGACCCCGTCGCACGATGGGCCGGCCCCGTGTTCGACAAGATTCTGCCGCTGTTCATGTTCATGATACTCTTTGTGACTTTCTGCAAGGTCGATTTCCATCGGATGCGCCCCGTGAAATGGCACCTCTGGGCTGGCGTGACGCAAATCGTTTTTATTGTCCTCACGATGGCCTTCATCCTCGCCTATCGGCCTGTCGGCCACTCGCTCGTGTTTTTGGAAGCGCTGCTCGTCTGCATCATTGCGCCCTGTGCCGCAGCCGCAGCCGTCGTCACGCAGAAACTCGGCGGAAGCCTCGAACAAATGAGTGCCTACACGTTCCTGTCGAATTTCATCACGGCAATTTTCATTCCCATTTGCTTTCCGCTCATCGAAAAAGACGACGATATCACGTTCTTGTCGGCCTTCCTCGACATTCTCTGTCATGTCGCCCTCGTGTTGGTCGTTCCGATGTTTTTGGCCGACATCGTGAAGCATTTTCTGCCGCGAATCCACCGCCGAATCGTCACCGTGAAAGACCTGTCGTATTACCTTTGGGCCATTTCGCTCGTCATCGTCTCGGGAGCCACCGTCAAGAACATCTGCCACGCCGACACCACGCTGTTTTTTCTCGTTGGAACCGCCCTGACAACGCTCGCCATCTGCCTCGGACAATACGCTGTCGGGCAACAAATTGGCCGCCGCTTCAACCGCACCAACGAAGTGGGACAGGCGCTCGGACAGAAAAATACCGCCTTCGCCATCTGGATTGCCTACACCTATCTCACGCCCCTTTCCTCCGTCGGGCCGGGCTGCTACATCCTCTGGCAAAACACCGTCAATGCCATCGAAATCTATCAATACAAAAAGGCAGGGAAGTTGCAGAAGAGTTGAAATATTTTTTCTTGAATTTTGTTCCAAGCCGTAGAATCATAGCGTTTTAATGTATTCTTCGAGGTTCTCGATGTTTTCCTCCGTCAGTTCCTCCAATTCCACGCCCGATGCACAATCTTTCATAGCCGCCAAAGTCTCGGCATTCGGTTCGCGGTAGATGGCGTTCAGCAGAACGACCTCGACCAAGTTATTGACGCTCCGATGCTGTTTCCGTGCTTCGACTTTCAGACCGTTGAGCAAGTAACCGGGCAGGCGGAAAGACGCTGCCCTGCGTTTGGTTGTTATTGTTGCCATATTCTTAACGATTTGTATTGCACATTCATTGCATTTGTATTGCTTTTGCGAAGCAAAGAAAGAGATGTTGTTTCAATCGACAAAATATTACTGAAATAATTTTTGCACTTTCTTTGTATTTTAGACAAAAAAACTTCGATAATTTAGTGTTTTTCGCTGATTTTTTCCGAAAAATGATGGGATTTACAGAAAAAGTTGTAATTTTGTAGCGTCTTTATTTCCGAAACGGAGGCTTAGCCGAAGCGGAGGGATGGGACGCTATGTTTTGAAAGGCGTTTACTTGACGCTTCGTCTTTGGCTATTCAGAATCTCGCAAATTCTAATCCTGTCAGAGAACAAAGCAACAGTAGATGTTCATGAGGATATGTAAGCATATCTATTTGTGTATGTGCTTTTACATATCTGCGTGGGGCTTCTGCGTTGCTCGTTCTACAGGATTGGGTGATGCGAGAGCCTTGAATAGCGGGATGAGTAACAGGTACAGACTCTCCACGCTTTTCGCATCTAACAGAAACACCGCAGTCAGGAGAGTATCGGCGGAATATTAAACATCTATTACAAGGATGAAAAGACTTAAATTTCTATTTGTGGTGGCAGCCTTAGCTGTTAGTGTGAACGCCACAGCCCAACAAGAGGGCAGTTCTCTTGACCGCATCCACATCGGTGTCATCGGCGGTCTGCACAGCACATCGGCGAAGTTCTCCGATTTGAACGAGCGTATTTTCGACAGCCCGAAGAGCGTCAGCGGTGCTGTTTTCGGCGCATTTGCCGAGTTTGAATTTGGACAAAGCCGTATGTTCAGCATCCGTCCGCAGGTGTCGTTTCTCTCTCGTGGCACGAAACTTGAGGACATTCAGTATCAATCGGGCACGGGC
>JAFYJH010000134.1 GCA_017538195.1 Prevotella sp.
CCTGATTGCTGACGGCATGATTATATTTTATAGTCCAGCCAAAAGCAAACAAAAGAAAACGCCGTCGGCGCAAGCACAAAATTTCTCACACCCACACCAAACTCAAAACCCGCGCTGTGGCGGGCAAGTCGAAGGTCGATGACGAGGTGCTCGACGACCTCGAGGAAGTGCTGATTACGAGCGATGTGGGCGTGGAAACGACGCTGAAGATCATTCGCCGAATCGAAGAGCGCGTGGAGCGCGACAAGTATGTTTCGACCTCGGAACTGAACGCGATCTTGCGCGACGAAATTGCCTCGCTGTTGGCGGAAAACCACACGGAAGACTTGGCCGACTGGGAATTGCCGTCGTCGCACAAGCCTTACGTGATTTTGGTCGTGGGCGTGAATGGCGTGGGCAAGACAACGACCATCGGAAAACTCGCCCATCAGTTCAAAAAGGCTGGAAAGAAGGTTTTTCTCGGCGCTGCCGACACGTTTCGCGCTGCCGCCGTCGAGCAGATTTCGATTTGGGGCGAGCGCGTGGGCGTTCCCGTCGTGAAGCAGCAGATGGGCGCAGACCCTGCGTCGGTGGCGTTCGACACGCTGCAATCGGCGAAGGCCAACGGTGCCGACGTGGTGATTGTCGATACGGCTGGCCGACTACACAACAAGGTCGGACTGATGAACGAATTAAAGAAAATCAAGGATGTGATGAAGAAAGTTTTGCCCGAAGCACCCGACGAGGTTCTGCTCGTTTTGGACGGCAGTACGGGGCAGAACGCCTTCGAGCAGGCTAAGCAGTTCGCCGCCGTGACCGACATCACGTCGCTTGCCATCACGAAACTCGACGGAACGGCGAAGGGCGGCGTGGTCATCGGCATCAGCGACGAGTTGAAAGTGCCGGTGAAATACATCAGATTGGGCGAGGGAATGGACGATTTGCAACTGTTCAACAAGCGGCAGTTTGTCGATTCGCTTTTCGGAAGTTAAAGAGTTAAAATGTTAAAAAGTTAAAGGGTTAATTTGGATTGAAAAAAGGGCAGGTGGATATTATCACGATGGGATGTTCGAAAAATCTGGTTGATAGCGAACTTCTCAAGCGGCAATTCGAGGCCAACGGCTTCGTCTGCAAGCACGATGCCCTTCGTCCGCAAGGCGAAATCGTCGTCATCAACACCTGCGGTTTCATCGCCGATGCCAAGGAAGAAAGCATCAATGAGATTCTGAAATTTGCGCAGGCGAAAGATAAAGGAAAGATTCAACGACTCTATGTAATGGGTTGTCTTTCACAGCGTTATCGAGAAGAATTAGAAAAGAATATTCCACAAGTCGATCGCTATTTCGGCAAGTTCGACTATATGAATTTGCTGGAAGAATTGGGGCGGAAAGAAGTGGCGACCTGCATCGGAAAACGCTCGATTACAACGCCCAAACATTACGCTTATTTGAAAATCAGCGAGGGTTGCGACCGCCGTTGCGCCTATTGCGCCATTCCCGTGATGACGGGGCGGCACAAGAGCCGTCCGAAAGCGGAAATTCTGGCGGAAGTACGCGATTTGGTGGCGCAGGGCGTGAAGGAATTTCAGGTGATTGCGCAGGAACTGACCTACTACGGCGTGGACCTCAGCGGACAGCGCGAACTGGCCGATTTGATTCGCGAAATTGCCGAAATCGACGGCGTGGAATGGATTCGGCTGCACTACGCTTATCCGACGCAATTCCCGATGGATTTGCTCGACGTGATGCGCGAGAATCCGAAGGTTTGCAAGTATCTCGACGTGGCTTTGCAGCACATCGCCGACCCCGTTCTGAAACGGATGCACCGCAACGTGACGAAGGCAGAAACGATGGATTTCATTCGGAAAATTCGCGCTGCCGTGCCCGGAATTTGCCTGCGGACGACGCTGATGGTCGGTTTTCCGGACGAAACCGACGAAGATTTCGCCGAACTGCTCGAATTTGTGCGCTGGGCTCGCTTCGAGCGGATGGGCGCATTCGCCTATTCCGAGGAGGAGGACACGTACAGCGGAAAGCATTACAAAGACGATGTTCCGCAGTCGGTGAAAGACGAGCGGTTGAGCCGTCTGATGGCTTTGCAGCAGGAAATCAGCGAGGAAATGCAGGCAGAAATGGTCGGAAAAACGATTAAAGTTATCATCGACCGTCGCGAAGGCGATTATTACATTGGTCGGAGCGAATTTTCGTCGCCGGAAGTCGATCCCGAAGTGCTGATTCCCGCGTCGGAACGGCGACTGCAAAGAGGTCGTTTCTATCAAGTGAAAATCACGGATAGCGACGAGTTCGACCTTTATGGAATCGTGGAGTGAGGAGTGTGGAGTGTGAAGTGTGAAGTGAGGAGTGTGAAGTGAGAATTGTATAAAAAAATAGATATGAACAACAAGGAATTTATAGCAGAATTGTCGCAACGCAGCGGTTACACGCAGGATTTCACGCAGCGTTTGGTGCGCTCGTTTGTCGATGCGATGGGTGACAGTTTTTGCGAAGGCGAATCGGTGATGTTGTCGGGTTTGGGCTCTTTCGAGGTGAAAAAACGGCTCGAACGCACCGTGACGAACCCTTCGACGGGACTTCGGATGCTCGTTCCGCCGAAATTGGTCTTGGCTTTTAAACCAGTGGCCTCGATCAAGGAGAAATTAAAGAATGGAGGGCGAGCCGATGATTAAATTGCATGATTTTGCGGCTCGTTTGGCCGAAAAACACTCGATTAGTCGCGAGGAAGCCGAGCGTTTCCTCACGGAAATGGTCGGCATGATGGGCGAGGGCTTGAGCAGCGATAAAATACTGAAAATCAAGGGACTTGGCACGTTTAAGGTCGTGGCCGTCAATGCGCGTGAGAGCGTGGATGTGAACACGGGCGAGCGCATTCGGATTGAAGGTCGCGAAAAAGTTTCCTTCACGCCCGATGCCTCGATGCGCGACTTGGTGAACAGGCCGTTTGCGCAGTTTGAAACGGTCGTGCTTAACGATGGAATCGATTTTGAAACGGAGAATATTGAGGAAAATCTTGATGACGAATCGACCGAGATTCCGACGGAAAATTTAACTGAAAATCCTACGGAGAATTCGGTTGAAAATCTTAATGAAAATTCGGCAGAAGAATCGACAGAAATTCTTAACGACAATTCGGTTGAAGAATCGACAGAAGAAACTATCAGCCAATTCGTTGATAATTCATCTGAAAATCCGTCTGAAGATTTATCCGAGAATAACGAAGAAAATCCATCGGAAAACACCGAAGAAATCAATGAAAATAATCGTTTAGAATATCAAAAACCGACGATAGAAATCAGTATGAAAAAGCAAAATGAAAGAGAAAGAGATCCGTATGAAGTATTCGACGAAGGAAAGTATTACGACGACGAATTGTTCGACGAATATGGTTATTATATCGGTCCGGAAGACGACGAAAAAAGTCGCCTGAAGCGTTTCCTGAAAAATGCCAAGGTCATCAAATGGTTGATGGGAATTTTGGCCGCGATGGTCACGATTATGTGCTTGGGAATGTTCGTGCTGTTCTTTGAAATCAGACGGCGCGACGCCACCATCGAAAAATTTGTGGAAGAGTTGAACAGCAAGAAAACAAGGGGCGAAACGGCTTTTGCGGAACGAGAGGCGGAAGTTCGCGAGGCCGGTGCTGAGCGTTTCTACGAACACGAGCGTAAGGTCGATTCGCTCAAACGGCTGATGATGGTGGTCGATACGGGCTACGAAAGTGCCGTGAGGGTGGCGCAACAGATTGTCGATGAAGAAACGAAGCGCAAGGAGGCGCAACTTGCTCGCGACGAGCAGATTCGGAAAGAGAAAGAGGAGCGTCGCCTCGAAAAAGAGCGTCGCGAGGATGCCCAGCGCAAAAATGTCATCACGAACAAGGCGGCTTTGGCTCGCGAACTCGAAACCTATAATTCCGACCCGCGTGTGCGCACGGGAGCCTACGTGATTACGGGAATTGAGCGCACGGTAACGGTGCAGCCCGGACAGACGCTCGCCGGCATCAGCAAGGCTTATCTCGGACAGGGAATGGAATGTTACGTCGAGGCAGTGAATGGTGGAATCAAGTCGGTGACGCCCGGTCAGGAACTGAAGATTCCGTCAGTGAAAATCAAGAAGCACCACACTCGGGAACCAGAGTTTTAATCTTTGGGAAACAGCAGTTTGCGGTCGCGCTCGGCAGCAGGAATCGTCCATTCTTCGGGCACGAATCGCCAGTTATGGTTAGGCTGTGGGTCGGCGACCTGCAGCTTTTCTATTTCCTGCATCAGATAATGGCGTTGGTCGCGGTCGCTGCGCCAGATGATGCGGCTGTCGAGGCTGTCGCGAGGGATTCCGGCACCGCGCGTGAGCAGTTCGCCACCGCCGTTAGCGCGATAGCTGTTAATCGCCACTTTGTACCATTTCGCCTCGTCGAAGGGCTCGCCGTTGCTCATTTGCAGGATGCGGACTTTCTCGCCGTCGGGCTTGGTGACATCCACTTCGTAGTCGATGCCGGCGGCAGAGTCGAAATTGAAGAAAAGATTCTTGAAACCGAGCCGTTGCTGGTCGCCGATGGTCTTTTCGGTGATGAGCAGCAGGTGGTCGTCGGGCGACTGCATCGTGTTCACCCACTGGTCATAACTCATTTCGAGATGACGGCGGATTTCGTCGCCCGTGAGCTGCATCACGTAGAGTTGATTTTCGTATTTGTAGAGGTTGAACATGTCGCTCACGCGGACGGGACCTTCGTGGATGGCGGCATCGAAGGAAAGCGGAGCGTTGAAGGCGATGTCGGCACCGGTGATTTGCAGTTGCAGGTTCTGGATGAAGTCGTTGAAGGCCGAGTTGCCGAAATAACTGTCGCGGACGTGAATCGTGCGCTTGAACTGACCGATTTCGCGGTTCACAAAGCCGTTGATTTCGTCGATTTGCGGCTGGAAATGGGCGAGTAGGGCTTCGTCAATCGGCTCGTTGGTGACATCGACAAGGCTGCCTTCGACCTTTTTCCCGA
>JAFYJH010000135.1 GCA_017538195.1 Prevotella sp.
CAAGCGCAACAAGTCTTTTGTCAAGCGACTGAAAGAAATCCCACGAATTTTCACAGGACAATCGCCTGCAAGACGGACGGCAGCGGTGTTTTAAAAGAAAGCAGCGAAACCGAAAAAGTTTCGCTGCTTTTTATTGGAAGTTAAGCCAAATGCCGTAGGCATTCGATAAGGGTAGCCTGCCACAGCGTGGCAGGGAGCAAAACGACCCAACCGATTTTGGGCGTGCCGTTGGGTACGCGACAAAATCCAATACCTACGGCATTGTTTCCATTTTTGTTTCCATTCAACGTCCCAGTCATTTCGGGCAACCAATGGCTGCCCTGCATAACTGGCTACCATTGTTTAATGCCTACGGCATACGAAAAAATGCGAACCTTTGAAGAGATTCGCATTTTTGTTGTTTTAATATGATAACATCTGTAATAGTGATAAAGAATTCTTAATGCTCCGCTCTAAGCTTCATCAAGTCAGGGCTGTCGGTAACACTAAATCTTATATTTGTTTTATTGTTCCATTTGGTATCACCTGTTCTAAAATCCAGTAAAAATTGGGCTGACTCATCATCCAAACGAACCTCACGTAATACTTTTTCAACATAATATCCATCTTTATCATATAACTCGTGATGTATTTTTGCACCTAAAAATTCTTTTCCGGGACCCAAATTATGATAAACAAGTTCATATATCCAAGGCGGAATATGGTTAACATTGTTATCTTTATAATTGCTATCTATATAGTGTACAAAATTAACATTATTATTATATTTATCAAAAGATGTCAAAACCAACTTAACCCGAGAACCATTAGCTATTGCAGGCACAACCTGTCTTGCATGCATATCCGAGAAATATGCAATATGAGGAAATGGCGATTGCTGCGCTTGGTGAAAGTTTATTGTGGAGACTTCTTTTGCTTGTTCCGGAGAGGCAAGGATTTCAGTCAACTGCTCTGCATCCAATGGCAGTGCCTTTACAGGTTCTGTTGCATTCAGCATAGCAGGGCTCATCGCAACCATCATCATACAGACCCGCTTGTATGCCGTTACTAACGTCATATTATCTTTGCAGGCAAAGGGGCACTCCATGCCAACTGGTGATTTTATCCTTTTCATATTCCTCTTTCTTTTTTATGATTTCGATAGTGCAAAGTTACACGAAAAAATCCGAACCGCCAAACGATTCGGGTGTTTTTTCGTTTTTGTGAGGAAAATTTCGTAGTTTTTTTTATTAAAACATAAACCCTGATAGGTCGTCGTGACTTCCCGGTCAGTCTGTTTTTGTTGGGCTGCAAATGTTTAAATTTTGGGATTTTGGAACTTTTGTTTAATTTTGCATCCGAAATCACATGTAAATGATGTCAGATATGAGGATTTTCAAACGAAAGATATACGACAGGATGCTCCAATGGAAACAGGAGCGCGACGGCAAAACTGCACTTTTGGTAAAGGGTGCCAGACGGGTAGGCAAATCTACTATCGTAGAGGAGTTTGCACGTCAAGAGTATGATTCATATCTGCTCATAGACTTTGCAAGAGCCTCGGAAGAGGTGAAATCTTCCGGCTATAAGACTCATGCCTCGCTTGATGCCTTCTGCCAAAAGTTCTCAGAACGTATCAGCAACCGCTATCTCATATACACTAAAGACTTTAAAAAAGACGAAGAAACAACGCTTTTGCCCGTGTTCATGACCATTTTCCTATAGGCAAACGCGGTCGATGGCATTCTGCAAAATTACGAAAAAGATGGTAAACAAAAATTTTTTCAACCATTTCTGCCCTCATTCCGTCATTTTTCCGTACCTTTGCAGCGTTTTTTGGATTTTTATACATTATTATATATATGAAACCGACCCCAATTAGGAAAGAAATCGTGGACGGGCTGATCGAACGGCTTGGTATTCAGGACTTTGGCAAGGCGACGATTCGCGAGGTGAAGCAGGTGGCTGCGATGGCTGAAGAGCAGTCGGGCGTGGAGTACATCAAGATGGAGATGGGTATTCCGGGGCTGCCTGCCGCGCAAATCGGCGTGGAGGCGCAAATCAAGGCGCTTCGGGACGGCATCGCCTCGCAATATCCTGACATTCAGGGCTATCCCGAACTGAAAAAGCAGGCTTCGCGCTTCGTGAAGGCGTTTGTCGGCATCGACATCGCCGCCGAGGGCTGTATTCCCGTCGTGGGTTCGATGCAGGGTGCTTTCGCGTCGTTTCTGACCTGTTCGCAGGCCGATCCGAAGAAAGACACGGTGCTGTTCATCGACCCGGGCTTCCCCGTCCAGAAAATGCAGTTGCAAGTGCAGGGCGTGAAGTACGAAACCTTCGATGTTTACGACTATCGCGGCGAAAAACTCGGTCCGAAACTCGAAAGTTATCTGGCGAAAGGCAACATTTGCGCCGTGATCTACTCGAATCCGAACAATCCCTCGTGGGTGTGTCTGACGGAGGACGAACTGCGCACCATCGGCGAACTCGCCACGCAATACGACACGATTGTGCTTGAAGACCTCGCCTATTTCGCGATGGACTTCCGCAAGGACCTCAGCGTGCCGTTCGAGCCGCCATATCAGCCTTCGGTGGGTCGCTACACGGACAACTATCTGCTGCTCATCAGCGGTTCCAAGGCGTTCAGTTACGCCGGCGAGCGAATCGCGGTGGTCTGCATCAGCGACCATCTTTTCCGCCGCCACTACCCTGCCCTCGCCCAACGCTACGAGGGTCTGCCCTTCGGTCTTGTTTTCTCGACGCGGATGCTCTACGCGCTGTCGTCGGGCACTTCCCACTCGGCACAATTCGCCTTGGCGGAGATGTTCCGTGCGGCTTGCGACGGCGAATACAACTTCCGCGACGAGGTGCGCGTCTATGGCGATCGGGCCACGCGATTGAAGGAGATTTTCCTGCGCCACGGTTTTTATGTGGTCTATGACAAAGACCTCGACCAGCCCGTTGCCGACGGTTTTTATTTCACCATCGGCTACCCCGGAATGACGAGCGGCGAACTGGCGCGAGAACTGATGTACTACGGCGTTTCGGCGATTTGTCTGACCACGACGGGCAGTCAGCAGCAGGGACTTCGTGTCTGTACGTCGTTCATCGAAGATCATCAGTATGAGCAACTCGAAGAACGAATGAAGATTTTTGAAAATAACAATAAACATTGAAGATTGAAGATTGAACATTGAAGATTGAAGCAAATGGCTTAACTTCTTTAACTTCAATAATTTCAATAACTTCAGAAATTATGAATATTAACATTTAAATAAGACGAAAATGAAGAAAATTTTTCCAATCAAACAGGCTTTGGCGACGCTGCTGGCGATTTTCAGCAGCACTGCCGCTATGGGACAATCCACCGACTGGATGCAGGAACTCAAAAACCGCATCACCATCAACGGCTACGCACAGGCGGGCTACGCCTACAGCGACCAAAACGGAAAGACCACCAGCACCTTTAATCTGAAACGCACCCTGCTATGGGGAAAGGCGAGGATTACCGACCGCTGGTCGTTCTTGTTTATGCACGATTTCAACAGCGTCGTGCAGGAATTCTACACCGACTACCGCATCACGAACAACAAGGCGCTGACCGTGCGACTCGGCCAGTTCAAGAACTCGCTGACGCTGGAAAATCCGATGTCGCCCGTGCAGTTGGAGTTGATTGACATTTGTTCGCAGGCGGTCACGTGCCACAGCGGTTGCTACGACCCACTGTACGGCTTGAACTACGGTCGCGACATCGGTCTGGAGATCTACGGCGACCTGCTCAACGACCAGATTCACTACGAATTGGCGGTGATGAACGGACAGGGAATCAACGTCAAGGACGGCAACAGCGACAAAGACATCATTGCGAAACTCGAATATCGCCCGACGAAGGAACTGCGCTTCGTGGTGAGCGGACAGAAGGGTCGCGGTCACGCTGTCGGAACGGCTGCGTGGAATCCTGAAATCAAGGTTGGCGATGACTATCGCCGCGACCGTTTGAGCGCAGGTTTCGAGTGGAAAAGCGGCCAATACGCGCCTGCGAAGTACAAGGAGGCTCGCCCGATTCGTTTCCGTGCGGAATATTTGGCCGGAAAAGACGGCGAAGTGAGCAGCCGAGGTGCTTACGCCACGACCACGATTCCACTCGTCAGCGGCATCGACGCGGTGGCTTCCATCGACTATTTCGACCGCAACACCGACATGAATTACAGCCAGACGCAGGCGACTGCGGGACTGCAATATTGGTTCTACAAAAACTGCCGTGTGCAACTGCAATATACGCGCACGTGGAGCAAATATCAGGATGACTACAATTGGCTGCAAGCGCAGATGCAGGTGGCGTTTTGAAGGTTAAAGGGTTAAAGGGTTATAAGGTTATTAATTAAAGTTTTGCATGTTTGGAGTTATCAGTAGTTATCGGGAGTTAACAGGCTTTCAGCCTGTGGAGTTAACAGACATTACTTTGCTATAGCAGGTCTATTGTCCGCTAACTCCACGAGCCATCGGCTCGTTAACTTCAGCGAGCAAAGCTCGCTAACTCCTATTAACTCCCAGCAAGCGGAGCTTGCGAAAGTTGAATTAGGTTTTAAGGGATAAGAAAATGATTATTAAGATTCTTTTGACAGTGGTGTTTTTCGCTGTGACGCTGGGCGTGGGCATTTACTCGCGCAAACAGGCGAGCAGCGTCGATGGTTTCGTTTTGGGCGGTCGCGCCGTCGGTCCGTGGCTCACGGCCTTCGCCTACGGCACAAGTTATTTTTCAGCAGTCGTTTTCGTCGGCTACGCCGGTCAGTTCGGTTGGAAATACGGCCTTTCGTCGGCGTGGATTGGCGTTGGAAATGCCGTCATCGGCTCGTTGTTGGCGTGGATTCTGCTCGGTCGTCGCACCAAACTGATGACGCAGCACATCGAATCGCGCACAATGCCCGATTTCTTCGGCACGCGCTTCAACGACCAAGGACTGCGCGTCACCGCCTCGGTCATCGCCTTCGTGTTCCTGATTCCCTACACGGCAGGCGTTTACAAAGGCATTTCGACCCTGTTTGAGATGGGCTTCGGCATCCCTTACGAATATTGCGTCATTCTGATGGCGGTTCTGACCGCGATTTACGTCATTCTCGGCGGCTACAAAGCCACTGCGATGAACGATTTTGTGCAGGGAATCATTATGCTTTTCGGCATTGTCATCGTCATCGCCGCCGTGCTCAATACGCAGGGCGGATTGTTCTCGGCAATCGAAAAAATGGCAGCCATCCCAGCCGACGGAAATCCTTCCGCAAACGGTCAATTCACGGATATTCTCGGCCCTGCCCCTTGGGACTTGCTCGGCGTGGTCGTTTTGACCTCGCTCGGCACGTGGGGACTGCCGCAGATGGTCGGAAAATTCTATTCCATCACCGACGAGAGCGCGATTCGTCGCGGAACAATCATTTCCACCATTTTCGCCTTCATCGTGGCTGGCGGATGCTATTTCCTCGGCGGTTTCGGACGGCTTTTCGGCACACCGCCCACGCTTCCCAACGGTCGTTTGGACTTCGACTCGATTGTTCCCTCGATGCTCACCACCCTGCCCGACATTCTCATCGCGCTCGTCGTGTTGCTCGTGCTCTCCGCCTCGATGTCCACGCTCGCCTCGCTCGTGCTCACTTCGTCTTCGACGATGACGCTCGACCTCATCTATCGCGACAAGAAATCGCTTCCGGGCGAAGTCGAGGAAGGCAGCATCGACGACCTTGTTTCCGAGAAAGTGGAACGGCGAAAAGTCGTGATTATGCGCGTTCTCATCGTGTTTTTCATCGTCATTTCGCTGATGATTGCCCTCAATCCCCCGACCTTCATCGCCCAGTTGATGGGCATTTCGTGGGGCGCACTCGCCGGAGCCTTCCTCGCGCCGTTTATGCTCGGACTCTACTGGCGCGGCACCACGCCGATGGCCGTCTGGGCCTGCTTCGTGTGGGGCGTCGGCATCACCGTCGTCAATATGCTGTTGGGAAATCCCATCAACCCCATCAACTGCGGTGCCATCGCGATGGTCGGCGGCTTCCCGATTGTCTGGCTCGTCAGCCTCGTCACGCCGAGAATGTCGAAACAAATGGTTGAAAATATTTTCAGTTGCTTCAAGAAATCGTAACAAAGATGAAAACTGCAATTTTTGAATACGGAAAACAATCGCTTGCCGAATGGATTGAGAAAAACCGCGACTGCGAAAAAATGGTTCTCGTAGGAGAAGCTTCTTGTGATTTGTGGGATGAGCGTTTCGAGGACAAGTTAGAAGATGGTAGTTTTCGAATTCGCCGTGAGACAAACATCGGATGGCATTCTTTCGATCTACTTTATGGTTTTGATTCTATAGCAAAGGATTTTCATCCCATTGAATTTGACATTACCGATATGGATTTAGATATCAATGTTGATGATTTGGGGGAGAATGATTGCGATTGCCGTCCGTCGTTCATTTTTAAAATGCTTGCGAATAGAAAATACGGAACCAGATTCGTCTATCACGGAGATTTTCTGACGACTCCCGACGGAAAAGTGTTAGTTCATTGCAATTCTGAAGAAAGAACTATCAATGTGCCCGAAAAAACGGAAACGATTGGACGATTTGCTTTTGCCTCAATGGACGATTATTGTTTTAGTATGGTGCTGCCAGAAGGGATTGTGAACATTGATGACTTTGCCTTTATCAATAGCGAACTTTTGCATATCAATTTCCCAGACAGCCTGCTCTCGTTGGGCAAACATTCTTTCAACGGAACAGGACTTGGCGAGGTGCTTCTTCCAGATGGAATTGAGGAAATTCCAGCGGGATGTTTTCAGTTTGTGTATATTGAAAGATTGCGTCTGCCAGCCAACTTAAAAACTATCAGATGCGAGGCATTTGTAGGTCTGGAATGTGAAGAAATCAGATTACCAGAAAGTGTGGAAACAGTTGAATGGAGGGCGTTAGAGGGTTATTATAAGAAAATCTATATCCCGAAGACCATTCAAGAATTGGCTCACGATTTTTATTATGAAGAAGGAATTGACTTCCACTTTGAAGAGTGCAAACCTCAAATTATTATGTATTAGTTGATTCAAAAAACAACAATTTGAAGCTAAAATCCAGAAAAAGTTGTAATTTTGCAAATTTTATTAGAAATTTATAATCGAAAAATAGTCAAATAAAAAGATGATTTGGAACCCGAACAAAGAATGTATGAGCCGCGACGAAATGAGCGCGGTGCAAGGAAAAAGACTTCATAAAATCGTGGAGTACGTCTATCACAACGTGCCGTTCTATCGGAATAAATTGCAGGAACTGGACATTCGCCCCGATGACATTCAGACCATCGAGGACATCCGCAAACTGCCCTTCACGACGAAAAAAGACCTGCGCGACAACTATCCTTTCGGACTGCAAGCCGCGCCGCAGAGCCAAATTATCCGCGTACACGCATCTTCTGGTACGACGGGTAACCCGACCATCGTGGGCTACACGCGCAAGGACATCGGTGTTTGGAGCGAGTGTATGGCGCGTTGTCTGACGGCCTACGGCGTGACCCGCAACGACGTTTTCTCTGTTGCCTACGGCTATGGCCTCTTCACGGGCGGATTAGGCGCCCACTATGGCGTTGAACACCTCGGAGCATCGGTCATTCCGGCTGGTACGGGAAATACCGAGAAACACCTGAAACTGATTCGCGACCTCGGCATCACGGGCATCGCCTGCACGCCGTCGTATGCGCTCTATCTGGCGGAAACGATGGACAAAATGGGCATCACGAAGGACGAAATCAGCCTGAAAATCGGTGCTTTCGGCGCAGAACCGTGGACGGAGCAGATGCGCACAGAGATTCAGGAGCGGCTCGGACTGAAGGGCTACAACATCTACGGACTGAGCGAGGTGATGGGGCCGGGCGTGAGTTACGAATGTCAGGAACAGCACGGAAGCCACATCTGCGAAGACCATTTCTATCCCGAAATCATCGACCCCGTGACGCTCGAACCGCTGCCCAATGGACAGACGGGCGAACTCGTTTTCACGACGCTGACGAAAGAGGGAATGCCCGTGCTGCGCTATCGCACACGCGACCTCTGTACGCTGCTTCCGGGCGACTGCGCCTGCGGTCGGACGAGCATCAGAATGGGACGAATCGAGGGCCGCAGCGACGATATGCTCAACATCCGAGGCATCAACGTGTTCCCCTCGCAGGTCGAGAGCGTCGTGCTGTCGATGCCGGAGATTGCGCCGCGCTATCTGCTCATCGTCGATCGGAAAAACAACCTCGACACGCTCACCGTGCAGGTCGAAATCCGTCAGGAATATTTCACGAGCACCTTCGACACGCCTGCCGCCATCGACGAACTCGAAAAACGGCTTGCCGCACGGCTGAAAAGCGTGTTGAGCATCGCCGCAAAGGTGCAACTGAAAGCACCGAACACCATCGAGCGCTCGCAGGGAAAGAGTGCGCACGTGATTGATAATCGTAAAATTTAAAGAATATGAACAAAATTTCTCAAGACCCCCAACCCCCTATTTTAGGGGGCGACAACTACTTCAACCCAGAAGTTGAAACGATGCCCAGAGAAGAACTGGAGAAACTTCAGTTGGAACGGTTGCAAAAGACCGTGCGCCACTGTATGAACGCGGAATTCTACCGCAAGAAATTCGCCGAACTCGGCATCACGCCCGACGACATCCAGTCGCTCGACGACGTGCGCCGACTGCCCTTCACCACGAAGGAAGATTTGCGCGAAAACTATCCCTTCGGACTCGCCTGTGTGCCGATGCGCGACTGTACGCGACTGCACTCGTCGAGCGGAACGACGGGCAACCCGACCGTCGTGCTGCACTCGCAGAAAGACCTCGACGAATGGGCAACCGCCGTGGCGCGATGCCTGTGGATGGTCGGCAGCCGTCCCGAAGATGTTTTCCAGAACTCCGCAGGCTACGGAATGTTCACCGCCGGACTTGGTTTCCAATACGGTGCCGAGCGCGTCGGAATGCTCACCGTGCCTGCCGCCGCCGGCAACACGACCCGACAAATCAAGTTCATCAAGGACTTCGGAACGACCGTTCTCCACGCCATTCCGTCCTACGCCTCGCGCATCTACGAGGTGATGAAGGAAGAGGGCGTTGATCCGCGTCGCGACACGAATTTGCGCGTGCTTTGCATCGGTGCCGAGCCTCACAGCGAGGAACAACGCCGTCGCATCGAGCAAGACCTCGGCGTGAAAGCCTATAATTCCTACGGAATTTCCGAAATGATGGGTCCGGGCGTGGCCTTCGAGTGTCAGGAACAGAACGGACTGCACATCTGGGAGGACTATTTCATCGTCGAAATCATCGACCCTGTGACGCTTGAGCCCGTGCCCGACGGCGAACTCGGCGAACTCGTTCTCACAACCATCAACCGCGAGGCAATGCCGCTGTTGCGCTATCGCACACGCGACCTGACGCGCCTGCTTCCGGGCACTTGTCCCTGCGGTCGCAGCCATCGTCGATTGGCTCGTCTGCAAGGTCGCAGCGACGATATGATCATCCTCAAAGGAGTCAATATTTTCCCGATTCAAATCGAGAAGATTCTGCTGAAATTCAAGGAGTTGAGCAGCGACTACCTCATCACCATCGAAACGAAGGACGAAGGCGACGTGATGACCGTCGAGGTGGAACTGAACCAGCTCTTCGCCGACGATTACAAGCAGTTGCTCTCGTTGGAAAAGACCATCGCCCGACAACTGAAGGACGAAATTCTCATTACGCCAAGAATCCGCCTCGTGCAAAAGGGTACGCTC
The DNA here is from genome assembly GCA_017538195.1 of Prevotella sp. Taxonomy (GTDB): domain Bacteria; phylum Bacteroidota; class Bacteroidia; order Bacteroidales; family Bacteroidaceae; genus Prevotella. The sequence goes on from JAFYJH010000135.1 coordinate 9,757, forward strand.
GCCACGAGCGACGAGAAAAAGGCCGTGCGCGTGAGAGATTTGCGGAAACTCTTTTGAAAAAAAGTAAAAAGGTAAAAAGTAAAAAGGTAAAAAGAGTTTCGCTCGGAAAAATTGTCAAATAAATAATAAATAGTAAATTGTCAAATTGTCAAATAGTAAATAAAAAAAAGATGACCATCAAACAGCTTTCCATTTTCATCGAAAACCAGTCGGGCACCCTCATCAACGTGCTTGAAGTGCTGAAACAGGCTGGCATCCAGATTGTTGCATCAACGATTGCCGACACCGCAGAATACGGCATCTACCGAATGATTTGCAACGAGTCGCAACGTGCATTCGACGAACTCCGCAACGCCGGAATCGCCGTGGCTCTGTCGGATGTGTTCGCCCTCGAACTCGACAACACGCCCGGACGCGCCGCCGATGCCATCAAGGCGTTCAGCGAGGCGAAAATCAACATCGACTACCTCTATTCCTTCCTGTTGAAAGGCAAGGGGATCCTCGTTTTCCGCATCGAGGAAACGGAAAAAGCCCGTCAGGTCATTCTCGACAACGGGCTGAAGTACATCAACGAGGAAAATCTCTCGAAGTTGCTGTAAAATCGGGCGATTTCGCGCTATTTTTCCACCAAGATTCTCGCATCGACGGCCACGACATCATGTTCGTCGGCGAGAAGCGGATTGATGTCCATTTCCTTGATTTCGGTGGCGAAGCGGAGCAGCGTCGATAGGCGCACGATGATTTCGGCGTATTTCTGACGATTCACGCCGCTTTGTCCGCGTGTGCCCTGCAAAATCTTGTAGCCGCGCAGCGACTGAATCATATTCTCGGCCTCGGAATAGGTCAGCGGAGCGAGGCCGCTCGACACGTCTTTCAGCACCTCGACGAAGATGCCGCCCAAGCCGCACAGCACCACGTGGCCAAAGCGCGGCTCGTATTTCGCGCCGATGAACAGTTCCGTGCCCTTGATCATCTTCTGCACCATCACCGCCGTCGCGTCGGGGATCTGCATCATTCGGTCGAACTCGGCGGAAAGCACTTCCTTCGAGCGAATGTTCAGGGCGACGCCGCCGACATCGCTCTTGTGGACGGGTCCGACGACCTTCGCCACGACTGGATAGCCGCATTTGTCGGCGAAAGCGACGATTTCGTCCTTCTCGGCACTGACAAATTCGGGCACGGTCGGAATGCCGGCACTTTCCAACAACTGATGAACTTTTTCGGGCGCGATATAGCCGTTTACTTCGATTCCGTCGATGATTTTTCGGATGCGCGGGACATCGACACCGTGAATCTGAATCTGCTGTTCGGCAGGTTCTGGCGTGCGCATTATTTGCGTCAGAGCGGTCGCCAAAGTGACCTCGTCAGAGAAGTTCACGTGGCCTCGGTTCAGAAATTCCTGCACCTCAGGACCGGCGGTGTTGATGCTCGGCAGAATCGGGAAAATCGGCTTTTTACATTCGCGAATCTTCTTGTCGAGCACGTCGTAAACCTCGAAAATCTTGACCAATCCGGGCGTTCCGAAAATCACAAAAATCGCGTCGATGTCCTTGAATTTCTTCTCGCAATAGTCGATGGCGATGCCGAGATGTTCCGCCCCGCCAGTGGCGAGAATGTCGATGGGATTGGCGACGCTCGAACCCGGCAACAGTTTCGTTTTCAACTCCTCGGCGGCAGGGCCGGAAAGCGCCGGAACCGTCATTCCGCCCTTCGACAGCGCGTCGGTGAGCATCACGCCCGGACCACCCGCGTGGGTGACGATGGCGAAATTCTTGCCCGTGAAGCGCGGAAGCGTGAAAATACAGCCGACGGTCGTCAGTTCCTCACGCGAGAAACAGCGCACAATTCCAGCCTTGCGGAACAGAGCCTCGACAGCCGAATCGCTCGACGCAATGGCTCCCGTGTGACTCGACGCAGCACGACTGCCGCTCTCGCTCGAACCAGCCTTGATTGCAGCGATTCGACAGCCTTTCCGAATGAGCGAAGTGGCGTGGTAGAGCAGTTTGTCGGGGTCGGCGATGTTCTCGATATACAGCAGTTTTACGAGCGAATCGCGCTCTGGGTCGAAATGCTCGTCCATATATTCCAGAACGGTCTCGATACCGATTTGCTTGCCGTTGCCAATCGACCACACCGAATTAAACGGAAGTCCTTTCGTCACGGCACTTTCGAGAATGAAAACCGCCGTCGCACCCGAACCGCTGATGAAATCGACACCCTTCGGATTGAGCGTCGGAATCGGGCGCGTGAACACGGAATGATGCCAGCGATTGAGCAGTCCGATGCAGTTCGGACCGATGAGCGCACAGCCGTATTGCTCGCAAATGTCGAGAATCTGCTGTTCGAGTTCGGCTCCCTCGTGGGTTTCCTCGCCAAAACCGGCAGATATAATAATGAACGCGCGAACATTTTTCTCTTTCGCGAGATATTCGACATACTGCGGACAGAATTTCGCCGCCACGACGAGAATGGCCAAATCGGTCGGCGGAAGTTCCTTCGCGTCGTGAAAAACCTTGATGCCCTGAATCTCTTCTTCCTTCGGATTGACGATGTGCAGTTCGCCGTCGTAGCCGCCACTCAAGAGGTTTCGCACGACGGCACCGCCGGGTTTTTGAACATTGTTGGAACCGCCGATGACGACGATGCTTTTGGGTTGTAACAGTTGTTGGTTAATCATAGATTTTTTCTGTTTATTAGGTTTTTTATGTTATTGTTATTTCACAAATTTGACTTGCGAACGTTCGCCATTGGGCTGCACGGCGAGAATCACGTAAGTGCCGTGCAGATAGTCGCTCACGGAATAATTGTCGGTGAGCAGTGTCTGGTCTAAGAGTGCGCCGTTGGTATTGTAAACGAAAAGGCGCGAGGGCTGCGCAAGATGCAGCGTGTCGCCCAGCCAAGTCATCGCTGACTGTTGGGAAGCGACCACTTTTGTATCTTGAGCGACGATTTCCATCGGAATGTCCATCGCGAAACCCTTGTAAAGTTCGCCGCAAGGCTCTGGAACATCGGCCCAAGAGTCGGAATAGCAGATGCGAAGCAGCGATTTCCCGACGGTGGCATCCTCCGGCACGCGAATCGTGTAAGTTCGGCTCAGCAGGGTCTTGTTTTCCGACTTCGCATTGCCATATACACCTATTTTTTCGTTGGTTGTCGTGTCAAAAATGCTGTCGCACGACCAATCGGCAAAGATTCCGACGCGACACCAACGCAGGTCGTCGTTGTTCTCCGTAGCGACGGTTTTCAGGCGGAAAGTCTTGCCGCGCTCCACCACAATCGGGTCGTTGAGCACGACATAGCCATTGACGCTCGGCGACGAGGCCGAATAGTCGATATTTTGCTGACAGCCCGTCGTCTGCACGGTCGTCAGCCATCGTTTTTCAATTGCAATATCACGTTTGTTGTCGTCCAGCATCACCTCGCAATAGTCATACACCTCGATGACGGGCTCCGGCGCGTTGTTGAGGACACTTTCGAGGTAGTTCACAACCTTTGAAGCAGGCGACATATAGGTCAGGATGCCCGATTTGAAGGCTGCAACGGCATTGTTGAGCTTTTTCAATGCCTCGGAATCGCCATTTTTCTTGTATTCCTCGCGTAAAATCCGAATTTTCTCGGCCTGCTCGACGCCCTCGATGAAGCGTTCCCAACGCACGCTACTGCGCGGTCCGGGGTAAATCACATAGGTGTCGCCGGGCGAGAAGAGGCGGAAACGGCTGTCGGTCAGCGGTGTGTCATGCCAGTTAAGCCACGACCAATGCAGATAGCCGTCGAAATCGTTGGCGATGCCGAAAATCGGCAGATAAGCGGCCTCGGCAGGCAGGCTGTTGGTGAAAATATTGGGTTGTTTTTCCGTGCAGCAGGTATAAAATGTTGAAAACCAACCCTTTGCACGACGATTTTTCAGTTCCGTAGCCGAGAAATTCTGTCCGAACGCGATGCAATAGTCGCCGAGTTTATCGACGAGTTCGGCGTGGTAGTTTCCTGCCAATGCCATCTTCATATCGGGCACGGTTTCCTGCACGATGGCGTATGCGTCGAGCATATTCTGAAGACCGCGCTCGTCCATCGCAATCAGCGTCTTCTCAAACCAACCTTTTTCCTTCAAATGGGCGGCAAACGACGTGAGAAAAGCCTTCCAAAGTGCCTTGTATTCGGCTGAGGAAGTCGTCGTTTTCAAATCGACATCCTTGCCCTTCGCCTCGTCGAAATAGCGGAACGTCATATCCCACGGAATCATCGAATAGCAGTCGATTTGCTTGTCGATGCCGCACGACGCCATAAATTCCACCCAACGGTCGAAAATCGTGTAGTCGTAGGTCCACGAGCCGTCGCGCTTCTTCGTCGTTTGAATCATCGGCGAGAATTTGTCGTGGCTTTGGTCACCCCAAGGCTCGTAGAACAAAATCGCCGAAACGACGCTCTGACCGGCCCTCGCGAGCAGTTCCATATACGGGCGAAGCAACTCGAAATGGCGGTCGCTCCAACGCTCGACGCCGTAGTAGCGCGAAACGGAATAGGGCTGCTGCCAGAAATCGAGGTGAAACGCCTGATTTTCGGGTGTAGGAAGCGTTTTGTCCTGAATTTTCACGCGAAGATTCAGCTGTTCCACAACCGCGTTGCCATCGTTGAGAATATCCAAAGTCAGCGTGTATTCACCAGCCTCGGCATCGCGTGGCACTTCCAACGTCACCCACACGGGGCGCGTCGTCATCGCCTCGACTCGCAACGAATTTTCCAAGTCAATGACATCGGGCACGAGGTAGGGCGAAAGGTTGTCGGGATGCGTGCCGCACGACTTGAATTTGTCCGTCAGCACGTAGCGCAAGAACCGCGCCCAGCCCTGCGATGCGGG
>JAFYJH010000018.1 GCA_017538195.1 Prevotella sp.
ACTGGCTTGAACCGCTCGTGGAGTACATGGATGCGCACGAGGAAGTGGCGGCGTGTCAGCCGAAATTGCTGTCGTGGACGGACAAGGACAAATTCGAGTATGCCGGTGCTTCGGGCGGCTTTCTCGACCGCTACGGCTATCCGTTTTGTCGCGGTCGAATTTTCGACAATGTCGAGGAGGACGACGGGCAGTACGACTATGCCGCCGAGATTCACTGGGCGACGGGCGCGTGTCTGATGATTCGGAGTCGCGATTATTGGCAGGCAGGCGGTCTCGACGGTCGTTTTTTCGCCCATCAGGAGGAAATCGACCTTTGTTGGCGATTGCGGATTATGGGTCGGAAAATCGTTTGCCTGCCCGACAGCGTCGTCTATCATTTGGGCGGTGGAACGCTGCCGAAAGGCAATCCGCGAAAGACCTTTTTGAACTTCCGCAACAACCTGACAATGCTCTATAAATGCTTGCCAGACAACGAGTTGCGCGCAGTAATGCGCCGTCGGTGGTGGCTCGACTACCTCGCTGCGTGGCAGACGCTGATTTTGAAAGGTAATTTCAGCGATTTCAATGCCATTTTCCGTGCACGGCGCGCCTTCAAAAAGTGGCTTCCCGACTTCCAAAAAGACCGCGAACTAATTCGGCAAAGTCGCGTTCCGTCCGCCATTCCCGAACAGAAACCATTTTCCCTGCTCTGGCAATATTACATCAAAGGAAAACGGCGATTTGAGCAGTTGCCGTAACGGAAAAATCGAAATCTTCACTTAATCCCCCGCTCATTCAGCGCACGCGAGTATCGCATGGCGTTTTGCAGATGCTCTGCGTAGGTGGCAGCGAAATTGTGGGTGCCGCTGAAGTCTTCCTTGGCGCACATATAAAGGTAGTTGTGCTGCTTGTGGTTGAGCACGGCATCGATGCCGGCGACCGATGGGATGCGGATGGGTCCGGGCGGCAGTCCGACGTTGCGATAGGTGTTGTAGGGACTGTCGAAGGCGAGTTGTTTGTTATAGATGCGGCGCAACTCGAACTTTTTCATCGCGAATTTCACGGTCGGATCGGCCTGCAAGGGCATTTTCTGGCGCAGTCGGTTGATATACATGCCTGCAATCATCGGTTTTTCGCCGTTGTTGGCGGTTTCCTCGTCGATGATGCTGGCGAGTGTGACGACTTCCTCGCGTGTCAGTCCGGCTTTTTCGGCTTTCTGCTGTCGTTCCGAGTTCCAGAATGTGTCGCTTTCTTTCTTCATGCGGTTGAGGAAGCTTTCGAGTCCGATGTTCCAGTACATTTCATACGTGTTCGGAATGAACATGCTGATGATGGTCGCTGTGTCGAGGTTGTATTTCCGGCAAACGCTCGTGTCGGCGAGTGCATCGGCGATTTCCGCGCTGTCGAGCATCAGTTTTCGCGAGAGTTCGGCGGCGAGTCGGTCGGTCGTGCGGACAGACGGAATCGTAAGCATGAGCGGTGTCTGCCGACCGTTTCGCAGGTTTTTGAACAGCCGATAGGTCGTCATCGACGGTTCCACTTCGTAGCGTCCCGTGTGCATGTTTTCGGCGTAGTTGCAATGGCGCAGCAGCGTCATCAGACCGCTCAGGGCGTATTTTTTCGCGAAGGGTTTGACTTGTTTGCAAATCGAATCGGTCGTGTCGTCGGCATCAATATAAATATAATGTGTCTCGTCGGCCTTTGAAAACGGCGTGAAAACGTAGTAGCCACCGAGTGCGAGGATGATTGCGACGCAGATGGCAGATGTCTTCAGATAGTGTCTTTTGATGATGTTACTCATAAAATTTGTTTGAAAATCGGCTGCAAAGGTACGATGAAGTTGGCAGAATACAAAGAGAAAATGCTTTTTTTTCTTTTTTTAGCACGCGAAAGTGGGCTTGAATCGTCAGAAAGTTGTATCTTTGTCGGCGAAAATGCAGTGTTCCGGCTTGTCGCTGGCAGAAAATGGCGGTTTTTTGAGTGAGTAATTGTTTCATAATTGAATTGATGGCCAGGCTCTGCGAGAGGAAAGTCCGGGCAGCATAGGACGCTCCACTTCCGAAAATAGAAGCTGTGGGTGACTGCGGGTTACGGCAGAAGAGAATGACCGCCGCGAGCGATTGCGGTAAGGGTGAGAAGGTGGTGTAAGAGACCACCAGCCGGCGGGTGATCGTCGGGCTGTGCCGACTGGAGGCTGCAAGTTCATGTAAACCGTCGATTGGAGGGTTGTCCGCCCGAGTGAAGTGATTCTGCGACGGAGGGTAGAACGCTGGAGCCGCAGGGTGACTTGCGGCGTAGATAAATGACAGGCACCTGATTTTTTCAGGTACAGAACCCGGCTTATAGGGGCACTGCGTTTCGTTTTTGGAGAGCCCCACCCCCGACCCCTCCCTGCGGGGAGGGGAGCGTGGAGTGTAAAGTGAAATCATAAATTGTGAATTAAAATGGCGAATTTACCTGATTTTATGAAATACAAGGACAAATTCTCGGAGAGTGGATTTGTCGAGAAGATTTCGCGTGTGGCGAAGCGGGCCGGCTCGAAGTTGGTCTATGCTGCGCTCGTGCTTTATTACACGCTTGAAAGTCCGAAAGTTTCGCTGAAGGAAAAGGCGTATATCATCGGTGCATTGGGCTACTTGATTAGTCCGCTTGACGTGGTGCCCGACGCGATTCCGATTGCCGGACTGGGCGACGATTTGGCGGTGCTGATGTACGTCTTGCAGCGCGTCTGGGTCGATGTTTCCGACGATGTGAAGGAGAAGGCGAAGGCTAAGCTCTCGGCGTGGTTCGACGACGACGAAATCGTACAGGCCGACGATGTTTTCTCGTCTGAGCCGACTGAAACGCCCGTGTGACGGAATTTTGATTGGAAAAACTAATTTTGATTGGAAAACTAATAAAAAATACTGAAAACTATGAATCTGAAAAGTCGATTAGCAGTGATGAACTTCCTCGAATTTGCCGTTTGGGGAGCTTATCTGACGTGTATGGGAAACTACCTTGGAAGTGCCGGACTGGGCGACAAAATCGCGTGGTTCTACGCCATTCAGGGCATTGTGTCAATTTTTATGCCTACGCTGATGGGCATCGTGGCCGACAAGTGGATACAACCGCAGCGGCTGTTGGGCTTGTGCCATTTGGCAGCGGGATTTTTTATGCTCGTCTGTTGGTGGATGGGTGTGCAGGCCGGTTTCGGTCAGGAATTGCCGAACAAGGGCCTTTTCATCGCGATGTACACGCTGAGCGTGGCGTTTTTCATGCCGACGATTGCCTTGGCGAACACCGCAGCGTTCACGGCGTTGAAGAACAACGGCTATGACACGGTGAAGGATTTTCCGCCGATTCGCGTGCTTGGAACGGTTGGTTTCATTGCGACGATGTGGTTTGTGAACTGCGCCGTGTGGGAAGACGGAGCGTTTTCGTTCACGCTGGCCGACAACGCCCACAAATTCCAGTACACTTATATGCAATTCTTCGTGTCGGGCGTGTTGAGTCTGGTGCTGTTTGCCTATTGCTTCACGCTACCCGAGTGCAAGATTGAGAAGAAACAGGAGCGCGTTTCGTTGGCTGAAACGCTCGGTTTGAACGCCTTTAAACTCTTCAAAACGCGGAAAATGGCCTTGTTTTTCATCTTCTCGGCTCTGTTGGGAATGTGTCTGCAAGTTACGAATGGCTACGCCGGTCCGTTCATCACGAGTTTCAAGGGCGACCCGGCCTTTGCCTCGACTTTCGCGGCGAACAATGCGACGCTGCTGACCTCGATTTCGCAGATTAGCGAAGCCCTTTGCATCCTGATGATTCCGTTCTTCCTGAAGCGTTTCGGCATCAAGATTGTGATGCTGATGTCGATGTTTGCGTGGGTGTTCCGCTTCGGTTTCTTCGGCATCGGCAATCCCGCGATGCCGGGCGTGTTGCTGTTCGTGCTGTCGTGCATCGTCTATGGCGTGGCCTTCGACTTCTTCAACGTGTCGGGCGGTATTTTCGTCGATCAGGAATGCGAACCGTCGGTGAAAGCGTCGGCGCAGGGTCTGTTTATGATGATGACAAACGGCATCGGCGCGACGGTTGGAACGCTTGCCGCAGGCGAAATCGTGAACAAATATTGCACGTGGCAGGACGGTTTTCTGTTGGGCGACTGGCAGACTTGTTGGTTTATTTTCGCAGGCTTCGCGCTGGTTGTCGGCGTGGCGTTTGCGTTGGTGTTTAAGCCGGAGAAAAACGTGAAGTGTGGAGCGTGAAGTGTGGAGTGTGAAGTGTGGAGTGTGAAGTGTGGAGTGAGAAATGAGTAATCATAATTTTTAATTCTTAATTTCTAATTTTTAATTAAAAAATGGATCGAGTCAGACTGAAATTCAAGAGCGTTTCCGAGATTCTGGGCACCGACGAAATCGGCCTGCTCATTCTCACCGATGAAGACGAACTGCGCCAGATTGCGATGCCGTGCGACAGGTCGATGATCTACCAGTTTAGCCTGCGGTTGAACCGTGCGCCAGTGGTCGGGCGACTGCTGCCCGAAGTGCTGTGGCACGTCATTTCGATGCAATCCGACCACGCCTATGAAATTCTCATCACCGACATCATCGAGGGGCAGTATCGCGCCCTGTTGGTCGATGTCGAGACGCAAGAGCCGGTCAGTCTGCGGATGAGCGACGCGATTCTGCTGTCGTACATCGGCAAACTGCCGATTTTCATCGACCGCCAACTGATGGAGAAACAGAGCGTGCCCTACGACCGCGAGGCGCGTGGCGTGGCGATTCCCGTGAACACGATTTCGACGGAAATGCTGCAAGACGCGCTCGACAAGGCGGTCGAGGAGGAGAAATACGAACTGGCTTCGCACTTGCGCGATGAATTAAGAAAAAGAAAAGGGAAGTAAGACCCACCCCCGCCCCTCCCAACGGGAGGGGAGAATTTTTAACTTTTAACTTTTAACTTTTAATTTTGAAAGAAGCTCGATATTTTTATGTGCCTGATGCCGAGAATCAGACGGAACTGCCGCAAGATGAGGCGGTTCACGCGCTGCGTGTGCTTCGGCTGAAAGAGGGCGACGAAATTTTCTTACAAGACGGCGAGGGAATGTTCTTCCGCGCCGTCGTTTCGATGACGAGTTCAAAGCATTGTTTCTACGAGATTGTCGAGGCGATGCCGCAGCCGAAATTGTGGCGCGGACGGATTCATCTGGCGATTGCGCCGACGAAGAACATCGACCGAATGGAGTGGCTCGCGGAGAAAGCGACGGAGGTCGGAATCGACGAATTGTCGTTTCTCGACTGCCAATTCTCGGAGCGTCGGCAGTTGCGCGAGGACCGCATCGGGAAAATCGTCGTGGCGGCGATGAAACAGAGTCGGAAGGCGTGGCTGCCGAAGGTGAACGCGATGGTTCCGTTCCGAAAATTCATCGAACAGCCGCGCGCAGGCCGAAAATTCATCGCCCATTGCTACGAGGAAATCGAGCGGAAGGACTTTTTCAACCGTCTGATGGAAATTCGTCACGCGCCCGAGGCGAATCCGACAGAAGAAATAACGATTTTAGTCGGGCCGGAGGGCGATTTCTCGATAGACGAAGTGCGATTGGCACAGGAAAACGGCTACGAATCGGTGTCGCTGGGCGAGAGTCGCCTGCGCACGGAAACGGCGGGATTGATCGCCGTGGTGATAGCAAATTTGGGCGTGATGATGGAAACATTCGACCATATAAAATAAGGTGTAAGATGAAAAAATACGCTTTTCTTTTCGTGAATATCTGCCTGCTTTTGGCCTTGAGTTCTTGTTCAAACGACGACTACACAAAAGCCTTGCCGACGGCGAGCACGGCCTTGATGTATGTCGATGCCGACAAATCGGGTGGAGTAGGGAGCGACGACTTGCTTCAGCGTCTGCTGCACACGGACGGCGTCGGCGGACTCGACCTCGCCAAGAGAATCTATTTCTTCGAGTTGGCCGATGGCAGCGCAGGAATGTGTGCCCGCGTGAGCGATGCGAAAAAAGTGGGCGAAACGCTCGAAAAACTCGCGAAAAATGGCCGTTGCCGCGAGATTTCCGAAGTTGGCGGCGTACAGACTGCCGTTCTCGACAGCGTGTTCGGGCAGAAGGTCTTGGCCTACGACGACAACGCGCTGCTGGTGATGAACCTCGCGACCGCCACCGAAATGCAGGCGACGAAAAACCGACTGGTGCGCTATCTGAAACAAGACGGCGACCGCAGCGAGAAATTCACTCGACTTTTCGAGAAACTCAACGCGATGGAAAGCCCGATTGCAGCGGTCGGACGCGGCCAAACGCTGCTCAAAACCTTCACTTTCGACCTGCCCGACGGCCTCGATGCCTCGCAGGTGATGGATGCCATCAGTTACACGCTTGAAAATGGCGTTTTTTACGCAAAAAACCGGCGTTTTTCCTTCAACGAGAAGGTGGACAAAGCCCTGAACGAATCCGAAAAAATTCTTCGCCCGATTCAGGGTCGCTATGCCCCGATGATGTCGTCGGAAGCCTTTCTTGGCCTCATGATCAATGTCGAAGGCGGACAACTTTTGCCGAAAATTCAGAACGAGGAAATGATCAAGGCGACGCTCGCAGCCGCCAATGCGGTCATCGACATGAACAACATTGTCAAAAGCATCGACGGCGAGGTGGCAGTCAATTATTTTGGCGATTTAATGTTCGGCAACGGAAAGTATTCGCTTGCTGCGGAACTCGCTCATTCTAAGTGGCTTGCAGATGTTGGTTATTGGAAGACTTCATGTCCGAAAGGCAGCGAAATCAAGGATTGGGGAAAAGATTCCTATTGCTACACCGACCGCCAGTCCGTGCTCTATTTCGGTGTCGTCGGTGAGCCGAAAAACGCCCAGTCGTCGGCTTCGTCGCAGTCGTCGCTGCAATTTTTCTGCGGCAACACGAGCGAGGTGGCCGATTCGCCCTTGCAGCCCGTCCAAAAACCGATTTCGGCGGATGTCGCAGAGAAAATCAAGGGCAGCCGTTTCGCGTTGGTGATGAATATGGAAAAAGCGGTTTACGGACAGTTGCTGAGGGCCGTGTGCGAGCCTTTCGTTGGCGATTTCTACACCTATGTCTATACGCTCGAACAATAATTTCTCGAACCATCAAAAACGAACTCGAAATGAACACGATCAGACTTCAAAATATCGTTCCGCAGGTGTTCGCCGCCAATCCCGACTTGCAGTCGGAGGTTTGGCGACAGGATTTGACGCTCGAAAAAGGCAAAAAATACCTCGTCGAAGCCGACAGCGGCATGGGAAAAAGCACGTTTTGCAGTTATCTCATCGGCCATCGCAACGATTTCACGGGCAGTTTGCTCTTCGACGGTCGCAACTCGGCGGAATTTTCGGAGAAAGACTGGACGAACCTGCGCCAACGCCACATCAGCAGCCTGTTTCAGGACCTTCGGCTCTTTCCCGAACTCAGCGCGTGGGAGAACGTGCAAATCAAGAATCGGCTGACGGATTTTGCCACCGACGCGCAGATTGAAACGTGGTTTAACCAACTGAAAATCAGCGAGAAACGCCACGAAAAGGTCGGCGTGATGTCCTTCGGTCAGCAGCAGCGCGTCGCGTTGATTCGTGCGCTCGTGCAACCCTTCGACTTCCTCTTGGCCGACGAGCCCGTGAGCCATCTCGACGACGGCAACGGCGAACTGATGGGCCAACTCATCGCCGAGGAAGCCGCCCGACAGGGCGCAGCCGTCATCGCCACGAGCATCGGGAAGCATATTCCGCTCAATTACGATAAAATCATCAGACTATAGAAAAATGAAGGGCAATCTCGTTTGGAAGCTGCTTCGACAGCACATTAGCATACCGCAGTTGGCAGGTTTTTTCTTTGCGAACCTCGTCGGAATGAGCATCGTTCTACTGGGTTATCAGTTCTACCGCGACGTGGTGCCGCTGCTCACGGAGGAGGACGGACTGCTGAAGACGGATTTCGTGGTCGTCAGCAAGAAAGTGGGCACTTTCGACGGTCGCTCCTTGGCGTTTTCGCCGTCGGAACAGGCGGAATTGGCAGAGCAGGGCTTCGTGAAAACCATCGGGGCGTTTACGGCAGCCGAATTCAAGGTCGATGCCTCGATGCGAATCGACGGCAGGCAGATTTTCAACTCGGAACTGCCCATCGAGAGCGTTCCCGACGATTTTATCGATGTGCCGAAAGACGACTGGACCTTCGAGGAGGGTAGGGAGGTGCCAATCATCTTGCCGCGCAGTTACATCGCGATGTATAACTTCGGCTTCGCCCACAACCGCGCATTGCCGAAGGTCAGCGAGGGCGTGGTCAGCATGATTGCGTTCGACCTGCTGCTGCACGGTAACGGTCGGCAGGCGCAGTACAAGGGTCGCGTCATCGGTTTTTCGAGCCGTCTGAACGCCATTCTCGTGCCCGAATCGTTTATGACGATGGCGAATCGGCAGTTTGCGCCCGACGCCGAGCCTGCGCCGACGCGCCTGATTGTGCAGACGGGCGACCTCGCGGAAGACAACATCACGCAATTTCTCGAAGAGCGCGGCTACGATGCCGAGGACGACAAACTGAACTCCGAGAAGGCCACGTTTCTGCTGCGCCTCATCATCAGCATCGTGATGGTCGTCGGACTGATCATTTCGCTGCTCAGCCTTTATATATTGATGCTCAGCATCTATCTGCTCGTGCAGAAAAACGCCGAGAAACTGCAAAACCTGCTGCTCATCGGCTATCGACCGTCGCAGGTGGCTCGTCCGTATCAACTGCTCACGATTGCCCTCAACGCCGTGGTTCTCGTGCTGTCGTTGGTCGTCGTCGCCGTCGTCCGAGGCTATTATATGCGCATTGTCGATTCGCTCTTCCCGACGGTCAGAAGCAGCTCGATTTGGCCTGCCATCGGGCTTGGGCTGCTGTTGTTCGTCGTCGTCACGGCGGTCAATTTGCAAGTCATCAAAAAAAAGATAAAATTTTTATAACAGAAATGTCGTTTATATGGATTTTTTTAAGTAATTTTGCACACGAATTCAAAGAAAAAACATTTTTTTAATCAATTTTTATTTATTCACTTAATTAAAACTTTAAACTCATGCAGAAAAGATTGTTCTTTCTGATTGCCGTGATGCTGATGGTTTCAACAGCCATCATGGCACAAGTTACCACATCCAGTATGAGCGGAAGAGTCACTCTCGGCCACGAAGGCGGAGAGGAAGTGATCGGCGCCACGGTGCAGGCCGTTCACGAGCCTTCGGGCACCCGCTATGCTGCAGTAACCAACGTCGATGGACTCTTCAGCATCCAGGGTATGCGCACGGGTGGCCCGTATGCCGTCACTGTGAGCTACGTCGGCTTCCAGCCGAAAACGCTGAAGGGCATCCAACTCCAGTTGGGTGAGACCTACAATTTGCATGTCTGGCTCTCGGAAGATGCAAATGAACTGGCTGAGGTCGTCATCAGCGGAAAGGCGTCGAAGTTTGCCGCCGAAAAGACGGGTGCTTCGACCAACATCACCAGCCAGCAGATCACGAGTCTGCCGACGGTGAGCCGCTCGATTACCGACGTGACGCGCCTGTCGCCCTACGGCGGCAACGGCATGACTTTCGCAGGTCGCGACGGTCGTACAGCCAACTTCACGGTCGATGGTGCCTCGTTCAACAACGACTTCGGCCTTTCGAGCAACCTTCCCGGCGGTGGCAACCCGATTTCCATCGACGCCATCGAGGAAATGCAGGTCGTGATTTCGCCCTTCGACGTGCGCCAGACCAACTTCATCGGCGGTGGCGTGAATGCCATCACGAAGTCGGGTACGAACACGTTCAAGGGCTCGGCCTACGTCTATCACCAGAACGAGAACATGCGTGGCGACGCCATCGAGCGTGAGCAAATCGCCAGCGCACGTGCAAAAGACCAAAAGACGACCTACGGCTTCACGCTCGGCGGTCCGATTTTGAAAGACAAGCTTTTCTTCTTCGTGAACGGTGAAATGGTGAAGACGCCGACCGTCGTCAATCGCTGGCGCGGCTCTGAAAACGGCGTTTCCGATGCCGACAACTACGTTTCGCGCACGACAATCTCCGACCTGAAGGCCGTCAGCGACTACATGGCCAGCCGCTACGGTTACAACACGGGTTCGTACACCAGTTTCCCTGCCGACGAGAACAACTACAAACTGCTCGCCCGCATCGACTGGAACATCAACGACAACCATCACCTCGCACTGCGCTACAACTATACGAAAAACCGCTATTGGTCGTCGCCCAACGCCTCGTCGATGGACGGTGGCACGCGCATGGCCGATGCCCGTATGTCGCGCATGTCGATGTCGTTTGCCAATTCGATGTATGCGATGGACAACCTCGTCCACTCGTTCTCGTTCGACCTGAACAGCCGACTGACCGACAACCTCTCGAACCAGTTCCTCGCCACGTTCTCGAAGAAAGACGACCTTCGCGACAGCGATTCGTCGGAATTCCCCTTCATCGACATCACGAAGGACGGCAACAACTACATGGCTCTCGGCTATGAACTTTTCACATGGAACAACGCCGTTCACAACACGACTTGGAACATCAAGGACGACCTGACCTACTACACGGGTAAGCACAAAATCATGGGCGGTATCTCCTTCGAGCACCAGATGGCCGACAACCAGTATATGCGCAACGGTACGGGTTACTATCGCTACAAGTGGGAAGACGGAATGACGGTTGAGCAACTCTTCAACCAAGCCCCAGAAATCTTCTGTCTGACCTATGGTTACGACGGTGAGTCGAAGCCCGCAGCCCGCGTCCGCTTCAACAAACTCGGCATCTATGCTCAGGACGATTTCACGGTGAACGACAAGTTCAAACTGACCTACGGACTGCGCATCGACGGCCTGTTCTTCAACAACAACGACCTGATGACCAACAAGGCCATCTACGACCTCGACTACGACGGTCGCCACATCGACACGGGCAAATGGCCCGGCACGAGTTTCACGCTTTCGCCGCGTGTGGGCTTCACCTACGACGTGTTTGGCGACAAGTCGCTGAAAGTTCGCGGCGGTACGGGCCTGTTCTCGGGTCGTCTGCCCCTCGTGTTCTTCACGAATATGCCGACCAACGGCGGTATGGTGCAGTATCAGGCACAAATCAACGCCAAGAACGCTGAGAAGAAAGGCTTCACGATGGATCAGTTTGCAGGCGGTCCGATGACGAACATCGCCGACATGCTCAAGAAACTCGAAGGACTCGGCTATCCGATGACCATCAAGCCCGAAGACGGCACGGTTCCGTCGGCTGTGAACGGCGTGGATCCCGACTTCAAGATGCCGCAGGTCTGGAAGACCTCTTTGGCCGTCGATTACCAGATTCCCGTTTCGTTCCCCTTCACGGCTACGGTTGAAGGAATCTTCAACAAGACCATCAACGACGTTTGCATCTCCGACTGGGCGATTCCCAGCGTCGGCGGTTTCGCCCGTTTCAACGGTGTCGATAATCGTCCGATCTATCCCGCAGGCTTCCGCACCAATCCGAAGGCATTCGTGCTTGAAAACACCTCGAAAGGCTACGGCTGGAGCGCCAACGTGACGCTGAACGCACAGCCCACCGAGTGGCTCTCGCTCATGGCTGCCTACACGCACACCGTCAGCAAGGAAGTTACGGGTATGCCGGGCTCGGCTGCCGAGTCGGCCTTCACCTACGTTCCCACCGTCGAAGGTCCGAACAACATCCGCCTGCACAACTCGCAGTATGTCACGCCCGACCGCTTCGTGGCAAGCGCAACGGCCCACGACAAGAGCGGCAACCACTATTCGCTGATCTACGAAACGTGGCGCGGCGGCTACAACTATTCGTATATGACGACCAACGACATGAACGGCGACGGCTACAACTACGATGCCATCTACATCCCGACCGACGCCGAGGTTGCCAACGGACAGTTCCGCTTCGTCAGCAACGACGACCGCGACCGCTTCATGGCCTTCGTCCACAACGACACTTACCTGAGCAACAATCAGGGCAAGTATGCCGAGGGCTACAGCGTCTATTCGCCTTGGGTGCATCGCATCGACTTCGCCTACAAGCACGACTTCAAGGTGAACGTGGGCAACACGAAGCACACCCTGCAACTCGGTTTCGACATGAAGAACGTGCTCAACTTCTTCAACTCCTCGTGGGGCGTGTCGAAGTATCTGAATCCCGCCATCGGTTCCGACGCGCGCATCCTGAAATATGAGGGTGTCGATGCCGACGGCTACGCAACATTCTCGACTCCGAAGGCCATCAACGGCAACACCGAGACTTGGGTGAAGAACCACTCCATCGGCCAGTGCTGGTATGCCTCCATCGGCGTAAAATATTTCTTTAATTAAAGGTAATCAAGTAAAAAGTAAAGAATATGAAACTCAGATATTTAATTCCGTCGTTCATTGCAGCCCTGACGATGTTCGTGAGCTGCTCTGACGAATTCGAGCCCACCTATCTCGGCGAAGTACAACTGTCGTCATCCTACGTGGCCATTCCGCAAGAAGGCGGCAGCACCGCCGTCAAGGTGACGGCGACGGGCGATTGGGCCGTCGATGCCGAGAAAATTCCCGCTTGGCTGACAGTCAGTCCGGCTGCCGGCGGTGCAGGCGAAACTACGATGACTTTCTCTGCCGACGCTGCCATCGACGGTCGCACGGCTGAACTGCTGCTCACCTGCGGCGGAAAAACGCAGCACATCAACGTGATTCAGGGTCTTTCCACCGTTTCCAAAGCCACTTGCGCCGAGGTGATTGCCGGTCCCGACTCGAAAACCTATCGCGTGACGGGTGTCTGCACGGCCATCGCCAACACCAACTATGGCAACTGGTATTTGCAAGATGCCACCGGCCAGATCTACATCTACGGAACCGTCGATAAGTCGGGCAAGTACAACTGGACGAGCTTCGGCATCGAAGTCGGCGACGAAGTAACCGTCGAAGGTCCGAAAACGACCTACAACGGCACGGTCGAACTGGTCGATGTGCAGGTTATCAGCGTGAACAAATCGCTCATCAAAATCGCAGAAATCGACCCCGAGGACGCTGTTCTTCCGATTGAGGGCGGCGACTTCACCGTGACGCTGTCGAACAAGGGTCAGGGTGTGTATGTTACCGTTCCCGAGGATGCCGCTTCGTGGCTGTCCATCGTTTCGATTTCGGGCAATGTCGTGAAGTTCCGCGCAGCCGCTAACCAAGGTGGCGACCGAAGCACAAACATCGTATTCAAGACTACCGACGGCAAGAAGGAATACACCTGCGAGCAGGCAGTTTCGCAGAAGGGTGCGATCATTGCGGCTACGGTGGCTGATTTCCTTGCAGCAGAAATTGGAACGACCCAGTATCGCCTTAATGGAATCATCACCCGTCTTTATTATTATAAGGAAGATGTGGCAGGTTTCTATATCGCAGACTATTCTGGCGAAACGCTCGTCTATAAGGCCAGCGGCTTTACTGGAGCAGAGGCTAAGCCCGGCGATGTTGTGACCGTTTCTGGTCAGCGTGGCGACTATAAAGGTAATGCTCAGATGGTGAGCGGAACTTTCGAGGAACTGAACCACAGCGTCACCGAAATTTCCATTGCCGATTTCCGTAATTTGCCAGATAATACAGAAGCGTATTATCGTATTTCAGGTGAAATAGTAAATGCTACCGAAGATGGTACTAAAAATGATGTTGATCAATATGGTAATTTTAATCTGAAAGACTCAACTGGAGAGGTCTATATTTACGGAGTTCTCACAGGGTGGGGAGGAGCAAAAGGTAAATTTGGAGAGTTAGGTCTTACATGGGGAGATAAGCTTACAATAATTGCTTATAAAACCACCTTCAAAGCCAAAAATCTGGTTGAGGGTGTAGGCGTTTATTTCTCTCACGAGAAAGCCGAATAAGAAAAACCTCGCATTCAACTACAAAATTTCGGACATCGCTTGTCGGTGTCCGATTTTTTTTGTAACTTTGCAACCAGAAAATTTGAACAGTTATGAAGCAAGCCATGATTTTTGCAGCGGGACTGGGCACACGCCTCCGTCCGCTGACCGACACGATGCCGAAGGCGCTCGTGAAAGTGGGTGGCGTGACGCTGCTCGACCGCACGATTCAGCGGCTCCACGCCTTTGGTTACAGCCGTTTTGTCGTGAACGTGCATCATTTTTCGCAACAAATCATCGACCATATCGCGCAGAACGACCTCTACAGCCGTATGGTGCAGATCAGCGACGAGAGCGACGCGCTTTTGGAAACCGGC
>JAFYJH010000136.1 GCA_017538195.1 Prevotella sp.
ACGGCGTCGGTGTTGCGCACACCAGATTTCTTAAGGTCGAGACGGTCGGCGCGGAAGGGAACGTGGCAATACTTCTGGATGAAGTTGGGGTCGATAATGAATCCGTCGTTGTAGTGGTCGCACTGGTCGAAGATTTCGGAGTGTAGCACGTAGAGGGTGCCGAATTTCGAGCGGAGTTCGTCGAAGTCGATGCCCCAATGGGTCACCTTGTCGCCCGAAGAAATCACCTTCGTGTAGTCGATTTTATTGAGGGCTTCGATAAGGCCGGTGCCGCCGATGAGGATTTTGCGCGAAGAGCCGGCATTGCCGGTGAAGGCGGTCTTCGTCATTTCGACGATGTTGTCCTGTGTGAGTTCGCCGAGGGTGTAGTTATAGGTGCGGTCGGTTTGGTCCCAGATGCCGCCGGTAAGGAACACTTCGCTCTTTTTGCGGGTGTCGGTGATGCGGGCCTTTTTGCCGAAGAGGAAATTCTTTTCCATACCGAGGCGCATGTCGATGATGGCGGCCTCTTCCTGGTCGGAGAATCCCCACCCCACTTCCTTGTTGGCGATTTTTTGGAAAGTCGATTGTTCGACCTGAGTTTTGAAAACTTGGCAATAGTTTTGTCGCTTGACGGGCAGGGCCTCGAATTGGGCGGTCTGCACGTCGAGTTCGGCGGCGGCGCGGCCCATGCGGACGAGTTTGGTGCCTTCGGGCATCGACGGCACTACGGTCTTGTTAAGTCCGGGGGTGTAGTAGCCGTTGACGGCGATAACGTTAATCGTGTCGTCATCGTCGTTGCGGCTGACGACGTAAAGCACGAGCGAACCACAGGGGTGGTTTTCATCGTCGTAGCCGTTGACCGAGGGAACGAGAATGGTTTCTGACGGCTCGAAAATCTGAGGATCGGCGACGATGAGCGACGCCACGGGGCGCGTGCCGCTACCGGAGGTGCTTTGGGTGTAGTCTTCGACAAGTGTAGATTCGGTGGGCTTCGTATCGACGGAGTAGTAATCGACAATCATACTTCCGCAAGAACGTGCGCCGCCCCAACGCGAGAGTTGGTCGATAGGCGTAGCCATCGGGCGGATTTTGACGATACGCTCGTCGATTTCGTTGCGGAGCAACGTGGGCGAACCCTGGCGGGTAAGTTCGGTGGTCAACGGTTCGCCTACGACGTGGCTACCGCCCGATGTTCCGGCGATGAGGGCGAAGGCGAGTGAAGATGACGTGCCGTGTTCGCCGAGACCTACGATGACGCAGATTGCGGCAATGAGGAGAATGAGAAGGATTCCGTAGTCGGAGGCGAAAAATTCGCCTACAAGATTCATTACTTTTTGAAGTTTTTCTTTGATTTTTTCCATGATAAAATGATTTTTTGAAGATTGATAATTGATGTGTTTTGTTTAACGATTGCGGAAGGAATCGGCCGCCTTCGGCGGGAAATTAATCAAATTATTTCAAATTAACACATTCGCTACGATGGGATTTTTTCTAACATTAATTGCCAAGAATTAATCTTAATTTTCACGTAAAATCGAGCGCGAAAAATTTGTTTTAATTTGCATAATTTCCACGGCTGAACAGCCGTGCCAATCATTTGTCTTCCATGTGATTTTAAGAATTAGACC
>JAFYJH010000137.1 GCA_017538195.1 Prevotella sp.
AATTCGCCGATGGGAGCCTGCCCCAAATGCGAGGGCTTCGGCAGAGTCATCGGCATTGACGAGAAACTGGTCGTTCCGAACTCGTCGCTGAGCGTGTATGACGGTTGTGTACAATGCTGGCACGGCGACAAAATGGGGATGTGGAAGGACGAGTTCTGCCGTCGGGCGGCTCGCGACAATTTCCCGATTTTCAAGCCTTACTACGAACTGACGCGCGAGGAAAAAAATATGCTCTGGCATGGTCTGCCTTCGGAACAGCACCTCGACATCCACGAACAAATCAGCATCGACGCATTTTTTCAGATGGTGCAGGACAACCAGTATAAAATTCAGTATCGCGTAATGCTGAGTCGCTATCGCGGAAAGACCGCCTGCCCCGAATGTCACGGAACGCGCCTGAAAAAGGAGGCTTCCTACGTGAAAATTCAGGGGATGAGCATTTCTGACTTGGTGGAAATGCCCGTCAGCCGCCTGAAACAATGGTTCGAGCAGTTGCAACTCGACGAGCACGAGGCCACGCTGAGCAAGCGGCTTCTGACGGAAATCAACAGCCGACTCGGTTTCTTGGTCGAGGTCGGCGTTGGCTATCTGACGCTGAATCGCGCCTCGAACACGCTGAGCGGCGGCGAAAGTCAGCGCATCAACCTGACGACGTCGCTCGGTTCGTCGCTCGTGGGTTCGCTCTACATCCTCGACGAGCCTTCAATCGGTCTGCACAACCGTGACACACAGCGGCTCATCAGCGTTTTGCGCGAGTTGCAATCGTTGGGAAACACGGTCATCGTGGTCGAACACGACGAGGAAATTATGCGCGCCGCCGACTACATCATCGACATCGGTCCCGACGCCGGACGATTGGGCGGTGAAATCGTGTTTTCGGGCAGCAGCAAGGAACTCGACAAACCGCATCCCGACTCGCACACGGTGAAATATCTCAACGGAACGGAGAAAATCGAAGTTCCGACCTCGCGACGGCCTTGGAATATGGCGATTGAGTTGAAAGGCTGCCGAATGAACAACCTGAAAGGCATCAACGCGAAGTTTCCGCTCAATGTTTTCACGGTGGTCACGGGCGTGTCGGGTTCGGGAAAATCGTCGCTCGTGAAAGGCATCCTCTACCCTGCCCTCAAGCGGCATCTCGACGAAGTGGCCGACCTGCCGGGCGAATATTCGTCGATTGAGGGCGACTGGAAGCAGATCAAGCACGTGGAAATGGTCGATCAGAACCCGATTGGCAGAAGTTCGCGCTCGAATCCGGCGACCTACGTCAAGGCTTACGACGCCATCCGCCAACTTTTCGCCGAGCAGCCGCTGTCGAAGCAGATGGGATTTTCGCCGCAATATTTTTCGTTCAACACCGACGGCGGACGCTGCGAGGAGTGCAAAGGCGCAGGCGTGATTACGGTTGAAATGCAGTTTATGGCCGACCTCGAACTGGAGTGCGAAGCCTGCCACGGCCATCGCTTCAAACGCGACATTCTCGATGTCAGATTCCACGAGAAAAACATCGACGATGTGCTGAATATGACGGTTTCCGAGGCCATCGAATTCTTCGGCGAACACAAGGAAAAAGCCATCACGAAGCGCTTGCAACCGCTCGAAGATGTCGGACTGAGCTACATCAAACTCGGACAAAGTTCTTCGACGCTTTCGGGCGGTGAAAATCAGCGCGTGAAACTGGCCTATTTCATCGGAATGGAGCGGCAGGAACCCACGCTTTTCATCTTCGACGAACCCACGACCGGCCTGCATTTCCACGACATCCGCCGACTGCTCAAAGCCTTCAACGCACTGATTCAGCGCGGCCACACGATTCTCGTCATCGAGCACAATCTGGAGGTCATCAAATGCGCCGATTACGTCATCGACCTCGGTCCGGAAGGCGGAAACAAGGGCGGCGAACTCGTCTGCGAAGGCACGCCGGAGCAAGTCGCAAAGCACGAAAACAGCATCACGGGCAAATTTTTGAAGGAGAAATTGAAATGAGAACGCAACTATCGATTTTAATGCCCACGTTCAACGACGACTGCTGCGAGTCGGTGATGGAACTGGCGCGTCAGGCACTGGAAATCAAGGAGTTACAATTCGAGATTCTGATTGGCGACGACGGTTCCGACAACGCGGAAATCGCCGACAGAAACAGCCAATGCACTGCCATTCACACCTGCCGATACATCCGAAAAAATGAAAACATCGGACGCGCCGCCATCCGAAATCTGCTGGCGCGAGAGGCGCGGTTCGACTGGCTGCTGTTCGTCGATAGTGGAATGGGAATCATTCGCGACGACTTCATCAAAACTTATCTGACAACCGACGACGAGCCGGTCTATGGCGGCTATGTCGTTTCCACCGACGAGCACGAAAAACTGCAATCGAACCTGCGCTATCTCTACGAAATGGCCGCCGTCGAGCAGCACAAGGCCGAAAACAGGGCGAAACGACCGAACCACGACTTCCACACCTCGAATTTCTTGGTCAGCCGAAGTCTTTTCTTGAAATATCCGTTAGACGAGCGCTTCCGGCAGTACGGCTACGAGGATGTTTTCTGGGGCAAGCAACTTTCCGAGGCCGGCATCGCCATCCACCACATCGCCAATCCCATCGCCTTCGACCATTTCGAGACCAACGAAAAATTCCTTGACAAAACCGAGGAAGGGCTGAGAACGCTTCATCAGTTCCGCGACGAACTCGACGGCTATTCGCGCCTGCTGAAAACTGCAAAAATCGTGGAAAAACTGCATCTGAAGAAACTCTGCGCAAAATTTTTCGCCAAAAAACAACAAGAATGGCGGAAAAACCTCTGCGGTTCGCCATCCTTGCGCCTGTTCAAATATTATAAATTGTTCTATTTGCTTTCGTTGTAAAAGATTTTACTTTCGCTGTAAAAAATTTTGCTTTCGCTGTGAAAAATTTTGCTTTCGCCGTAAATCATTGATTTTCAGTCGATTCCGATTTGCCTAACTCATAAATTCCCGTCGGCATCGTGCGTTTCAGCACATCGAGTTTGAAATCCGCCCCGACCACGAGTCCGTAGTTCCGCAAAATCTGCTCCACCGTCTTCCGCGCCAGTTCGGGATGGTTGTTTTCCTCGCTCAAATGGCACAGCCAAACGTGTTGCAGCCGTTCCGTGGCGTGATCGACCAACGCCTGTGCGCAATCCGTATTTGAAAGATGTCCATTTGGACTCATAATCCGCACTTTCAGATGCGCCGGATAAGTGCCTGCCTTCAGCATTTCCGTGTCGTAGTTCGCCTCGATGACGAGGTAGTTCGCCTGCCCGATCATCTGCCCCATTTCTTCGGTGATGTGGCCGACATCGGTCATCAGACAAAAGACGATGCCCTCGCACTCAATCCGAAAACCGATGTTCTCAACGCTGTCGTGAGGCACGGC
This sequence comes from Prevotella sp., assembly GCA_017538195.1. Lineage (GTDB taxonomy): Bacteria > Bacteroidota > Bacteroidia > Bacteroidales > Bacteroidaceae > Prevotella. The sequence goes on from JAFYJH010000137.1 coordinate 3,394, forward strand.
AAACGGCACGATGTGGAACGCGCCGAGCGTGAACGAAACGCCCGGCTCGAAGCAGCGCACGTGGGCCGCCGGAACCTTGTAGCGCACACAATAATTATTATTGATTCCCGCATGGACACGCTGCGTCGCAAAAACGTCCAAGTCCGTTTCCATACTGTATTTCCCGACCGATTTCACGTGGTCGGCGTGGTCGTGGGTGATGAGTACGTGCTTCACCAACGACGGCGAAATGCCATATTCGCGAAGATACTTTTTCAGCGTCCTCGTGCCAATTCCGTGGTCGATAATCAGACCCTCGTTTTCCGTGTAAAGTAAGTAGCAGTTGCCGCTGCTTCCACTGCCAAATGAGATAAAATTCAGCATCTTTTTAAAATTTTAGGTGCAAAAGTACGCAAAAACCCCGAAACTTCCATTATTTTTTCCGAAAAGTTTTGTTTTTCAATCAAATTACATTATATTTGCAGACGAAAAAATGACTTCAAGCAATACGAAGAACGATATGAAAGCAACCGAGCAAACATTCCAGCAGACCGAACGCTTCATCCGCAAGGTCGTACAGAAATTTCCCGTCAGCGAAGAAACCGCCATCTTCACCGACATTCACGTGCGTGTGTCGCAGGACAGCGGCGAGATGCTCGCCTTCGACGACAACGAGCAGGAAATCAACCGCTGCGTCGTCGATCAGTGGATTGAGAACAAGGACGAGGACTTTTTCGACAGCGTGACCGCCGTGCTTCGCGGCAAACTCAAGCAGATGAGCGAGCAGGTCGATGCGATAGGCATTGTCAAGCCGTTCAGTTTCGTGCTCGAGGACGACGAGAAGGAAACCATCGCCGAACTCTACTTGGCCGACGACGACACGGTGATCATCGGCGGAGAACTGATGGAAAATCTTGATCAGGACCTCGACGCTTTCTTTGAGGAATTGATTAAGGAGGAGTAAAGGAGTTGAGGAGTGATGGAGTTAAGCCGTCACTTTCCGACATTGAACTTCGAGGGTCAATGAAATTTGAAAATCATTGAAATTTGAAAGTCAATCGAAATTTGAAAATCAATCGAAATTTGAAGGTCAATGGACTTTGAAAGTCAATCGATAAAAAAAAGAGAACCTCTCAGTTCTCTTTTTTCTGCGGAGAGTGAGGGATTCAAACCCCCGATACCCGAAAAGGGTATACCGGATTTCGAGTCCAGCGCGATCGATCACTCTGCCAACTCTCCTTCGCTGTTTGCGGCTGCAAAATTACAAACTTTTTTGATTCGCACCAAATTTTTCGCGAAAAATTTATTCAAATGACAATTTTTCGAGGCGATTTCGCAGTTGCTCGGCCTCACTTTTCCGAATCGCCAACGTGATATCGCAAGTATTGTCGAACTGCTGACTGACGATTCGCGGCGACATCTCCTTGACAATCCGCATCACATCGTTCATCAGCGGATAGGAGAACGAATAGCTGACAAGTTCCTCGACCTGCCGCGTCACCGTTTCCGAATGGGCGATGGCATCGGCAGCCGCCTCGCGATATGCCACAATCAGACCGCTCGTCCCAAGATTCACGCCGCCGTAGTAGCGCACGACGACGATGAGAATGTCCGTCAGTTCGTTGGAGTTGATTTGTCCCAGAATCGGCTTTCCGGCGGTGGAACTCGGCTCGCCGTCGTCGTTGGCGCGAAAATCCGACCGCTCCGCACCGAGCATATAGGCATAGCAAACGTGGCGCGCATCGTAATACTCCTTGCGATACTGCGCCAGCAGTTCCTTGATTTGCTCCTGCGTCTCGACGTGGTGGGCGAAGCCGAGAAACTTGCTGCGCTTCTCCGAATAGTAGCCCTCGCCCACGCGCTCGGTGATGGTTTTGTATTCGTCGGTCATTTTTCAAGTTGAGAGTTGAAAACTATTCACTTTTCACTAAATTCGCTTGCGAAAGTACAACTTTTTTTTCAAACTCACAACAATTTTGCAGGATTTATCATAAAAAAGGTTAATCCGCCAACAAAATCCCGCAATTTTCACCCTCGTTTCGTCGAAAATGTGTAACTTTGCACGATTTTTCATTGGAGAGATGGTAGAGTGGTCGATTACAACGGTCTTGAAAACCGTCGTGCTGAGAGGCACCGGGGGTTCGAATCCCTCTCTCTCCGCCACACAAACGCACAACCCGCTGACAATCAGCGGGTTTCTTTAAATCCACAAGCGCGAAATGGAACGAAAACTCACGTATGATTGCGACACGCCGCAGCCGAGAATCATCCGACACGCTGAGCCGTCGGATTTGTCGGCGATTATGCAGGTGATGGAGGCGGCGAAGGCGATTATGCGCTTGTCGGGCAATCTGCATCAGTGGGGCGAGGGCTATCCGTCGGAAGCGGTCATTTTGGCTGATATGGAGAAAAATGGCGGTTTCGTCATCGAAGAAAATAACGCTGAAAACGAGAAGAAAATCGTGGCTTATTTCGCTTTTCTTCCGTCGCCCGAACCGACTTACGACAAAATCTACGACGGCGAATGGATTGACGACGCCCTGCCCTACCACGTTGTCCACCGAATCGCCAGTACGCCCGATGTTCACGGCATTTTCAGCAATATCATGGACTTCTGTTTCCGCCACGATCCGAACATCCGAATCGACACCCATCGCGACAATGCCATCATGCAACACAACATCGAAAAACACGGTTTTTCGTATTGCGGCATCATCTTTTTGGCATCGGGCGACGAAAGGTTGGCCTACCAGCGAATTTTGAAGGAAAAAAATTAGTGAACCACCACTTTGATGCGGCTGATGCGACGCTCCTCGACCGCCATCACCTCGAAAGTGAAGTTAGCGTATTCAATTTGTTCGTGCAGGCTCGGAAAGTCGCCTTTCAGTTCGAGCAGCAGACCGGCGAGTGTGTCGGCATCGCCCTCGACCTCGGCAAAAGCGTCGTCGTCGATGCCCGTGATCTTGCAGAAATCGCTCAGCAGCGTCTTTCCCTCGAAAAGATAGGTGTTGTAGTTGAGTTTCGAGTAGAAATGCTCGTCCTCGTCGAATTCGTCGTTGATTTCGCCGACGATTTCCTCCAAAATGTCCTCAAGCGTAATCAGGCCGCTCGTTCCGCCAAATTCATCGACCACAATGGCGATGTGCACCTTGTTTTCCTGAAATTCGCGCAAAAGATCGTCGATTTTCTTGGTTTCGGGCACGAAATACGGCGGTCGGATGAGGCTTTGCCAACGGAAGTTCGACGGCTTCGACAAATGCGGCAGAAGGTCTTTGATATAAAGGATTCCGCGAATGTTGTCGGTGTTGTCCTGATAGACGGGAATACGGCTGTAGTTGTTCTCGACAATGCAACTGAGCACGTCGGCGAAACTCGATTTGATGTCGATATCGACAATGTCCTGACGGCTCGTCATCACAGCCTTCGCTGTTTCGTCGCCGAAGCGGATGATGCCTTTCAGAATCTGCTGTTCGTCGCGGATTTCGTCCTTGTCGGTCAGTTCGAGCGCCTGTTCCAAATCATCGACGCTGAGCACGATATTTTCGGGTTGAATCACCTTTTCCGCCAACATTCCGCTGCGAATCAGCAGGTTTTCCAACGGCCAGAAAAGGCGGCGCATCAGCAGGATGAAATCGACGCTTTTCCGACAATATTTCAACGGATTCTGACGGCTATAGACCTTCGGCATAATCTCGCCGAAAAGCAGCAAAATAAAGGTCAGAATGACGGTGATGAACAGAAATTCTATCCACGTTTCGCGAAATTCGACGAGCGAGGCGATGACATAGTTGCAGAGCATGATGATGGTCACGTTCACGAAATTGTTCGTGATCAGAATCGTGGCCAACGTGCGCTCGCTGTCGTCGCGCAATTCCTTGATGCGAGCGTCGGTTTTCGTCTTTTCCTCGTTGATTTCCGCTAAATCGCTCGGCGAAAGGCTGAAAAAGGCGATTTCCGAGCCGCTTGTGAAGCCCGAAACAAGCAACAGCACCACGGACAAAACGGCTGCCAAGGCGATGCCGAATGTCATTGGATGGAACGTGACAAGTTCGCTAATTTGCTGTATGTCAAGTAAGTCCAAAGTTCGTCAGATTAAAACGGTAATTCCGAGTCCTGACCGCTTTCCTGTGTCGGAGTCGATGCCGGTTTCTCGGCTTCGGGCTGTGCTTCGCCAGCGTTCTGCGGCTTCGGCGAGAGCAGTTCCATGTTATCGACGATGATTTCGGTAACATATCTCCGCTGACCGTTCTGGTCGTCGTAGGAACGGTTGCGAATCTTGCCCTCGACATAGAGTTTGTCGCCCTTGTGGACATACTGCTCGACGAGTTTGGCCAAACTGCGGTAGAATACGAGGTTGTGCCACTCCGTGCGGTCGGGAACCTGCGTTCCGTTCTGCAAAGTGTAACCACGCTCGGTCGTTGCCAGACGAAGCTGCGCAACTGCCTGATCAGCCTCAAAATAACGGACATCGGGATCTTTTCCGACGTTTCCGATAAGCATTACTTTGTTCATATTTTTCCTCCTAAAAAAATTATTTCCACATTCCCAAATATTTGTAACGGAAGTTCTTGCCCTTGGCCGAAGGGAACTGCGAGCGGTGATCGACGCGCTGACGCAGGTGCTCGACGATGCGGTTGTAGCAGTCGATGCCCGACTCTGCCTTGCACTGGGCGACGAAAGTCGTGTCGCGGTATTCGTGCTTGCCCGTAGCCGGCACCAGCACGACGCGCTTGAAATTCAATTCGCCTTCGTACCATCCGGCGCGATCTTCTGCCATGCGCGAAATGATGGTAGCCTGCGTTTCCTTCGCCTCATTCGGCTGACCGTCGGCTGCCATCGTCGGCTTCAAAGCCTTTTTCTGCTTGAAGTCCTCCATCGACTCGGCGGCTGTCTTGATGACAATGAAATAGATACGCGGGCGAACCTTGTAGCGCTTCGGATACATCAGGTCGCTGGCGCAATAGTTACGGATGTCGGCTTCCAAGTCCGCGTTCATTCCGATTTCCGGAATGGAGGCGAGAAAGTCAATGGCATCATCGGCATTGGAAACAAATGCCTCGTTGTCAAAATATCGAAGATATAAATTCATCTGGATTTAAGAATAAATAATCTAAAACAAACAAGAGCGGAAAACGGGACTCGGACCCGCGACCCCAACCTTGGCAAGGTTGTGCTCTACCAACTGAGCTATTTCCGCATCTTCTTCTCTATAAAACCATGTGAAGAGGAGGAGACTCGAACTCCCACGTCGCGATTGACACTACCCCCTCAAAGTAGCGCGTCTACCAATTCCGCCACCTCTCCAACATGTAAAAACATTCTGAATTAAGAGTGCCCAGAACAGGAATCGAACCTGCACGCCTTGCGGCACACGCACCTGAAACGTGCGCGTCTACCAATTCCGCCACCTGGGCAGGGAGTGTAAAGCGCAACTATGAAATATTTGCCCGTTACGACTAATTCAGAATGTTTTGAGCGGAAAACGGGACTCGGACCCGCGACCCCAACCTTGGCAAGGTTGTGCTCTACCAACTGAGCTATTTCCGCCTTTTTTCGGAAAGTTGGCATTTTCAGTTTCGCCTCGGCATAAAACCAAGTTTTTCTGCGCTCGGCTTGCTCGAAAATTCCGTTTCTTCCCAAGCATTTCTCTAAATGCGACTGCAAAGGTACGGCTTTTTTCTGATTCTGCAAATTTTTTTCGACTTTTTTTTCAAAAAATCTTCAATCCATGCGGTCGCGGTAGTCTTCGTAGGTGAATTTCCGCAGAATTTCGAGTTCATTGTCGAGTCGGAGGATACCGATGGACGGATGCGAAATGCCGTTGAACATCGTGGTTTTGACGGTGGTGTAATGAATCATGTCCTCGAAAATGATGGTTTCGCCAACTTGCAGTTCGTGGTCGAAAGCCCAGTCGCCCAGAAAGTCGCCGCTCAAGCAACTGTTGCCGCCAAGTCGGTAAGTGTAGCCCCCTAAATTAGGGGGTTGGGGGGCTGAGGTTACATCATTCGCACTGCCAAGACCCCTGTCGTCCCCTAACTTAGGGGACACATTGACTCTACGAACCTCCGGCATATACGGCATTTCGAGGCAGTCGGGCATGTGGCAGGTGAAACTGACGTTGAGAATGGCGGTGCGGACGCCCTTGTCCTCGACGATATCGACAATTTTCGCGACGAGCGGGCCGGTCTGCCACGCGAAAGCGCTGCCGGGTTCGAGAATGACGCGAAGATTCGGATGACGACGCTTGAAATCCTTCAACAACCTGACGAGCAGGGCAACATCGTAGTCTTTCCGCGTCATCAGGTGTCCGCCGCCGAAATTGATCCATTTCAGTTGCGGAAACCATCGCGAAAATTTCTCCTCGATATGCGACAGCGTGCGCTCAAACTCGTCGGCACTGCTCTCGCAATGGCAATGGCAGTGGAAGCCGTCGATGTCGTCGGGTAGCGTGTCGGGCAGTTTATCAGCCGTGATGCCGAAGCGCGTTCCGCGAGCGCAGGGATTGTATAAATCGGTGGTGATTTCGCTGTATTCGGGATTGATTCGCAAACCCATCGAAACGCGGTGGTCGGCCTCGCGAACGCGATGGTGGAACCGCTCGTACTGGCTCAGCGAATTGAAGGTCAAGTGGCTCGAACACTTGACGATTTCGTCGATTTCCTCGTCGATATAGGCTGGCGAATACGTGTGCGCCAAACTGCCGAACTCCTCGGCGGCAAGTCGAGCCTCGCCCAACGAACTGGCGGTTGTGGAAGAAATATACTCGCGGAAAATCGGAAAGGTTTTCCACAGCGCAAACGCCTTGAACGCCAAGATGATTTCCACATCGGCCTCCTGCGCCACGCCACGAATCAACTCCAGATTGTCGCGCAGCCGCTTCTCCTCTATAATATAAATAGGTGTAGGAACACCCTCGTAAGTCGTCGGATTCACTTTCATGCTGCAAAAATAACGATTTTATCATAATTTTTGATTTTTCGTATGTTAAAAACTGAAAAAAAATGTATTTACCCGAAAAAAATCGCTATCTTTGCACATCCATTTTTCAAAACAAACAAAATTCAACCCATGGGTGCGAACAACTCTTTCTTAGTTTTTTCGGGAACCAAAACGCGCTATCTTGCAGAAAAGATTTGCGCCAGTCTCGGCTGTCCGCTCGGAAACTTGGTGATGACGAAGTTTTCCGACGGCGAGTTTGCCGTTTCGTATGAAGAATCGATTCGCGGACGCGATGTTTTCCTCGTCCAGAGCACTTTTCCGTCGTCGGACAACCTGATGGAACTGCTGCTGATGATCGATGCCGCCAAACGCGCGTCGGCACGGACGATTAACGCCGTGATTCCGTATTTCGGATGGGCGCGGCAAGACCGCAAGGACAAGCCTCGCGTGAGCATCGGCGCGAAACTCGTGGCCGACCTGCTGAGTGCCGCCGGCATCGACCGCCTGATTACGATGGACCTCCACGCCGACCAGATTCAGGGATTTTTCGATGTCCCAGTCGATCACCTCTACGCCTCGATGGTGCTGCTGCCCTACTTGCAGAGCCTGCGCCTCGACAATCTTTGCATCGCGTCGCCCGACGTGGGCGGTTCGAAGCGCGCCAACGCCTACGCGAAGTATCTCGGCTGTCCGCTCGTGCTGTGCAACAAGACGCGCGCACGTGCCAACGTGATTGAAACGATGCAGATCATCGGCGATGTCGAGGGCAAGAATGTCGTGATTATCGACGATATGGTCGATACCGCCGGAACGATTACGAAGGCTGCCGACTTGATGATGGAAGCCGGCGCGAAGAGTGTGAGGGCTTGCGCGTCGCACTGCGTGATGAGTGGTCCGGCAAGCGACCGTGTGCAGGAATCGTCGCTTGAGGAAATGGTTTTCACCGACTCGATTCCCTACACGAACCGCTGCCACAAAGTGAAGCAACTTTCCGTCGCCGACATGTTCGCCGAAACGATTCGCCGCGTCGTCGATAACGAGAGCATCAGTTCGCAGTATTTGATTTAAATTCTATAAAAAGTTCGTAAAATTTGATTTAAATTCACTACTTCATAAAAACTTCATAAAAAAGGAGTCCAGCCAATCGACTGAACTCCTTTTTTGTATTTCAAAATATTTCAAAATCCCCTCCCCTCGGGGAGGACGGGAGGGGGCTTCCTTTTTACATCATTCCACCCATTCCCGGCGCACCGCCCATCGGCATAGCCGGTTCTTTTTCGGGTTTATCGACAATGACGCACTCCGTCGTGAGGAACATTCCGGCGATGGAAGCAGCATTTTCGAGAGCCACACGAGCCACCTTTGCGGGGTCGATGACACCCGATTCGCGCAAATCCTCGTACTCGTCGGTACGGGCATTGTAGCCGAAATCGCCCTTGCCCTCGCGCACTTTCTGCACGACGACGGCACCTTCCTGACCCGCGTTGATGACAATCTGGCGCAACGGCTCCTCGATGGCACGTTCCACAATCTTGATACCCGTCTGTTCGTCGGCATTCTCGCCCTTCAAGCCCTTCAGAGCCTCCTGAGCGCGGATGTAGGTCGTTCCACCGCCTGCCACAACGCCTTCCTCGATGGCGGCGCGGGTTGCACAGAGCGCATCATCGACGCGATCCTTCTTCTCCTTCATCTCGACCTCGCTGTTCGCACCGACATAGAGCACGGCCACGCCACCGGCGAGTTTCGCCAGACGCTCCTGCAGTTTCTCCTTGTCGTAGGAACTTTTCGTGTTGGCGATTTCGTTCTTGATCTGGTTCACGCGGTCGGTAATCGACTGCTTCTGACCGGCACCGTTCACGATGGTCGTGTTGTCCTTATCAACGGTCACTTTCTCGCAGGTTCCGAGCATTTCGAGCGTAGCCTGCTCAAGCGTCAGACCCTTTTCCTCGCTGATGACCGTTCCGCCAGTCAGCACGGCGATGTCTTCAAGCATAGCCTTGCGACGGTCGCCGAAGCCCGGAGCTTTCACGGCGCAAATCTTCAGACCACCGCGCAGACGGTTCACCACGAGCGTCGTCAGTGCCTCGGAATCAACATCTTCGGCGATGACGAGCATCGGACGGCCACTCTCGGCGGCAGGCTGCAAAATCGGCAGGAAGTCCTTGATGTTCGAGATTTTCTTGTCGTAGAGCAGGATGTACGGATGCTCCATCACGCACTCCATTTTCTCGGAATCGGTGATGAAATAAGCCGACAGATAGCCACGGTCGAACTGCATTCCCTCGACCACGCCGATGTGCGTGTCGCGGCTCTTCGACTCCTCGATGGTAATCACGCCGTCTTTCGACACCTTGCGCATCGCGTCGGCGAGCAACTTGCCGATTTCGGGGTCGTTGTTGGCCGAAACCGTTGCCACCTGCTCGATTTTGTCGTAGTTGTCGTTCACTTTCTCAGCCGACGAAGCGATGTGCTCCACGACCGCCTTCACAGCCTTGTCGATGCCGCGCTTCAAATCCATCGGATTCGCGCCTGCGGTCACGTTTTTCAGACCTTCCGTGACGATGGCCTGCGCCAGAATCGTCGCCGTTGTCGTGCCGTCGCCGGCATCGTCGCCCGTCTTCGAGGCCACACTCTTCACGAGTTGTGCGCCCGTGTTCTCAAAGTGGTCTTCGAGTTCCACTTCCTTCGCCACGGTCACGCCGTCCTTCGTAATCTGCGGAGCGCCGAACTTCTTTTCAATCACTACGTTGCGACCTTTCGGGCCGAGCGTCACTTTCACTGCGTTTGCCAACTGATCGACACCCTTTTTCAAGAGGTCGCGGGCTTCTGTTGTATATACAATTTCCTTTGCCATAGTTATACCCACCCCCACCCCCTCCCCACGGGAGGGGTGCTTGGTTAGTTTCGGGGGTTCCAAGCCAAAAGTTATTATTTTTACAAAAAATGTTTTTTCACCCTCAATTCTCCCCTCCCGTCGGGAGGGGTCGGGGGTGGGTCTTTAATTGATGACAGCCAGCACATCCGACTGCCGCATAATCAGATACTTCTCGCCGTCGAGTTCCAGTTCCGTGCCTGCGTACTTGCCGTAGAGCACTTCGTCGCCCTCTTTGAGAATCATTTCCTCGTCTTTCGTGCCCTTTCCGGCGGCCACAATCTTGCCGCGAAGGGGCTTTTCTTTCGCTGTGTCGGGGATGATGATGCCGCCGACCTTCTCTTCAGCCGCTGTGGGTAGCACCAGCACGCGGTCTGCCAATGGTTTGATGTTCATAGTTTTTTTAGTTTAATATTAAATGATTAGATAAATATTCCACTTTTGATGATACGAAAATCATGCCAAACTGACAAGACTGACAATCTGGCACGAAAATTTTTCTCTATTTCCGAAAAAATCGTTTTCACGGCTTTCCAACAATGATTTTTCCATCGTTTGTGACACCTGCGACACTGACTCGGATGCGCGTTTCGCGGCTGTTGTTGTAGATGGTTGTGCGGAAATTTCCGTTCTCGTCGGGTCGGGCGTTGGGATTCCAGTAGAGCGTGCGGCGATAGTCGGTCGGCTCGGTCGGAATCGAGTTGCCGTAGTTGGGCGAGTAGAATTCCTCGGGTTCGGCAAAGCCCGGCAGGATGTAGCGGCGATCGCGATAGGTGTATTGCTTGCCGTCGTTGGGAATGGTTTCATAGATGACGGTGATATCCTCGCGATTGACGCTCTCGGTGTAGAGCGAGTCGGGGTTGCGCGGCTCGAAATCGGTGTAGAAACGGAAATTTTTCAGTCGATTGAGGTGCAAATCATTGAAAATGGCACCTTCCGCACGGTTTTTCATCGACTCTTCCATACTCTGGTAGTTCTGGTAGAACGTGTAGGGACGGTCGAGTTGATGGCCGTCGGCGATACGCGCGCGTACATTATAAAATCTATGGCGATTCATATTGCCGTAGAGCGTGAAGCAGGCCGTCCGCGGGAAATTTCCCATATTGACCAGACCCCACGAAAGTCCACGATCGGTGGCATCGTTGTAGAGGTCGTAGGCATCGACGACATAGGCCGGTTTCGTGTAATCGACCGCCCTGCGTCCGCGCCGACGCGCACTGACATTGACCTGCGAGAGCGTGTGGTCGCCGTCGAGTCGCGAACCGCTCAAATCGACATCCTCCTCGACCGTGACATTCGTCGGAACGTAGTCGGGCTGATGCTTTTCGTACCAACTATATTCGCGGGCGAAAACGGGATAGAACAAGTCGCGCTTCACATAGAAATCGGCGTATTTGTCTTCGTTGAGCCGTTGTTTGTCGAAGCCTTTTTCCATCGATTTCTTCACGGAATCCTTTTGTTCGTAAGCTTTCATGAAAAGGATGGCGTGGCCGTAGTACGGCGGCAGTTCAAAGACGAAAGCACCGCCGTTTTTCGTCAGTTGCACGGCTCCGACGGTCTGTTCGCCGTCCGTCAGTTCGGCTTCGACGAGCACTTCGTGCTTCAGTCCTCCGTGGTTCACGCCGAGCGCAGGATTCTGGGAAAGGCTCGCGAAATCGGGCGCCTCAACCGTCGAAGTCGCCTTTGCTTCGGCATCTTGCGTTTCGGCACTGCCCTCGGTTTCGGTGAAGGTGTCGCCGGTCGAAAGGCCGGAATTGGCGTTGTTCGTCTGCTGTTGCTCGGTGAAAACCGACGTGCGATTGTTCAATCCCTCGATTTGGTCGCGCTCCATCGTCTGCACATCGAGCATCGGATAGACCGCGCCCTCGACCGTGAGCGTCTGCTCGGGCTCGTAGCGCAGCGTTTTCACGGGCCGATAGCGTCGCCAACCCTGCACCATCATCAGCAAATCGAGGCGGTCGCGATGCTCCGCGTCGTCGCGCTCGAAATAGTAGGCTGGATAAGCCACAAAGCCCTTCAAATCGGACGCGAGCAGCAGTTCGGTCAGCATATTTCCGTTGTCGTAGGAGGCGTCGTCGGTGTGGGCATCGCGCACGGCGACGGAAAAGGGCGCACTACCCTGCCCTGCGCCTTGAATTTCGAGCGGAATGGCCTCGTAAGGCTCGAAATCGGTCTTTCCGCCCGTCGAAACCTGCATCGGAACCGCCACATCGCCGTTGTTCACGAAGAACAGACGCGAAGCCAGAATGTTTCGGCTTTCATCGAAAATCAGCAGTTCGTTGATGCCGGTGGTGAGGGAGGAAGGATGAAGGAGGAACGAAGCCCCCCTCAATCCCCCCAACTGGGGGGAAGATAACATTTGTTTTTCAAAATGGACGAGGCGACCGCGACAAAGCACGGCCACGCCGACCGTTTTTCCTTGAAATTCGGGGCTTGCGAAGAGCGAAACAGCAATATTTTTGCCGTTGGATTCGTTTTTCAGCGACAGCGAAACGCCTTGTTTCTCGACTTTCGGCAAATTGAACGAATAATCCTTTCCGCGCCACGAAAATCGTGCTTTCAAATCTGCTTTTCCGCTCTCAAGTTGGAAAATTCCGCGTCCCATATAATCGGTTTTCAGCGTCGTTCCGTCGCTCAGTTTTCCTTCCAAATCGACGGCTTTTCCGTATTGGTCGGTCAGTTCAAAAGCCACGCGCGACGGCTGTTTTTCCACCAACTGACCACCCTCGGGATAGAATTGGCAGACGAGTTGTTCCTTCGGTTCGCGTCGCACATCCTGTTTCGGTCGCGCATACATATACTTCCCGTCGTAATCGCCTTGATTTTCGGGCTTACTATAGACTGGAAACACGCGCGAAAACAGCCCGTCCCACTCGCGGAAAAAGTCCGCCGCCATCTGGTTATTATAAAAAAGGTGGCGGTCGTCGCGTGAATATTGGCGGTGCGACACGTTGAAATTCAGCATCCAGCGCGTGTAGGCCCGCAGTTCGTAGTAGCCCGAATAGAGCGAGTCCTTCAGCACGAACTGGCCGCAGGTATGCCCCTGTCCGCTGACGATGATTCGCTGCCGCTCGACCACGAGTCCGTCGGGCGAGAGCAGTTCCACGTAGAGCAGTCGGCTCATGTCGGTCGGTCGCAGGTCGTCGGCCCGCAGCACATAAGCCTTGTACCACAGCGTGTCGCCCATGAAATAGCACGTGTTGTCCGTGTGCACATACACTTTTTCCTGCACTTGGCTGTTCGTCGCCAGCGCGTTCTGCAACTCGTCGAAACCGTCGGCGAAGGTCGTCAGGAAAGCCGTCGCCAGCAGGCAAAATATCAAAAAAATCCGTTTCATCGTTCAAGAATTTAGGTTCCGTTTGCAAATTTAGTGAAATTTCTGGTTATTTTTCCAAACGAGTGCAGTTTTTTCACAAAAAATCGTCGATTTCTCGGAAAAAATAGTAATTTTGCAAGTTCCAATGAGGCATTTGAATCAAAAATCATGAATTTTCCACTTTTCATCGCACGACGAATCTACAGCAAAAGCGACGGGCAGCGCATGGTGTCGAAGCCGGCCATCCGCATCGCGACGGCAGGCGTGGCCATCGGCCTGGCGGTGATGATTGTGTCGGTGAGCGTGGTGTTCGGCTTCAAGCACACGATTCGCGACAAGGTCGTGGGCTTCGGCAGCCACATTCAAGTGGGCGAGTTCATGACGCTGCAAAATGCCGACCAACGACCCGTCGAAATGAACGACTCGATGATGGCGGCACTGCGCTCGACCGAGGGCGTCCGCCACGTGCAGCGATTCGCGATGCGACAGGGAATCTTGAAAACCGACGACGACTTCCTCGGCGTGCTGTTCAAGGGTGTCGGACCCGAATTCGACTCGACTTTCATCCATCAGAACATGGTTTCGGGCGCGATTCCGGCATTTTCCGACTCGACTTCGACCAACAAACTGCTGATTTCCAAGTCGATGGCCGACAAACTGCGGCTGAAAAGCGACGACCGAATTTTCGCGTATTTCATTGGAGATGAAGGCGTTAGGGCGCGTCGATTCGACATTTGCGGCATCTACCAGACCAATCTTTCGCAATACGACGACGCGATTTGCTACATCGACCTCTACACCGCCGTGAAACTCAACGGTTGGGAGCCCGACCAAGTGAGCGGAGCGGAAGTTTCGGTCGAGAATTTCCTGAAAATCGACGAGGTCGAGGAGATTTTCATCGACAAGGTGAACCGGCAGAGCGACAAATACGGCGAAACCTACTCTACAAAGACGATTCAGGAGTTGAATCCGCAACTTTTTTCGTGGCTCGAACTGCTCGATTTGAACGTCTGGATCATCCTCGCGCTGATGATTTCCGTCGCCGCCGTGACGATGATTAGCGGCCTGCTCATCATCATCTTGGAACGCACGACGATGATTGGCGTTTTGAAGGCGCTCGGCGCACGAAACAAGACCATCCGCCACACGTTTTTGTGGTTCTCGGCCTTTATGATCGGGCGCGGACTGCTCATCGGCAACCTGCTCGGCATCGGACTCGTACTGCTGCAACGCTACACGGGACTCGTCAAACTCGACCCGACGACCTACTACGTCAGCACCGTTCCCGTCGAGTTGAACATTCCGCTCATCATCCTGCTCAACATCGCCACGCTGCTTATCAGCATCTTCATTTTGATTGCTCCAAGCTATCTGATTTCGCACATCCAACCCGCGAAATCAATGCGCTACGAATAAAAAATGATTTTTTTTGAAAAAAAATTGCACAAAAATTTTGGAAGTGAGCAAAATTGTTTGTACCTTTGCACAAAATTTTAAAAATTGTGCAATGAAAACAGTTCCAAGCTTCAATTCATATATTGAAAAAACGATTATTGACAATTGGGATCAAGATGCCCTGACCGACTACAAAGGGGCAACTTTGCAATACCACGATGTGGCTCGAATCATCGAGAAGTTGCATATTGTTTTTGAACACAGCGGCATCCAGAAAGGCGACAAAATCGCCCTTTGCGGCAGAAACAGTTCGCACTGGGGCGTTGTATTCCTCGCCACGCTGACCTACGGAGCCGTCGCCGTGCCGATTCTGCACGAATTCACGCCCGATCAGGTCTATAACATCGTGAACCACTCGGAAGCCCGACTGCTTTTCGTCGGCGACGTGGTGGCTCCGACCATCGACCCTGCCGAAATGCCCGCGTTGGAAGCCATCGTGAATTTGCCCGATTTTTCGCTGTTTTTGTCGCGTAGCGAGCGCATCACTTACGCGCGCGAACATTTAAATCAATTGTTCGGCGAGAAATATCCGAAATTCTTCCGCAAGGAGCACGTTCACTATCACCAAGACCAAAACGAGGAACTCGCCGTCATCAACTACACGAGCGGAACGACCGGTTTTTCAAAGGGCGTGATGCTGCCCTACCGCGCATTGTGGGGAAATCTGAGCTTCGCCATCACGGAAATCGGAAAAATGGTGAAACCCGGCACAAACATGGTCTCGATTCTGCCGATGGCCCACATGTACGGCCTCGCCTTCGAGTTCCTGTTCCCCTTCTGCCACGGCGTTCACGTCTATTTTCTGTCGCGTCTGCCGAGTCCGTCGCTCATCGCGCAGGCTTACGCTGAAATTCAGCCATCGCTGGTCATCGCCGTGCCGATGATTGTCGAGAAAATCATCCGCAAAAAGGTGTTCCCGAAGATTCAGAACAACCGAATGAGACTGCTGTTGAACATGCCGGTCATGAACAAGAAAGTGAAGCAGATGATTTGCGAGCAAGTCTATAACGCTTTCGGCGGCAAGGCTTACGAAATCGTCATCGGCGGCGCAGGTCTGAACCAAGAAGTCGAGGATTTCCTTCGCAGCATCGAGTTCCCGTTCACCGTCGGATACGGCACGACCGAGTGCGCCCCGCTCATCAGCTACCGCGACTACAAGGAATTTGCGCCGAAGTCGTGCGGCTGCGCCATCGACGGCATGGAAGTCGAGATTCTGAGTCCCGATCCGCATAACATTCCGGGCGAAATCGTCACGCGAGGCATCAACGTGATGCTCGGCTATTACAAGAACGAGGAAGCCACAAACAAGGCCATCGACGCGGAAGGCTGGTACCATACGGGCGACCTCGGCCTCATCGACTACGACGGCAATGTCTTCATCAAAGGACGCTCGAAAAACATGCTGCTCAGCGCCAACGGACAGAACATTTACCCCGAGGAAATCGAGGACAAACTCAATTCGATGGCAATGGTCGGCGAGTGCGTCGTCGTGCAGCACGAGGAAAAACTCATCGCGCTCGTCTATCCCGACATGGACGAAGCCGAGAACATGGGATTCACCGACGAAGACCTCGCCAACATCATGGAGCAGAACCGCCAGAACCTCAACGCGCAACTGCCGCCGTTCAGCAAGATTTCCGCCGTGAGAATCCGCAAGGAAGAGTTTGAAAAGACTCCGAAAAAGAGCATTAAACGATACCTTTATCAGAATTCAATCTAAGAAAACATGATAGCAATACCAAGTTTCAACGAATTGATAGAAAAAAGCATCATCGAGCATTGGGATCGTGATGCACTGACCGACTATAAAGGCGCGACGCTGCAATACCACGATGTGGCTCGGAAAATCGAGAAACTCCACATCATGTTCGAGAACAGCGGCGTGGTCAAAGGCGACAAAATCGCCCTTTGCGGTCGCAACTGCGCGAACTGGGCCGCCGCCTACTTCGCCACGCTCACCTACGGAGCCGTCGCCGTGCCGATTCTCAACGAATTCACGCCCGACCAAATCCACAACATCGTGAACCACAGCGACGCCAAGCTGCTTTTCGTGGGCGATGTCGTCGCCACGACCATCGATGCCACGAAAATGCCCAATCTCGAAGGCATCATCAACATTCCCGACTACTCGCTGTTCCTCTCGCGGACGGACAAGCTCACGTACGCGCGCGAACATTTAAATGAAATATTCGGCAAGAAATATCCGAAATTCTTCCGCAAGGAACACGTCCATTATTATCGCGAGGAAAGTCCCGACCAACTCGCCCTCATCAATTACACGAGCGGAACGACGGGCTTCTCGAAGGGCGTGATGATTCCCTTCCGCGCCCTGTGGAGCAACTACGACTTCGCTTGTCAGGCGATGGGCAAGCAACTCGAAGGCCGAGGCGACAATTTCATCAGCATCCTGCCCCTCGCCCACATGTACGGCATGGCTTTCGAACTGATTTACGAATTTCTGACGGGAAAACACGTCTTTTTCCTCACGCGAGTGCCCAGTCCGAGCATCATCGCGCAGGCTTTCGCCGAAATCAAGCCCGCCATCATCGTCGCCGTGCCGCTTGTCATCGAGAAAATCATCAAGAAAAAAGTCTTTCCGAAGATACAGAACAACCGCATGAAACTGCTGCGAAGCGTACCTTTCATCAACCAAAAAGTGGATGGGCGCATTTGCGAGGAAGTCAAAAAAGCCTTCGGCGGCGAGTTCTATGAAGTCATCATCGGCGGAGCCGCCTTCAATCAGGAGGTCGAGGCGTTCCTGAAGCGCATCAACTTCCCCTACACGGTCGGCTACGGCGCGACGGAGTGCGCCCCGATTATCTGCTATTCGCCGTGGGACAGTTTTGTGGCTGGTTCGTGCGGACGCGCCGTCGTGAACATGGAGGTGAAAATCGACAGTCCAGACCCGCAGCACATTCCGGGCGAAATCCTCGCTCGCGGCTTGAACGTGATGCTCGGCTACTACAAAAACGAGGAAGCGACGCGCGAAACCATCGATTCCGAGGGCTGGTACCACACGGGCGACCTCGGTCTGATAGACTACGACGGCAACGTCTTCATCAAAGGCCGCTCGAAGAATATGCTGCTCAGCAGCAACGGCCAGAACATCTATCCCGAGGAAATCGAAGACAAACTCAACTCGATGGCGATGGTTGTCGAGAGCGTTGTCATCCAAGAAGAGGAAAAACTCATCGGACTCGTCTTTCCCGACTACGACGAAGCAAAAAATCTCGGCCTCAACACGGAAGATTTGGAGAAAATCATGGAGCAAAATCGTCAGGAACTCAACGAAATCCTGCCGCAATATTCCAAACTCTCCGCCATCCGATTGCAAGAGGAAGAATTTGAAAAAACACCCAAGAGAAGCATCAAACGATACCTCTATCAGTAGGGAAAAACGGTCTTTTTGTCACTTTTAAGTGTTTTTAACATAGTGTCAAGGGTATTTTTTGCCCGATTGTTTGCCATTGTCATTTTTTTTTGCTTACTTTGCAGAAATTATAACAAATTGGACTAAAAAACTGACGTTATGATGAAAACAACCGAAACAGACAACCTTTGTGGTCTGAAGCGAGAAGACTTCCAGACCACGGTGAACGGTAAGCAAACCGATCTTTACATTTTAAAGAACAGTCAAGGCAATGAAGTAGCCGTCACCAACTACGGCGGAGCACTTGTCGCCATCATGGTCCCCGACCGCGACGGCAAGCACGCCAACGTGATTCAAGGTCACGACAACATCCAAAGTGTGATTAACAGCCCGGAGCCCTATCTCTCGACGCTCATCGGACGCTACGGCAACCGAATCGCGAAGGGCAAGTTCCAACTGAACGGAAAGCAGTATGAGTTGGCCATCAACAACGGCCCGAACTCGCTGCACGGCGGTCGAGTCGGATGGAACGCGAGGGTTTGGGAAGCCCTGCAAATGAACGACAAGACGCTCGTGCTGAAGTATGTGAGTCCCTACGGCGAAGAAGGCTACACGGGCGAAATGAAAGTGACGGTGGTCTATACGTTCACCGACGAGAACGAACTCGTCATCGAATATATGGCGCAGACCAACAAAAAGACCATTCTCAACCTCACGAGCCACGGATTTTTCTCGCTTCAGGGTCTCGACAATCCGACGCCGACCATCGACGAGCAGATTTGCCAAATCAACGCCGACTATTACCTGCCCATTGACGACACATCGATTCCGACGGGCGAAATTCGCTTTGTGAAGGGCACGCCGTTCGACTTCCGCGAGCCGAAGGCCGTGGGCAAGGACATCGACGCCGACGACGAGCAAATCAAAAACGGCGCAGGCTACGACCATTGCTACGTTTTGAACAAGAAGGAAGAAGGCGAACTGAGTTTTGCCGCCCGCCTCGTAGAGCCGAAGAGCGGTCGCACGATGGAGGTCTATACGACCGAGCCCGGTGTGCAACTCTATTCCGACAACTGGGCCGACGGCTTCCCCGGCTATCACGGTGCCACATTCGGTCGTCGCTCGGCAATCTGCTTCGAGTGCCAGCACTTTCCCGACTCGCCGAACCATCCCTATTTCCCGTCGGTCGTCCTGCGTCCGGGCGAGGAATACAAGCAAAAAACGATTTATAAATTTGGAATCGACAAGTAATTATTAACCATAAAAACGATTAAAACTATGGACATTGAATTTGTAAGAAGTCGCTTTATCAAGCACTTCGATGGAAAAACTGGCAACATCTACGCATCGCCAGGCCGTATCAACCTCATCGGTGAACACACCGACTACAACGGAGGTTTCGTATTCCCCGGTGCCATCGACAAAGGCATCATGGCAGAAATGCGCCCCAATGGTACTGAAAGCACCATCCGGGCCTACTCAATCGACCTGAAAGACCGCGTCGATTTCGACTTCCACGACGGAGAAGGTCCTCGCGCTTCGTGGGCTCGCTACATCTACGGCATCACGCTCGAAATGGAGAAACTCGGCGTTCCCGTGAAGGGCTACAACATCGCTTTCGCAGGCGACGTGCCTCTCGGAGCCGGAATGTCGTCGTCGGCAGCCATGGAAAGTTGCTTCGCCTGCGGTCTGAACGACCTTTTCGGCGACAACAAAGTTTCGAAATGGGACATGGTTCTCGCCGGACAAGCCACTGAGCACAACTATGTCGGCGTGAAGTGCGGCATTATGGACCAGTTCGCCAGCGTCTTCGGACAGGCCGGCAAACTGATGCGCCTCGACTGCCGCAGTCGCGAGTTCGAGTATTTCCCCTTCAACCCCGAAGGCTACAAGCTCGTTCTGCTCAACTCTTGCGTGAAGCACGAACTCGTCGGTTCGCCCTACAACGACCGCCGCAACTCGTGTGAAAATGTTGTGAAACACATCGCTGCAAAGCATCCCGAAGGAAAATTCGAGACGCTGCGCGACTGCACTTGGGAACAACTCGAAGAAGTTCGCGCTGAGGTCGGCGAAGAGGATTACACCCGCGCCCATTTCGTGCTCGGCGAGAAAGACCGCGTGCTGGCTGTTTGCGACGCACTCGTGGCAGGCGACTACGAAACCGTTGGTAAGAAGATGTACGAAACCCACGACGGACTGTCGAAGGAGTACGAAGTCAGCTGCGAAGAGCTCGATTTCCTCAACGACATCGCCAAGGAGTGCGGCGTGACGGGTTCGCGCATCATGGGCGGTGGCTTCGGCGGCTGCACCATCAACCTCGTCAAGGACGAACTCTACGACTCGTTCATCGAGACGGCCAAGAAGAAGTATTTCGAGAAGTACAACAAGCTGCCGAAAGTCTATGACGTGGTCATCAGCGACGGTTCGCGTAAAATTTGTTAATTAATTAAGGAAAGTGAAAAGGAATGGAAAGGAAGTGAAAGGGAATCGAAGGGACAATAGTTCTTTCCATCGCAAAGACTAATGTCTGAACTCCCGTAACTCCTGAACTCCTAAACTCCTAAAAAAAAAAGTAAAAACAATGAGTACACAACAAAAACAATGGGGAGCCATCATCGTGATGATTGCGCTCTTCGCCATGATTGCCTTCGTGACGAACCTCTGTACGCCGATGGCAACCATCATCAAGAATCAGGGTGAAATCTCGAATGTGCTTGCCCAGATTGGTAACTACGGCAATTTCGTGGCCTATCTCGTGATGGGTATTCCCGCCGGTATGCTCATCTCGAAGTTCGGCTACAAGAAAACCGCTCTCATCGGCCTTGTCATCGGTATGATTGGCATTCTCATCCAGTGGATGAGCGGCTTGATTGACAACGGCGACGGCTCGAACATCGGCCTCGTTTTCGCCGTTTATCTCATCGGTGCTTTCATCGCTGGTCTGACGATGTGCATTCTGAACTGCGTTGTGAACCCGATGCTGAACCTTCTCGGAGGCGGCGGCAACAAGGGCAATCAGTTGATTCAGATTGGTGGCGTGTTCAACTCGACCGCTGCCGTGGCTTGCTACATTCTGATGGGTGCGCTCATCGCTGACGCTACAAAGGCCAAGATTGCCGACGCTACGCCTGCGCTGATGATTGCCCTCGCCATTTTCGCCATCGCATTCGTCGTGATTCTCTTCACGAAAATCGAGGAACCCGAGCAGGCTCCTGTCGATCTCAGTCTCATCGGTGGTGCACTGAAGTATCGCCACTTCGTACTCGGTGCGCTCGCCATTTTCCTCTATATGGGAATCGAGGTTGGAACACCGAACTTCGTGCAGCAGTATCTCATCAATGAAAAGGGTATGGACGGTAGCACGGTCGGACTGATAGTCGCCGTTTATTGGTTCCTGATGCTCGTGGGTCGTTTCGCCGGTGCAGCTATCGGTAGCAAAGTGAGTAGTCGCGCGATGGTGACAACCGTTTCGATTGCTTCTCTCTGCCTTGTGCTCTTCGGTATGTTTGCGCCGAACGACGTGCTCGTAGCCTTCCCCGGTGTTGACTGGGGCAAGCTCTCGATTGTCTGGCAAGACATTCCCGTTGGTATCTTCGCCTTCCTGCTCGTCGGTCTTTGCACGAGCGTGATGTGGGGTGCCATCTTCAACCTCGCAGTCGAGGGTCTGGGCAAATACACCGCCATCGCTTCCGGCATCTTTATGACGATGGTCGTCGGTTGCGCCGTGATGGTGTTCGCTCAGGCATTGGTGGCCGACGCCGTTGGCTATATCAACAGCTACTGGGTGGTCGTGTTCTGCGCCGCCTACATCCTGTTCTATGCGCTGATTGGCTCGAAGCCCGCGAAGAAATAAACCTAAGATTCTAAAAACCAAGGGAGGATGTATCAAATGGTACATCCTCTTCTTTTTCGTCATTTTTTCGACTGGAATCGTCGTTTTTCAGTCGATTTTTCAATCAATTTTTCAGTCGATTTTTTTATTCGATTTTTTAATAACGCTTGATGGCTCGATCCATTTCGCGACGATCTTCCTTTGCTTTCAGCGTCTGCCGTTTGTCGTACTGCTTTTTGCCTCGACAAAGCGCAATATCAACCTTCGCCCGACCGTTTTGGTCGATGAAAATCAGTGTCGGAACAATCGTGTAGCCCGGCTGTTTTCCGGCATCTTCCAAATGGCGGATTTCGCGCTTCGACAAGAGCAGTTTCCGCTCGCGCTTCGCCTCGTGGTTGGCGTAGGAACCGTAGAAATAAGGCGAAATGTTCATTCCCTTCACCCAGATTTCGCCGTTCACAATGTAGCAATAAGTATCGACAAGCGAAGCCTTTCCCGCACGAATCGACTTGATTTCCGTGCCGGTCAGCACAATGCCCGCCGTCAGTTCCTCAACGAAGAAATATTCGAAGGCGGCCTTCTTGTTCTTGATTTGTATCGGACTTTTCTTCCGAATTTCCTGTTGTTGCTTGTTCATATCGTTGCTGCAAGTCGTTTTTTGCGAATCGCGGCTGCAAAATTACACATAATTTCCGATTTTCCAAACATTTTCATCGACAGAAACGATAAAATTGGCAAAAAATCGAAGCGAAATGCCGGAAAAAATGGCAATTTACTTGGCGGTTCCCGATTTTTGTTGTAATTTTGCGCGGTTCTTGAATAAAGAATGAATTTTTAAACCTAAATAATCAAAACAAAACGTTAGTATGAACAAAATCGTTAAGAAGGAACAGTTCTCCGAAAAGGTGTTCCTGCTCGAAGTCGAGGCTCCGCTGATTGCCAAAAGTCGCAAGGCGGGCAACTTTGTGATTGTGCGCGTCGATAAGCGTGGCGAGCGTATGCCGCTGACGATTGCCGAGGCCGACACAGAACGGGGTACGATTACGCTGGTGGTGCAGACCGTCGGTCTGTCGTCGCAGAAACTCTGTATGCTGAACGAGGGCGACTACGTGGAAGACGTGGTGGGACCGTTGGGAACGCCGACGCACATCGAAAACTACGGCACGGTGGTTTGTGCCGGCGGCGGCGTGGGCGTGGCTCCGATGCTGCCCATCATTCAGGCGCTGAAACGGGCTGGAAACCGCGTGTTGTCGGTGCTTGCAGGCCGCTCGAAAGACCTGATTATCCTTGAGGACAAGGTTCGCGAAACCTCCGACGAAGTCATCATTATGACCGACGACGGAAGCTACGGCGAAAAAGGCGTGGTGACGGTCGGAATCGAGAAATTCATCGAACAGGAACACGTCGATAAGGTGTTTGCCATCGGCCCTCCGATTATGATGAAGTTCTCGAATCTTACGGCGCAGAAGCACAACATTCCGTGCGAGGTTTCGCTGAACACGATTATGGTCGATGGAACAGGCATGTGCGGCGCGTGCCGACTGACGATTGGCGGCAAGACGAAGTTCGTCTGCATCGACGGTCCCGAATTCGACGGCGCATTGGTCGATTGGGACGAGATGTTCAAGCGCATGGGCACGTTCAAGCGTGTTGAACAGGAGGATATGGCGAATTTTGAGGCGCATTTAGCCCCCCATACTGCCCCCGAGGGGGCTTCTATAGCCAACAAGTCTGAGGAAAAAACGAATGTGTCCCCCTCGGGGGACGAAAGGGGGGCTTCTTCCCTCACCGACCGCGATGCAGAGTGGCGCAGGGAACTTCGCGCTACGATGAAGGCGAAGGAGCGCACGCAGATTCCGCGTGTTGTGATGCCCGAATTGGAGCCTAAATATCGCGCAACGGTTCGCGACGAGGAAGTGAACATCGGTCTGACGAAGGAAATGGCGATGCAAGAGGCCAAGCGTTGCCTCGACTGCCCGAAACCGTCGTGTGTCGAGGGTTGTCCCGTGAATATCAACATTCCGTCGTTCATCAAGAACATCGAGCGTGGCGATTTCCTCGCTGCTGCGAAGGTGTTGAAGGAAACGTCGGCGCTGCCTGCCGTTTGCGGTCGCGTTTGTCCGCAGGAGAAGCAGTGCGAAAGCAAGTGCATCCACCTGAAAATGAACGAACCGGCTGTTGCCATCGGCTATCTGGAGCGTTTCGCCGCCGACTACGAGCGCGAGAGCGGTCAGATTTCGCTGCCGGAAATCGCTCCGTCGAATGGTATGAAGATTGCCGTCGTGGGTAGCGGTCCTGCCGGACTTTCCTTCGCAGGCGACATGGTGAAAAAAGGCTACGACGTCTATGTTTTCGAAGCTCTCCACGAGATTGGCGGTGTGCTGAAATATGGTATTCCCGAATTCCGTCTGCCGAACAAAATCGTCGATGTGGAGATTCAGAACCTCGCCAAAATGGGCGTTCATTTCCAGACCGATGTCATCGTGGGCAAGACGATTACCGTCGAAGACCTCGAAGAACAGGGCTTCAAGGGAATTTTCGTCGGTTCGGGTGCCGGACTGCCGAATTTTATGGATATTCCGGGCGAAAATGCCATCAATATCATGTCGTCGAATGAGTATCTGACGCGCATCAACCTGATGGATGCAGCCAATCCGACGATGGACACGCCGATCAACGCAGCGAAGAACGTGCTCGTGGTGGGCGGTGGCAACACGGCGATGGACTCGTGCCGCACGGCCAAGCGACTCGGTGCCAACGTGACGCTGGTCTATCGTCGTTCGGAACAGGAAATGCCGGCTCGTTTGGAGGAGGTGAAACACGCGAAAGAGGAAGGCATCGACTTCCTGACGCTGCACAATCCCATCGAGTACATCGCCGACGAAAACGGTGCTGTGAAGGCTGCCGTGTTGCAGGTGATGGAGCTTGGCGAACCCGATGCAAGCGGTCGCCGCTCGCCAGTGCCCGTCGAGGGAAAAACCGTCACGATCGAGGTCGATCAGGTCATCGTGGCCGTCGGTGTGAGCCCGAATCCGCTCGTTCCGAAGTCGATTGAGGGTTTGGAACTCGGACGCAAAAACACGATTGCGGTCAATGACGGAATGCAGTCGTCACGTGCCGAGATTTTCGCCGGTGGCGACATCGTGCGCGGTGGTGCGACGGTGATTCTGGCGATGGGCGACGGTCGTCGTGCTGCCCAGAACATGGACGAATATCTGATGAAGAAATAAAGAACCTATCAGACTCAAAAATGGTCTTATAAGAGTGTTGAAATGCTCTTATAAGGCCTTTTTTAAATCAAAGCGAGAAAATAAATAATACCCCCAAAAAGCCAAAGTTCCTAACAACAGTGGTATCTTGATCGTAAAAGGATAGAACGCAAAGCTTTTCAGGAAAAATGGAAGGTGGAAAAAATCAAAACTTAGGCTTCCATCAATATAATTGATTCGTAAAGTCATATTTAAGAAAAGAATGGCCGCTATCCAAAATAGGTAAAACCTAACCTTTTTGTAAAGGACAAATAGGATGGTAAGAAGAACTATCAGATTCACAACGTACAGATTGATTTTATAAAAAATTTCGACGAGCGAAGAGGAATATTTTGTCTGAAAAGGCAAATTTCCGGGCTTTAACTCCAAGGTAATGCCCATTAAATCTTCCTCTTGGCTCAAATCAAAAAAAGTTGATTGGTATCCGTCTTTATGTACCAATACTTCCAAATTGTCACTATTCGAGCCGGGTCCGAACAAATTGAGGTCGAATTTGCCGAGTGAGTCGCTATAAATCGTGCGATGCTCAGACGTGATAATTTCTGCATTGGTTATCGGCAAGCCATTTGTCGCATCAACCACCTTTCCTGCCATGTGAAACATTCGGTCGCAAGAAGTCACTAAAATAACAAGAATGACCAATAAAAAAATATTTTTTTTCATAAGAGTAATATAGATTTTAATGAGATTGATGTTTTCTGATGGCAAAGTTGCGAATTATTTTGGGCTCAAAGGCGAAACTTCAAAACTCGACCGCTCAACGGAGCGACATCGAACTCGACGATTCCATCCGCGCAAAGATTTGTGCGGATGCTTTCTTTTGTCAATAAATCAACGGCAGTCGCATTGTATAACTCTTTGATTTTCAGACATTCAAAAGCGTGTCGTGGAAGCATTACTCCACAACGAACTGCTTTCTCTGAAAAGTTCACAACGACAAGCAAAAGTTCGTCGTCGGCCTTGCGCAAAAAGGCGTATTGCTGATTCGGATTGAACTGCCACGACTGCATGTTGCAGTACATCAAATCGAAGAAACTGCCCTCGCGGACGGCCTTTTCCTTCGCCACCGCGAACAATTTTTTATAAAACGAATGCAAGCGCTTTTCCTGATTGTTCAAATGCATCGGAAAATAATAGCCGCGCCGCAACGTATCGACGCACCAATAGTCGAAAATCGTCGTGCGACCGTCGCATCCGCTGAAGCCCTCCGCGTCCATTCCGCGCTCGCCAAATTCCTGTCCGGCGTAGAGCATGAACGGACTGCGATTGAGCAAGACGCTGACGATGGCGGCGGGAACGGCTTTCTGCGCATTTCCGGCGAAAAAATCGCTTGCAATGCGCTGTTCGTCGTGGTTTTCGAGGAAATAGAGCATGTGGTCGAGTATGTCATCGACCGACTGCCACTGCGCCGAAATGGTGCTCGCAGGGCGTTTTCCGCAAACGACATCGCGCAGACAGTCGTACATGCCGACCTTGTCGTAGAGCCAGTCGAAACCGGCGTCGATGTAACTGCGATAGAGCGGCGGATCGTAAATCTCGCCGATGAAAACGAGGTTCGGATATTCGTTTTTGACCTGCGCAATCGCCCATTTCCAAAAGGCGGCGGGCACCATGAAAACCATGTCGCAACGGAAGCCGTCGATGCCCTTCGATGCCCAGAAAAGCAGGATGTTGAGCATCTTCTGCCACGTGTCGGGAATCGGGTCGAAATGCTCGGTACGACCGCCTGCGTCGCAATAATCAACGCCGTAGTTCAACTTGACGGTTTCGTACCAGTCGTTGCGGCTCGGACGATTGGAAAATTGGTCGTTTCCAGTGGCTTTCGCAGGGGTTTCGTGGTAATTTTCAAGTTCCAAAGGCTGATTCCAAAGATAATAATAATTATTGTGTATGGAAAAATGCATCGTCGGGTCGTCGTCCTCGCCCAAATCGCGCTCGTTTTCGGGCTTGCAAATCGACTGATATTGCCGGGCGACATGATTCGGAACGAAGTCGATCATGACTTTCATCTGATTCTCGTGTGTGCGCTGAACCAACGCCTCAAATTCGTCCATCCGACGCTCGACATCGACCGCCAAATCAGGATCGACATCGTAGTAATCGACGATGGCGTAAGGCGACCCCGCCCTACCCTTCACCACCTGCGGATGCTGCCGCGGAATGTCGAAAGCCGAGTAGTCGGTCTGCGTGGCGTGGCGAATGATGCCCGTCAGCCAAACGTGCGTAACGCCGAGGCTGCGGATGCGCCGAAGCGTGCCATCATCGAGGTCGTTGAACTTTCCACAACCGTTTTCCTCGATGCTTCCATTCGGCTTCCGCGTCGTATTTTTGTTTCCAAACAGCCTCGGAAACAATTGATAAATAATCGGCTTCCTCACTTCCTCGCTCCTCCTTCCTCGTTACTCGAATCTCGTTACTCGAACCTCAAATCCCCTGCACCGTCACTTCTTTGTCGATTTTCGCAATCATACCCTGCAAAGCCTTGCCCGGACCACATTCCGTGAATTCCGTTGCGCCGTCGGCCACCATATTCTGAACGCTCTTCGTCCAACGCACGGGACTCGTCAGTTGCGCAATCAGATTCTGCTTGATTTCCTCAGGATTCATGTGCGGTTTCGCATCGACATTCTGGTAAATCGGACAGCGCGGCGTCTGGAATTCCGTCTGCATAATGGCCTTTTCCAGCTCATCCTTCGCAGGCTGCATCAGCGGCGAGTGGAAAGCACCACTCACGGGCAACACCAGCGCACGCTTCGCACCGGCCTCTTTCAGCTTCTCGCAAGCGGCACCGACAGCCTCCAAATGACCCGAAATCACCAACTGGCCCGGACAATTGTA
>JAFYJH010000138.1 GCA_017538195.1 Prevotella sp.
AAATTCCTGTCGAAACGGACTGGCGCATCATCGGCTCTCTCCTACCCGACTTCACCGCGCCTGTCTATCGTTTCATTCTGGGACGGACACGCGGCGAAGGACTGTTTATGGCGGTTTTACGAAAAAAAGGCGACGGAAAATCGAAGAAAATTGACCTTTCACGAACATCTCTGAAAATCATTCCCAACGATTTTCTGAACGACCTGCAAACTGCCATCGAACACGACGCGCCTGTGGTCGAACTCAACTACGAACTGGCCATCCAATATTTGCGTCGCGAAGCCATCGTTCTGCCGCCGGAAACGCCACGCGGAACGGTCGTTGTCAGCCATCAAAACCATCCGCTCGGACTCGCGAAAAACATCGGCACACGCGCCAACAACCTCTATCCGAAGGAATGGCGAATCAAATCGACTTATCTACCTGAAAATCAGGTGAAAGTTATAAAAAGTAAACAACACCTAACATTCAACACCCATCACCTATGAAACAATATTTAGACATCCTTGACCACATTCTCGCGGAAGGCACGCAGAAAGGCGACCGCACAGGCACGGGAACGCTGAGCATTTTCGGAACGCAGTCGCGCTACAACTTGGCAGACGGTTTTCCGCTGCTCACGACGAAAAAACTGCATCTGAAGTCGATTATCTACGAACTTTTGTGGTTTTTGCGCGGCGACACCAACGTGAAATATTTGCAAGAACACGGCGTGAGCATCTGGAACGAATGGGCCGACGAAAACGGCGAACTCGGTCCTGTCTATGGGCATCAGTGGCGGTCGTGGCCCGACTACAACGGCGGCACAATCGACCAAATTCAGTACGTGCTCGACCAACTGCGGACGAATCCGAACTCGCGTCGAATGATTGTGTCGGCGTGGAACGTGGCGGAGGTGAACCGAATGGCACTGCCGCCCTGCCACACGATTTTCCAGTTCTACGTGGCCGACGGACGGCTCTCGCTGCAACTCTACCAACGCTCGGCTGACACGTTTCTCGGTGTGCCGTTCAACATCGCGTCCTACGCGCTGCTGCTGCAAATGATGGCGCAGGTGACGGGCTTCGAGGCAGGCGATTTCATCCATACGACGGGCGACACGCACCTCTATCTGAACCATCTCGAACAGGCGCGTCTACAACTCACTCGCGAGCCTCGACCGCTGCCGAAAATGAAGTTGAATCCCGATGTAAAAAGCCTTTTCGACTTCCAATTCGAGGATTTCGAACTCGAAAATTACGACCCGTGGCCGCATATCAAAGCGGAAGTTTCGGTTTAATTGACAATTGACAATTGATAATTGATAATTCATAATTGATAATTCGTCATCGGCGAAGCCGACAATTCAAAAATCAAAATTCAAAAATCAAAATTATGATAACCATTATAGCTGCAATAGCAAAAAACGGGGCAATTGGCTTTGAAAACAAGTTGATTTACTGGCTGCCCAACGACTTGAAACGCTTCAAACAACTCACGACGGGCCACACGGTCGTGATGGGACGGAAAACCTTTGAATCGCTGCCGAAAGGAGCACTTCCGAACCGCCGAAACATCGTGCTGAGCCGTCAGAAACGCGATTTCGAAGGCTGCGACTGCTACCCTTCGCTGCGCAAGGCATTGGCGACTTGCCAAGCCGACGAGGAAATCTTCATCATCGGCGGAGCCAGCATCTACAAAGAGGCTCTTGCCGTCGCCGACCGCCTTTGTCTGACCGAAATCGACGACATTCCGGCGCAGGCCGACACGTTTTTCCCTGAAATCGGCGAAGAATGGCAGGAAACTGCACGCGAAAACCATGAGCAAGACGAGCGTCATGCCCACCGATACGCTTTTGTCGATTACATCAAGAAAAACGTCGATTAAATTTCGTCTGGAATCGGCAGTTGGCGGTCGAGAACGTTCATCGCGATGAGCGTTTCCGAGCGAGCCAGTCCGAGCGGCTGCAACTTTTCGTGGACGAAGTCGAGCAAGTGGTGATTGTTCTTGGCGTAAACCTTGATAAACAGGTCATAGACGCTCATCGTGAAGTGGCACTCGACGACTTCCGGCATTTTTTTCAGTTCCGCAACCACCTCATCGAACTTTTCGGGATCTTTCAGGTAAAGTCCGATGAAAGCGCAGGTTTCGTAGCCGATTTTCTCAGGTTCGATGATGAACTGCGAACCTTTAATCACGCCCGTGCTCGTCAATTTCTGGATGCGCTGGTGAATCGCCGCACCGCTCACGTTGCACTCCCGAGCCACTTCCAAAAACGGGACTCGGGCATCTTCGGAAATCATTTTGAGGATTTTCCTGTCCAAAGAATCTATTGAATTTGCCATAATCATTTGGGTTTCTTGCTGCAAAGATAATGAAAAAATATCGGTTTTCAAAAAACTTTTTACATTTTTTTCGTTTTTGAAGTCGATTCTTTACTTTTTCGGGGTATTTTTGTCGGATTTTTTAGTGGCGGAATAGGTTACGCGCGAAATTCCGACATCGCGCAACGCCTGCTTGATTTGCATGATGACTTGCATCGGCGTGTGGCGGTCGGCCTTGAGCGAGGCGGTCAGGGCGTGGCGGTCGGCAATCGGGAGTTTCATTTTTTCCTGTTCGATGGCTGCCGCGAGTTGTTCGGGCTCGACAAAACGGTTGTTCACCTGAATTTTTATCGGTGAATCGCTTTGTTTTTCTGTATTTTCCGACGAAGAAACAACTTTTTCCGACGAGGAAACGGCTTTTTTCGATGAGAAATCGGCCTGCGAACCAACATAAATATAAAGCGACGGCTGTTTTCCGCTCGGTTTCAACAATTCCGTGCCCTGCGGCGTTTCGTAGCGCACGAGCGGCGTGACATTGCGCATGTGGGTGACGATCATGAAGAAAAACAAGACCGTGAAAATCAGGTCGGGCATCGCTGCCAGATTCAGGCTCGGAATCGTATGTTCGCGTCGTCTAATCTTCATGTAAATTGTAAATTGTCAATTATCAATTATCAATCACATCCGCGATTCGCTGCGGAAAGTCTTTCTTCGTTTTCCGCACTTCGCGATAGGCCGCCGCAATCTCGTTTTGCAGTTCAAAATAGGTGTTGTAGTCGGCAGTGGGCGCGGCTTGGATGGAAATCAAGTGCTCCACGCCGATTTCCGTCATCATCGAGGCGATTTTCGGTCGAATTTCCGCCATCGACACCGCCTCGCCGTTCAGCGTCAGCGTGTTTTCGTCGCTGATGGTCAGCGCGATGAGTTTGTCGCGCTCCACCTGCATCTCCGTTTCTTGCTTGTCCGACGGCGGCAAGAGGCGAGAAATGCCCTTGTCCAAGTCCATCGACGAGGCCACGAGGAAGAAAATCAACAGCATAAACGAAATGTCGGCTGTCGAAGTCATATCCAGTTCGGGAATTGCTCGTTTTCTTCTTCGTATCATCTTTTTTAGTTGAGAGTTTACAGTTTATGGTTGAAAATCGATAGTCGGAAATGGTAATCAAAATTCTTAATTTTTAATTCTTAATTTTAGAATAAACCAACGCCACGACCGCCACAACGAGCAGCACCGCCGTCGAGAGGATGAACATATCGGCCAGACGCAGCCAGAACGCGTCGGAATAAGGTTTTCCGTTGATGTTGAGCGAGGCCGACGACGCGATGAGAAACGTGACGAGCAACAGCAAGGCCGTGCCGCCTGCCGTCAGCCATCCGATGCGACGCGCCCGTGCGTTTTCCTTCACCCGACCGCCCTTGATTCGGGCGCGAGTCGTCAGCACAGCCGACCACACGACCGTGCCGATGGCTGCGACGATGCCGACGGTCATCAGCCACAGCATAATCTCTGCCAAAACGTCCGTCTTACCCATTTCCCTGCCGTTGTTTATAGTTTCCGATGATGTCGAGCAGCGTCACGCCGGCCTCCTCCATCTGCGCCACGAGCCGATCGACCTTCGTCGTGATGTAGTTGTAGAAAAGTTGCAGAATCAGCGCGACGATGATGCCGAAAATCGTCGTAATCAACGCCACTTTCATTCCCTCGGCCACCACCGAGGCGTTCAAATCGCCCGCCATCTGGATGTTGTCGAACGCCATCACCATTCCGATGACCGTGCCGAGGAAACCCAGCGACGGCGCGATGGCGATGAACAGCTTAATCCACGAGCAACCCTTTTCCAACAGCGCGACCTGCACCGAGCCATACGACGACATCGACCGTTCGATGCTGTCGGCAGGTTCGTGGATGCGCATCAGTCCCTGATAGCAGATGCTCGCGACTGGTCCGCGCGTCTCGCGGCAGAGCGTTTTCGCCCCTTCGATGTCGCCCTCGCCCACCAGTTTGTCGATGTCGGCGAGCAGTCGGCGGTCGTCGATTGCCGCGAGCGTCAGGTAGATGATTCGCTCGATGCAAAACGCCAGTCCAAGCACCAGCGCAAGAGCCACGAGCGACATAAAAACGGCGTTTCCCTCGATGAATTTCGTCTTCAACACTTGGTGAAGTCCGCCGCTGTAAGCCAGAATATTCAAGATGTTCATTTTTCTATATATAATATAATGTGGGGGCAAAGGTACAAAAAAAGTTGAATCCTCGCAAGGATTCAACTTTTTTTAGGAGTTATCGCTTCGCTTAGGAGTTAGTTCGCTACGCTCACGGAGTTAGA
>JAFYJH010000139.1 GCA_017538195.1 Prevotella sp.
CGTTCACGGGCGTGTTGTCGTCCACCAAGGGCAGCAACTCCTCTATCCGCTGGAGAGCGAACTCGTATTGTTCTTTCTTGATGTTGTTCATTTCGTTTTCTCCTTGTCGTTTTAGATGGTTGATGCGTCTATCTTGTCGTATTCGGCGTGTGTGCCGACGAATCGGATGAACACGTGGCCGATGGTGAACTTGATGACTACGATGAGCCGGTAATTGTTTCCTCGTATGTTGAACACGTAGCGTTGGTTGCCGACATAGTCTGTGGCGGGGAAATCTTCTTTCAAATCTGCGAGGTTCTTCCATTGTGCCTTTCCTGCTACACTGTACCAGCGTTCCAGTGCGGCTCTGGCGTCTTCTCGTCCGTCTTTCTGGTAGAATTCAACCAATCGCCTGTGGGATACGATTCTCATTTTTCTCTATAGTGTTACAGTTTTTTAATTCTCGTTTTTGTTCGTGTTCGTGTTGATTGCCTGCCCTCCGAGCAGTTGATGGAAATCGCGCAATGCGATGACTTCAACGTGCGGAAATGGTGTTTTCTTCAAGACATCGAAGTGCCGGTCGTTGGTGACAAGATAGCGCGCACCTGCGGAAATGGCGCAATCGACAAACTTGTTGTCATCTGGGTCGGCAGCAATCAGAGGAAAATTGTAGTAAGGAGTAACCTTCTGGACAAACGGGCTGTTGAGAATCGTTTTCACGGTCAGTTCTGCCATTTCAAAGTCGAAGAGCCGTTGAAGGATTTCGAGGTATTCGTCGATGATTTCGTTGGTGACACACAACTTGTTTTCTCCTTCGACAAACGATTGCCACACCGCATGGTAGCGGCTTTGCTTCGGAAGGCTCTGGATGAGGCAGTTGGTGTCGAGCACGATTTTCATGTCCTAATTGCCTTTTTGGTGAAGATCCATTTGGTCGATTTCGTCGAGTCGGTCTTGGCTGAGTTCTCCCGACAACCATAGTTGGTTCAACTTGTCGTTGAGCCGCGCCGAATAGTGCCGGTACAGCACATCCTTCAACTCGTCGAGTCCGT
This sequence comes from Prevotella sp., assembly GCA_017538195.1. GTDB lineage: Bacteria > Bacteroidota > Bacteroidia > Bacteroidales > Bacteroidaceae > Prevotella. The sequence continues at coordinate 1,032 of JAFYJH010000139.1, forward strand.
CCTTGCTGTCGTCGAGCGCGAACATCTGGAGCAGATGCACTTGTACGGGGTTGAAGATGGTCATTTCCATTGTCGTGTACTCCTATTTTTTATGAACTATGCACTATGAACTATGCACTGCAATCGCTCAATCTTCCCAAACGTTCTTGAATTCGGGATGGTAGTTCAGGTCGCTGCCTTCTTTGGCGAAGGGCTCTCCAGAGATGGTGCCGCCGCCACCGCCTTTTCCAAATGAAGCGTCAAACAACAGCGAGCCGTCTGTGAACACGGGACGCACGCGCATTTCCGGGGTTAAATACTTTTTCTTTTCCATACGATTATAGTTTTAAATGTTAATAAATAAATTCACACAATTTTTTGCATATCGCGGGCAAATGTACGAATAAATATGTGAAATCGGGGCAAAACATACCGCCAATTTACACTTTTTTGCGATTTTGTCGCAAGATTTAATAAAAATTAACTGATTTAACAGTAAAAATTACTCGCAAAGCAGTCGGCAGACGGCATCTTGGAAGGTTTTTCCGTCCTTCGCCTTCACGACGCCCTGATTGATGATGGCGAAGGCGAGTTGGTGGCCGTTGGAGGCGGTGGCGTAGCCGGCGAGTGAACTGATGCCGGTGAGGGTGCCGGTCTTGGCGCGGACTTTGCGGTAGGCAGGCGTGTTTTTCATTCGGTCTTTCAGCGTTCCGTCGATGCCTGCGATGGGAAGCGAGGGTTCGAGATGGCGGCGGATGCGGTCGTTTTGCCACGCATAGCGAAGGAAGGCGGTGAGGAGTTCGGGCGACACGTAGTTGTAGAGCGAGAGGCCGGAACCGTCGGCCACGGTGAATTGCGCGGGGTCGAAACCGAGCCGTTGGATGAGTTGGCGGACGGCAGTTCGGGCGTTTTTCTGCGTGGCGGGACGCGCGATGGAGAGGGCGGTGTGGTAGAAAAGGGCCTCGGCGTAGAGGTTGTCGCTCTGCTTCATCATGCGAGTCAGAACCTTGTCTAATTGACAATTGATAATTGATAATTGGGTGATGGGTGATGGGTGATGGGTGTTGGGTGATGAGTGTTCCATGAAAACGATGCCGACATCGGTGAGGAGCGTGGTGAGGCGTTGCACGAAGTTGTCCTTGCGATTGACGAGCAGGGCGGAGAGGCAGGGATTGTCGTCGTCCCAACACCAACCCTGACCGAGCAGGAGCGTGTCCTTGAAAGACTTGTCGGCCACGATGCGACCGCAAATCGTGTCGATGCCGACGGCGCGAATCTGATCGACGAAATAGTTCATATCGCCGTTGTCGAAGGTCGGATCCATACTGCCGACGCAAACGAGGTCGCCGACGAGCGTACGCCCGACAATTTCGCCCTTGTAGCGCAGTTCGGTCGTGAATTGATGGTTGCCGCCGAAGAGGTCGAGCGAGGTAATCGCCGTGAGCAGTTTCATCGTCGAGGCCGGGCGCATCCGTTGGCGGTGGTTGTAGGTGTAGAGGACGGAGTCGGCGGTCAAGTCCCAAACCATCAGCCCAAGTTGGGTGGTTTCGAGAAGCCTCGCTTCTTTGATGAGAGAATCGAGTTTTGTAGAGAGGGGTGAATCGGATTGCAGGGAATCAACGGACTGCGCCCGCAAAAGCGTTGCGGACAGCAGAAAAATGATGCTAAAAAAGTATTTTTTCATGTTCAATATTCAATCTTCAATGTTCAATAATCATCGCGTCAGCGAGAGTTTCATCGAGAGGCCGAAGTCCTGCGTGGTGGTGGGATAACTGCTCGACGAAAGCAGCGGCGTGTTGGTCTGGCGGTCGAAATAGAAGCTCATCGTGAGGAGTTTCGAGAGCGTGTAGTCGGCGATGAACGAGAGTTTGAACGCCTTGTTGCCGCTGCTTGCCGACGAGGTGAGCGAGGCGATGTCGCGCGTGATGTTCGCCTGTGTGCGATAACTCAGGTCGAGTCGCAGGTTCAGCGCGTTGTTGGTCGTCGTCTTGCCCTTTCCGGCCTTCACCTCGGTTTCGTCGGTTTTCTTCTTGCCCTTCACGGCACGGTGGTTGCGACCGCCGAAGAGCTTGAAATCGTTGATTTTATAGCCCCAGCCTGCCACCCAGTCGTTAGAGGTCGCCTCATTGAGTTGCACACTCGTCATCGAGAGGTTCAACACGCGCGTCGAGCGGTATTCCAATTTCAAGGTCATATTGTTCAACAGCGTTACATCGACTCCAAGCAGCGGCGAGAACGACTCGTTGATGCTGACCGTCGAAATGTTGTACATCGACGACGGAATCGGCATTCCCGTCGTGGCGTCGCTGACGAAGCCCAACATTCCCTCGATTGTGGGATTCATAACGGACATAAAGGTGCTGTAGGAACTGTACGCGCCGACGGCGTAGATGCTCTTGTAGGCGTGGTTGAGATTGACGCTCTTGAAATTGTCGCGGAACCACGGCAGTTTGCTCAGTCCGCTGTATCGGATGCTCCAGTTGGGCAGCAGTCGGGCGAGCGAGGGGAAGATGTCGAGGCCGTCGCCGCCCATACTCGTGTAGGCCGAGAGGAAGGCGGGCACCATCACGTCGGCACTGTATTTATTGACCGCTCCGTTTGCAGGGTCGAAGCTTTGTCCGGCGTAGGCGCTGCCAGTCGGATATTTCGTGCCGGCATACTGCGCCTCAACGCGGTCGCGGAAGCCGTCGAGCAAGCCCACGAACTTCTCGAAAGTCTTGCTGTGGTAGCCGTTGTTGGCGTTGCCCGTGCCTTCGAATGCGCTGCCGATGGAAATGGTTGTCATCGTGAACGTGCCGCTTTGCGTGGTCGGATTTCCGACGTACATATATTGAATACTCTTCGCCTTCGTCTGCATACGCGAGGCGTTCAGGTCGATTTTGAAGTTTCTGACGGGTTCAATCGTGGCGCGAAGTTGCAAATCCTCCGTGCGATTGGTCGTGGCAGGCGTGGCGATGCTGTCGTTGATGAGCAGCCAGTCGTTTTCGCGGGCTTTTTCGAGGTAGGAATCGCCCGAAAGTCCGAAGGCGAAGTCGAGTCCGGGCGAGAGGATTCCGTCCCTGCGCGACTGTCCGAAAGCGTTGCCGACGGTCGGCATAAAGCCCGGCAGCGACATCGAATATTGATTTCGATAGGACACGCTCACGTTGCGCACCATCATCAGGAATCGGGCCACGCTCTGCGTCGTCTTGTACCAGCCTTTTTCGTCGAGCGGCTCCTTCGGCATCAGCGAAAGTTTGATTTTCGTCGGCGCAGTTTTTGAAAGTCCTTGAATGTTCTGCGCGACGAGCGGTTCAAACAGGCTGTCGGGCAGTTCGGGATGCAGCGTCCGCAGCGAGTCGCGCACGTTTTTCTGCAATGCCTTTTCCTCCGCCTTCATCTGCTTGGCGACCGACTTCGGCATCCAAACCTTGATGTTGTTGTCGTCGATTTTCTTGTATTTCACGGGATAAGCCTTGCCGTTTTCGGCCTTTGCCGTCAGGCGGAATCGCTTGGTTTTCTTGCCGTGCGCCACCGAAACAACCGAATCGGGCAACAGCGTCAGTTCCTTCTCGAATCCTTTCGAGTTTTTCGGCAGCGTTTTCTTCTGATTTTCAGCCTTTTTGTTGGCGTCGGGGTCGAGTCCGTTGGCAATGGCCTCGGCACGCGCTTTTTCCTCCTCCTCCTTCTTCTTCTTGGCCTCAGCACGGGCTTTGTCGCGCTCTTTTTTCTCCTTGTCGAGTTGCGATTTCGACTTTTCCTTACTGAATCGGTCGTTGGTCTTTTTCAGGAAGGGAATCTGGTTGTAGAGCCGCTCCAGACTGAAATTTCCGTTGAGGTTCAGCGTGCGGTTGTTGGTGATGACATTGCCGAGCGAAGTGCCGTCTTCGAGAGCCGTTCCGCGCACCCAACTATAGGTCGAATTGAAGGAAACATCGCTGTTCACCCAGTCGAAAATCGGGATGAGGTTGAGCGGCAACTGATAGGTCGCTTGGAACGATTGGTTGTAGTCGAGCGGCGTTCCGAAATGGCGCAGCGAGGTTCTCACCGAGTCTTTCCACGCCTCGTAGCGGTCGGGATAGAGGTCTTTATTGACGATGGTGTAAGGCTCCTCGATTTCGGCGTGGGTGGCACTCTGGAAGTTCATATGCAAGTTCTTCGTGAGGTCCCAGCGAATCGAGAAATCGCGGTTCCAGAGGAATTGCTCGCTGAAGGTCGGTTCGAGTTTCGAGCCGCCGAGGTCCTCCATATCGCGCTCCTGCAATTCGTAGTAGTTGCGCAGGATTTCGGTGTTGAAGGCGACGCTCTGCGGCAGCCAGTTCAGCCCGAATCGCTTGAGAATCTCGTACCATTTCGACTTCGACTTGATGTTCTTGAACGGTTCGAGCGGCTTGAACACGGGCGTCCAAGCATAATTCATTCCGCCTCGCCAGTTGTGCTCGTCCTCGTAGATGGTCGTCTCGCCCGACGTGTGGCGATAGGAATGGCTGTAGTGGAACGAGAAGTTCGCGGGGTCGATCGGCGTGGGATGACGCTTGTTCTGGATGCCCACGCGCACGTTTGAGAGCGAGAAATTGCGGTTCGTCGTTCGCGTCACGGCAATCGACTCGATGCTGTCGCGCTCGTGTTGGTCTGCGGTGGCTTCGAGTGCGTCGTCGAGGCGCATATCGGTGTCGAGCGGATTGTATTTCGGGCGCGATTCCTCTTTCGTCACCGAATAATAGAGCGGTGCCGACACCTTCGCCTTTTCGGGGAAGAATTTTCCGAGTTCGACCGAAGTCGTGACGCTGTAGGTCTTGTAATCGTCCTTCGAGCGCGTCGCAACGCCTTCTTCGAGTCCGCCGAAGCCCTCGGAAGTGTAGCGACCCTGCACGTTCACCGTGCCGAGGTCCGAGAGTTGCATATTCAGGTTGCCCTGCGCCGCCCATCCGCCTTCGTTGTTGTATTCCTTCAGGCGCATTTCGTTGATCCAGATTTCGCCCGATTTCGGCGTTCCGCTGAGGTTTCTCACGCCGATAATCATCGTTTTCACCTCGCCGAGCGACGGATTTCCCATAATGCTGATCTTGTTTTGCGGACGGTCGGCATCGTACTCGGTGTAAAGATGGTTGAAGGCGGTCATTCCCTCGGCTTTGGCGCGGTTTCGAGCCTTTTTCAGCGCGGTGAAAATGCTGAGCGGCACGTCGAGCATATTATCTTCGGGCCAGACGGCGCGGCAGTCGTTGGGCGAATAGCGGTCGTAGTGGCCTTCGGGCGTGAGCGAGAGCGGAATTTCGTATTCGTAGTAGTTCGACTTGTAGTCGCTGCCGAAGCGTACGAACACGGCTAACTGATTGTCTGTCAGCGAAGTAGTGTTCTGCTCGAATGCATTGGCGTGGACGAACATCTGGATGCGCTTGTACTGGCGGAGGTCGAGCGTCGTGTTCTTATAGACGGCCTTCGACTCGCCGTTTCCGAGGTTCGTGACGGTCATCGACAACGCCTGCTCGTTGTTTTCGACGAGTTGCGGCTGCGACGGGTCGGTGTCACGTCGGATTCCCGGCGGCAACACGTAGTTCACGGGCGTTTTGTCGTTGTTTTCCTCGATGTTCACCGCGCTGACGGTCATTTTTCCGCCCTGCGAGGCCAAATTGTCGAGGTTCTGCTCATAGACGCGCCAGTCGCCACGCACGAGGTAGAGCGTTCCGAAGCGCATCACGACGGGATGCTGGAAGTTCGTGAGGAACATTCGCATAAAGCGAATCGACGTGAAGTCGTTGATGCCGCCGACTTTGTCGTGGAAATCGTCGAGCGGGATTCGGAACTGATACCACGCGATTCGACCGTCCTCGCCGTTGCGCAGCGTCTTGGTGTATTCGCGCTTATCGACAATGTAATTCCGTCCAACGACGAGGTCTTCGGGTCGAATCGACACCTTGTATTGATAGTATTTCTCGTATTCGTTGAGCGTGTAGTCCTGATTGATGTCCTCGACGTCGGGCGTGGTCTTGTAGGAAGTGTCGTAGCCTTCGGTGCGCGTGTCGTTGTCGGGCGAGTTGCCCTGCGGATTGTTGATGTACTTGTATCGGCGAATCACGTCGGCGCGAATCTGGTCGTAGTCGGAGCCGCGGAAATAGTGGTAGTTGTCGTTGGCAGGGTCGTTCATAATGCTGTCGAAGACGGCGGGCGACACTTTTCCCTGAACTTCGCGAAGGAAGTCCTGATAACTGCCGAAACTGCGTTCTTCGTCGTCGTTCAAACCGTTCAAACCGACATCTTGAAGGGCTCGGCTGCCAGTTGTCGTGGCGAAGGCGTAGGTGACGGTCGATTGCGTCGGAATCTTGCCCCACTGCGTGAACGTGAAGGCGTTGGAGCCATCGACGGGCATTCCGCTTTCGTAGAATTTCTTGCCGTCGCGCAGCACGTCCTCGCTCACTTCGCCGAGGTTGATGTAGAAGTCGCCGCCGTATTCGTGGGCATCGGGCTGTTGGTTGCTGTAGAGGAACGGATCCATCAGCCAAAACTCGATGTATTCGATGTTGGCGGCCTCGAAGTCGGTGGTTTCGAGTTTGCGCATCATTCCGCCCCAGTGCTGCGTCGGGTTGTTGAGTTTTCCGTCGGGCGCGAGGTCGGGATTGAAGTTATACGGACCGCGCTCGTTGGGATAGTAGGCGATGTTCAGAATCGGCAGCGTGGCGGTTGCGCCGTTGTAGCTGCTCTGGTCGCGGTTGGGGAAGAGTTCGTTGGTATAGACCTCGCGGATGTAGTAGTTGGAAAGTTGGTCGAGGTCGCTCTTGATGTGGCCGGGCGTGAGGCTCGAAGAGCGGCGCGTGAAGAGTGGGTCGATGGTGTACCACGCCATCTGCGAACGGTTGAAACCGCTCGTAAGACCTGTTTTGTCGCGATTTTCCGTGAATTTCGTCGGCACACTCGACAGTTGCCACGAAGTGGGTGTGGAAATGTCGATGGTGGTTTTCGTATTCTCGAAATCGTCGATGTAGGAAGCGTTGTCCTGCGTTCCGCGACTCTGACCGGCGATGAGTTGCGCAAATTCGCCCGTAAACGAGATGTGCGACGGCTGCGTCAGGTGCAGAAATGGAATTTTGTCCAACAAGTTCGTCAGCCACTGGCTTTCCTTCTTCCAGTTCATATTCACGCCCCAAATCGTGTTGTTCAGCGGCTCCGCGCCCATCGAAACCTTCGTCGTGTAGGCTTGTTCCGAGAGGTGTTGCAGCGTACCGCTCAACTGGAAATTCTTCGAGAAGTCGTAGGCCCAGTTCACGCCGAACATCGTTTTTCGCATCTGTCCGTAGTCGGTGTTGCTTTCGAGCGACACGTTGATGGGCGTTCCCGCGTCGATGATGCTCTGGTTGAGAATCGTCACCTCGCCCGCGTTGTAGTTCACGGAGTAGTCGCTGCCTTCGCTGAGCGTCACGCCGCCTGCCGTCACCACGACCGAACCTTGCGGCACGTTGTAGGCACCGAGCGAAATCACGTTGGCGGAAGTGCCTCGGAACTGTCCCGTCAGCACGAATTTGTTCTTCTCGGCGATTTGCTTGGCGACGGTCATCGTCGAGTCGTAGAGTTCGGTGAAGGCGTATCGCTTGGCTTTCTCGTCGCTGATTCCCTTGGAAATCAAGTATTGATAGAGATATTCGCCGAATGGCTCGGCGGCTGGGAAAAAGACGCGACCATTCGACACGGTGTAGCCTTCGACATAGTCGAATCGACCGTTGGAATGGACTTTCATATTGTTGTCCAAACGGTCGGCGCCGAGCGACTTGATGAGCATCTCATTTTTGACCTGCGGCTCTGGAATATAAGTCAGATAAACGCCTGCGGTGTCGCTCTGGAACTTCACATCGAGGCGGAACTTGTCTTTTTCGACGCTCGAAGCGAGGTAATAGACGTTTTTCATCATCAAGCCCCAGTTGCGCTGCACGGGGTTGTTCGACGTGTTTTTCAGCGATTTCACGAACAATGCCTGCTGCACATCGGTGATGTCCGAGGCGAACTCGCCGACTTGATAGGTCTGACCGCCGTAGGTGTATTCAAAGGCGACGGCAACCACTTGGTCGGTGTGCAGGTTCAAGTTCAGCGAAATGTAGCCCAAGGCCGTGTTCACCGTGTATTCCGACGAACTCAGCAGTCGGGCACTCTGCAATTTCTCGTAGTCGCCACCGCCCACGAAACCGCCGATGCCGTCGAGCACGGTCGAGGTTTGGTCGATGTCACGGGCGGCTGCGTAGGTCGTCACCATCTGCTGATATTCCGAGTTTGCGCCATTCGACGGCACTTGCAGACCCGTCGCCTGCCAGATGGGGTTGATTTTGTTCGGATTGGCTTCGCCGAGGTCGGTCAGGGCGACGATGTTGCGCGTGTTGGTGGTGGTTCCGGTCTTGTTTGTCACCCAAATTTCCACGCGGTTGATTTTCACGCCCGTCATCAGGTTGGGCAGCGTTTTCATCGCGTCGTCGTAGCGGTCGCGGAAGTATTGCGAGAGGAAGAAATGTCGGTTTTCCTCGTAGTTCGCCACGTTGATTTCAAAGGGTGTCATCTGCACGCCGCCCTTCGAGGAAACGCTCTTCGAGGCCGATTTTTTCTGCGAAACGACAGTCTGAAGCGACAATTTGCCGAATTGCCAGTCGGTGCGCAGTCCGAACAGGCTCGAAGCACCGCGCACAAGGCTCGAATTCGACGGGAACGACACGTTTCCGCCCTCGACGAGTTTGATGATTTCGTCTTCCTTGCCGTCGTACTTCAATTTTAGGTTCTGCGTGTCGAAGTCGAAGGTCGCGTCGGTGTTGTAGTTCAAGTTCAAATTGACTTTGTCGCCGACTTTTCCCGTCACGTTCAAGTTGATTTTCTCGTCGAAATCCATCGTCGTGGTCTTGCGGTTGCGCACGGGCAGCGAGGGATTGTCGATGTTCTTCATCGTCACGCCGAACTTCAGTTCAGCCGTTCCTCGCGTCGTCACGCGCACACCGCCCGGACCGAAGATTTTCTCCGCCGGACCGAGGTCGAAGTGCATATCCGTGAAGTCGAATTTTTCCTTGCCTTTCGTCTGGTAGATTTCGTCGTTTTTCGTGCGGAAAAACTTGCGCATCTGCTGCTTCGTGTCCCAGTTCAGATACTCCGAAGGCGTCATCATAATCGGTGCGGCAATCCACTGGTTGCCGATTTTCGAGCCGATGACGTAGCGGTCGAGCGTGTCGTTGTACTCCACCTGCTGCTTCATATTCTCAGGCCGTTTCAGGTCGGTCGGATTCTGGTTCAAATCGTCGTAGGTGATGGGCGTTGTGCGCTGAATTTTCCAGCGCGTGTTCAGCAGCGAGTCGGGAATCACCTCGTCGTCGTCGATGATGGGTTGTTCGGCGATATTCGCCGTTTTTTTCGTGTCTTTCGAGGAATTTTCAGAAGATTTCGAGGTGTTTTTCGATGAATTTCCTGTCGATTTCGAAGCGTTGGTTTGGGCAAACGAAGTGCCGCCAACCAAAATCAATATGGTCAGCACCAACATCATCTTTATTTGTCGCCTTAAATCCATCAATATTCTTTTAACTCCCTCTAACTCCTTTTAACTCCTTGAGCGAAGCGATAACTCCCTCTAACTCCTTACTCCTCCCCCATTCGGGGGAGGCCGGGAGGGGGCTTCCTTTATTTAATCATCTTCAGTGCCAACTTAATCACCTGCTCCACAGGCAATTCGGGCTGTTCCGTCAGAATCTGCGACACCACCTTCGCACTCGGCGCAGGCGGGAATCCCAACATCGAAAGCGCCTGCACAGCCTCATCGCGCACAGGACTCGGCACTGCCGTCGCCGCCGAAGCGCCACCGGCGTGCAGTTCCTCGGCAATTCCACTCGAAATCACCTTGTCGCGCAAGTCCACGATGATGCGCTGCGCCGTCTTCAGTCCGATGCCCTTCACGCTCTTCAACACGCGCTCGTCGCCGTTGGCAATCACGTTGCACAGCTCCTTCGGCGACAGACTCGACAGAATCATCCGCGCCGTGTTCGCACCCACGCCCGACACCGTGATCAGCAGTCGGTAGAGTTCCCGCTCCTGCTTCGTCGAGAAGCCGTAGAGCGTGAAGGAATCGTCGCGCCCGCCCGTCACAATCGCCTCGTGAACGTAGAGTTTCGCCATTTTCTCACCCTTTTGCAGTGCGCTGTAAGTATTGAGCGAAATTTGCAGCGCATACCCCACCCCGACTGCCTCCACGACAGCCAGCGTAGGCGTCAGCTCCGCGAGCTCGCCCCTGATATATTCTATCATAACAACAAAAATTTTAGGCCGCTATCGATTCACGGCAGTTTGTATATACACGTTACAATAACGGCAATCGACGCGATTTTATTGCATTTTGGACATAAAAAAAGGAAGGAAGCGAAAAGTCACACGACCCTTTCACTTCCTTTTCACTCCCCTTTCACTCCTCTTTTTTGCCTTAAAAACTTAGAAATTCACTCCGAAGTTCACGAAGAAAGCATTCGAGTGGATGGCGTCGTCGCTCTTGCTGATGTCGGTGATTCCGAACTGATAGCCAGCTTCCAGATACAGGTTGTCGTACTCAGCACCGCAACCGAGCTTGAAGCCCATGTTGAAACGCTTCAGATAGTCGTAAGAACTGACTTCATACTTTCCGTTTGCGTCTTCATACTTGTACTTTCCGCCAATGCCGCAGGCAAAAACCGGACCGAGGAAAGGCAACACGGCGATGTCGTCGGAAGCCTTGATGCCGTACTTCACCAAAATGGGAACTTCCAGATTGTTGTAGCTCATCTTGAACTTGTCCTTCTTGGCACCGCGCTCCGTGTAGTAAAGACCGCTCTCCAAGAACACGGGAGCCGTGTGCGAAATGCGCAAGCCAAGAACGCCGGCCAATGTCATGCCGACCTTGGAGTTCAAATTCTTCACTGCGGCATCGTCACCGCCCAAATTGGCGACCGTCAGACCGATGCGAACACCGTAATACACACTCTCCTCGTCGAGCGAGAAGCCACCGCTACTAAATTGTGCAAACGAGGGCAATGAAAGCACCATCGCTGCGATTGAAACTAAAATTTTCTTCATACTGTTTTCTGTTTTTTATGATTAAAAAATATTGAAAAATTCCTTCAGTTCACTTCCTTTTGCTTCCCTTCGGTCAGCGACCGTTGGTTCACTTCCTTTTCACTTCACTTCCTTTTCACTCCCCTTTCACTCCCCTTTGCTTCCCTTCTTAAAGAAATCATTATAAATCTTGATGCCGAAAACGATGCAACTGCACGTCGTCGTCACCAGATTCGTCAGAAACAACGCCCAGAGCACGTCGGGCTTGTGCAGGATGCCCTGCAACATAAAACACACGCCGCCAATCGCCATCATCAGAAACGTCGGCAGGGCGATGTCGTCCGTCTTGCGCGTGCGAATTGTCTGCACCGCCTGCGGCAGATAGCCCAGAATCATTCCGATGCTCGCCACCCATCCACACACTTCGTAAAACAATCCTTGTTCCATGTTTTTATCCTTTTTCGAGTGCAAAGATAGGCATTTGTTTCCAAATATGCACCCTATTTCGCAAAAAAATTACAAAAAATTTGCATAATTGGCGAAAACATCGTAATTTTGCAGCCGCAAACCGAAAAATGGTATGCGCTTGTGGCGGAATTGGCAGACGCGCCAGACTTAGGATCTGGTGTCTCACGACGTGAAGGTTCGAGTCCTTTCAGGCGCACAAGCCATTCGAAAAGCGGTTTCTGCAAAAGTCGGCATAGCTCAGCTGGTTAGAGTATCACCTTGACATGGTGGGGGTCCTTGGTTCGAGTCCAAGTGTCGACACAAAACATAAGTGGTTGATTTCAACCACTTATGTTTTTCGTTTCATCCAAAGGAACTCCCTAACTCCTTAACTTCTTAACTCCAAAAATTTTAATATACAAACGAACTTCCTCCGAGGAACTCGCGCAGCAGCGAGGTCGGCGGCAGCGCATCGAAACTGACGGGTTCGAAATAGCGCAGGAATTTCCGCAGGCGATAGGCTTCGGCATATTCTTCGCAGTTTTCGGGAACTTGCTCCAATGCAGGTTCGGCCTGTGTGCGAATGACCGCCAACTCGTAAATCATCGCCGTGTTGAACATCGCGTCGGCGTTCTCTTGGAAGGGGAAAATCCACTTGTTTTCGCCTGCACGGACCGACGGCCAACGCTTAATCGTGTCGCGAGCCGAGCAACCCCGATATTTCACGTCGCGGATGATGCGGCGCAACAGGCGATTGTCGGTCGTGGGAATGTAGTTGTGGGTGTCGAGCAGAATCGTCGTCAGCGCGGAGGCATAAACGCGGAATTTCTGCTCTTCGGGAATGTGCGACGTCAGTTCGGGATTCAGCGCGTGGATGCCCTCGACGACGAGGATTTCGTGTTCGCCGAGCCGCAGTTTCTGACCGCTTTTCTCGCTCCGTCCCGTCTGGAAATTATAGCGCGGAAGTTCCACCTCCTCGCCGCGGAAAAGGGCGTTGAACTGCTCGTTGATCAGGTCAATGTCGAGCGCGTGGATACATTCGTAGTCGTAGTCGCCCTTTTCGTCGCGTGGCGTGCGCTCGCGGTCCACGAAATAGTCGTCGAGCGAGATTTGCACAGGCTGGATGCCGTGCGTCATCAGTTGAATCGACAATCGTTTGCAAGTCGTGGTCTTTCCGCTCGACGACGGCCCCGCAATCAGCACCATCCTCACGCCCTTGCGCTCGGCAATCATGTCGCCGATTTGCGCGATTTTCTTCTCCTGAAGAGCCTCGCTCACGTTGATAATCTGGCTCGAATAGCCCTGTTGCACGGCACGGTTGAACTCGCCGACCGTCCCGATTCTGACGATTTCCTGCCAACGGTGATGCTCCTTGAACACCTCGAACATCTTGTCCTGTCGCGTCATTTCGCCGAGCACCGACGGGTCTTTCGCCGACGGAATCCGCAGCAGCAGTCCGTCGTAGTAAGGCTCCAGTCCGAACAGCCGAACAGAACCCGTGTTTTGCAGCAGAGCGCCGTAGAAATAGTCCGCGAAACCGTCCAAGTCGTAATAAACCGTGTAGAGCGTTCCGAGCGTTTCCAACAGCGTGACCTTCGAACTTGCGCCCACGCTCTCAAACAGTCGGATGGCCTCTTCCGTCGGCACTTCCCGACGGCGAATCGGACGCTCGGCATCGATGATTTCCTGCATTTTCCGGCGCAGCGCATCCACATCCTGCGGCGTGACGGCCCGACCGAGTTTCAAGTTGCAGTAGTAGCCGTTCGACACGGGAATGTCGATCACCACCGAGCCATTCGGAAAGAGGTCGTGAACCGCCTTACATAAAATAAAGAACAACGTGCGCGTGTACGCGCGCGAGCCCGACGGCGATGTCAGGTCGAGAAACTCCACGTCTTTGTTGCGGTAGAGCCGGAATCCCATTCCCTCCACCTTGTTGTTCACTTTCGCGACAATCGGGCCGTGCTCCATCTGCAAGCCCGTCATCGAATACACTTCATTCAGGCTGCTTCCAGCCTCTGCTTCAATTTTTGCACCCGTGTTTCGGCAGCGCACCTTAATCGTTTGGTTCATAGTGATAGTTTTTTGATATTTGTCATATTCCGTCTGCAAAGTTAGTAAATTATTTTGCAAATCCAAATTATTTGACTAATTTTGCAGCGTGGAAAAAGATGAAAGGAAAAAAGTAAAGAAGTAAAAAAGAAAAAATTGTAAATTGAAGTTCCTTGAGAACTTCGCTCGAAAAAATTGTCAAATCGTAAAATTGTCAAATCGTAAAATCGTAAAATCGTCAAATCGTCAAATTGTCAAATATAAATGTCTATTTGGGTATTTTTTAAGCTTTTAGGCTCGCTGGCGCTGCTGATGTTCGGTATGAAGAGCATGAGCGAGGCGTTGCAGAAAATGGCTGGTCCGCAGTTGCGCCACGCCCTCGGAGCCATGACCACCAATCGTTTCACGGGACTGCTGACGGGTACAGTCGTCACGGCTTCCGTACAGTCTTCAACCGCCACGACGGTGATGACCGTCTCGTTTGTGAATGCCGGACTGCTCACGCTGGCGCAGGCCATCAGCGTC
>JAFYJH010000140.1 GCA_017538195.1 Prevotella sp.
ATTTCTCATTGTTCATTACTCATTATTCATTATGAAATACGGTTTTATCAAAGTGGCTGCGGCTGTGCCGACGCTGAAAGTCGGCGATGTGGCCTACAACGTGCAGCAAATCGAGACGCTCATCGCGCAGGCGGAGGGAAAAGGCGTGGAAATCATCGTTTTTCCCGAACTTTCGCTGACGGGCTACACCTGTCAGGACCTTTTCACCCAGAGCGTGCTCATCGATGCTTCGGAAACGGGCATCATGACCCTGCTCGACCTGACGCGACAACTCGACATCATCTCGATAGTCGGTCTGCCCGTCATTGTCGGCGATTTGCTGCTGAACTGCGCAGCCGTCATTCAGCGAGGTCAGTTGCTTGGCATCGTGCCGAAAACCTACCTGCCGAACTACGGCGAATTCTACGAAAAACGCTGGTTTGCCTCGTCGCAAGACCTTCGTCCGACGGAAATCCGCTTCGCCGGAAATGTCGTCACGGTCAGTCCCGATCCGCAGTTGTTCCGCACCTGCGACGGCGTGATGTTCGGCATCGAGATTTGCGAGGATGTCTGGGCGCCGATTCCGCCGAGCAACCAACTCGGACTGGCTGGTGCCGACATCATTTTCAACCTCTCGGCAAGCGATGCGCTCGTCGGAAAACACAAGTATCTGCTGTCGCTGCTTGCTCAGCAGAGCGCACGAACCATCACGGGCTATGTCTATAGCGGAAGCGGCTTTGGCGAATCGACGCAAGATGTTGTTTTCGGCGGAAACGCCATCATCTACGAGAACGGAAAACTGCTGGCGAAGGGCGAGCGATTCCTGATGGAAAACCAGATGCAGACGGCGCAAATCGACATCGAGCGGCTGCGTTCCGAGCGTCGCACGAACTCGACCTATGTCAATGCGCAGCGCAACCTGAAATTCGAGATTCTGAACAACGCGACCACCGTCACCATCACCGATTGCCGTTCCTACACGCCGCGCGATTTCGTGCTTGAGCGACCGTTCAATCCGCTGCCCTTCATTCCGAGAGGCGACGATGCGGCTGAAAGTTTCGAGGAAATTCTGACGATTCAGTCGATGGGACTTGTGAAACGGCTTGTTCACACGAATACGAAAAATGTTGTCATTGGTGTCAGCGGCGGCCTCGATTCCACCTTGGCGCTGCTCGTCAGCGTCCGCGCCTTCGACAAACTTGGACTCGACCGAAAAGGCATCATCGGCATCACGATGCCCGGCTTCGGCACCACCGACCGCACCCATCACAATGCCGTCGCGCTGATGCAGGAACTGGGTGTTACTGCCCGCGAAATCAGCATTGCGAAGGCTGTCAGACAGCATTTCGAGGACATCGGACACGACGGAACGACGCAAGACACGACCTACGAAAACGCGCAGGCTCGCGAGCGTACGCAGATTCTGATGGACGTGGTCAATCAAGTCGGTGGAATGGTCATCGGCACGGGCGACCTTTCGGAACTCGCGCTCGGTTGGTGTACCTACAACGGCGACCACATGTCGATGTACAGCGTGAATGCGAGTGTGCCGAAAACGCTCATCCGCCATCTTATCCGCCATCTCGGACAGGACAACCCGACGCTGAAGGACATTCTCGAAACGCCCGTCAGTCCCGAACTGACCGCCAATCAGGGCGACACGATTCAACAGAAAACGGAAGATATCATCGGCCCTTACGAACTGCACGATTTCTTCCTCTACCACTTCCTACGCTCAGGCTACAGTCCGCTCAAGCTCTTCCTCTTGGCAGGCAAGGCTTTCGACGGACACGACAACCGCGTGGCTCGCTACGACGACGAAACCATCAAAAAATGGCTGAAAGTGTTCCTCAAACGCTTCTTCTCGCAGCAGTTCAAGCGTTCCTGCCTGCCCGACGGACCGAAAGTCGGCAGCGTCAGCCTCTCGCCGCGTGGCGACTGGCGAATGCCGTCGGATGCGTCGAGTGCCGCGTGGCTGAAACTGGCGGAACAACTGTAAAAGTTGTCTGAAACGAGATGAAAATCACCCGAACAGCAATCGGAGAGCCTCTTCGACTTTCCGCACGGGGTGAAGTTTGATTTTGTATTTTTTGGAATCCAATCCCTGCAAATTCTGACGAGGGAGAATCATATTCGTAAAGCCGAGTTTTTCGGCTTCACCGATTCGTTGTTCGATGCGGGCAACGGGACGAACTTCGCCCGAAAGTCCGACTTCGCCTGCCATGCACCAACCGTGTTCGATGGGCGTATCGACATTCGACGACAGCACGGCGGCAATGACCGAAAGGTCCATCGCCATATCGGTGACGCGCAGGCCGCCCGCAATGTTCAAAAACACGTCTTTTTGCATCAGTTTGAAGCCGACGCGCTTTTCCAAAACCGCCAAAAGCATGTTCAAACGGCGTTGGTCGAAGCCTGTGGCCGAGCGTTGCGGCGTTCCGTAGGCTGCCGACGAAACGAGTGCCTGCGTCTCGACGAGGAAAGGTCTGACACCCTCGACCGCCGAACTGATCGCCACGCCGGAAAGTCCCTCGTGGTCGCTGTTGAGCAGCAGTTCCGACGGATTCGACACCTGCCGCAGACCGTCTTGCCGCATTTCGTAGATGCCGAGTTCGCTGGTCGAGCCGAAGCGGTTTTTCGTGGCGCGGAGAATGCGGTAGAGATGCTGTTGGTCGCCCTCGAATTGGATGACCGTATCGACGATGTGCTCAAGGATTTTCGGACCTGCAAGCGAACCTTCCTTGTTGATGTGGCCGATGAGAATGACGGGCACGCCGCTCGATTTCGCAAATCTCAGCAACGCCGAAGCACATTCGCGAACCTGCACGATGCTTCCGGCGGAACTGTCGGCGGTTTCGGTGGCGATGGTCTGGATGGAGTCGATGACGACGAGTTCGGGTTGCACATCCTTGATTTGCTCGAAAATGGCTTCGAGCGAGGTTTCTGTAAGAATAAATAAGGTGTTGGGTGTTGAATTTTGGGTGTTGGATTCCGAACTGCTACAGAGCCGCTCAGCCCTCATTTTCAACTGATGCGCACTCTCCTCGCCACTCACGTAAAGCACTTTTCGGTCGCTCATGCCGAGAATCGTTTGCAGCGTGAGCGTACTTTTTCCGATTCCCGGCTCACCACCGAGCAACACGATGCTTCCCGGCACGAGTCCACCGCCCAAAACGCGGTCGAGTTCGCCGTCGCCCATCGAGATTCGCGGCTCGTCCTTCGCCGAGATGTCGCGCAGCAACTGCGGATGGTTCTTACCCGAAACCGAGCCGCCCGACCGCACCGACTGCGCCGCCGAGCGAGCCGCCATCGTTCCCGACTCGCTGCTCACCCTGATTTCCTTAAACGTGTTCCACTGTCCGCAAGCCGGACATTTGCCGACCCATTTCGGCGATTCCTGTCCGCAATTCTCGCATACGTACATTGTCTTGTCTTTTGCCATCGTCGGATTGTTTTGGGGCAAAGATACACACTTTTTTTCAAATGACAAAGAAAAATTGCACGAAATGCAAAAAAAGTTTGCAGAAAATTTTGTAGATTACGATTTTTCTGATATTTTTGCAAAAAAGTTATAATTTTTAAACAAAGAAATCAAATTAGTTAGTTATAATCATCATTTATTAACCACTTAAAAATTTAATTTTATTATGATGAAGAAATTTAGTTTTGCACTGATGTGCATCGTGAGCCTCGCAATGGTCGTGGCTTGCGGAGGTGACGGCAAAAAAGGTGGCGAAGGCAGCCTTCCGAAGACCGGCGATGAGAAAATCGATCAGAAGATTGAGCAGGCCGAGAAGAAACTCTCGGAAATGACTGGATCCGAGAAGTGCGAAGCCACGTGGAAGAAACGCTACGAGGGCAAGGTGACGCTCGCCGACGTGCAGCCCGACTTCGAATTTACCGAGCAGTTGGAGGGCTTCGACCGCTGCACGGGCAATGGCATCGACATGGGAAAGGTCGTCTATCAGAAGAAGGATGGCGGCCAGATTACGTCCGAGGAATTCAAGGTTTTCGCCGAGAAAATCTACGCCGCCACCAAAAAATTGGCGCAAGATGGCAAGATTGTGAAAGGTTTTGGCAGCCACCTCGATGTGAAGACGCGCGAGCAGGCGTTGGAGGAAATGTCGTTCGAGAAATTGCTGGCCGATGGCGGTGAAAACTTGGAATGGGCATTCCTGAAAGACGACCTTTTCGAGGCTTGCTACGTGACCTTGCAGGAACGGGCAAAACCCAGTTATGTTTCTGTGTCAATCGGTGCGGGAACCCAGAAAAATCTGGAGGAGGCGCTGAAGGATGCCGAGAAATATCTGAAATAAGCGGAATCTGCGGCGATTCGCCGGTAAATGACCGTGCTGACATAAAAAATCTGGGGCGACAGTGTGTTGTCTCGGATTTTTTTGTAACTTTGCACTCAAAATGATTCACAAGCAATGATAAGCAAGGAATAAAAATGATAAAACGTTTTACAATGAAATACTCTAAAACTTTAATACTTTCGATGGTCATGTCGTTAGTTACAATTTCGTGCTGCGATATTCCCTATTTCATCCCTCAAGAAGAAATTTGCTATGTAAACACTCATGATGGAGATACTTTAAACTATGAATTTGCTTCATTTTTTCCTACAAACAGTTTAAAGAAAAAACGCTGTGACTTGTTTCAAGCCATTTCGACAAAATCAACGACGGTTTTACAAAAAAATGACATCGTGGTATTGCAAAATGGAAAGCCCATTAAATGTAAACTCTATCAGGCAACTTCACAAAGGTGGCAGAAAATCAAAAATGGTGTGACATTACCTGCTCAGAACCTGATTATGCTTTCCACCAAAGCTAAAACTTCCTATGGAGATTCGATAACGGTCGTAGAAAGAAATTATCCAGCGAGAGGGGATAGTATTGTTGTGAATATTAAGTTTTCCGAGAATGAAAATGTTTTTGGTTACGCAGGTATTTATAGGGTGGAATCTGTTGTTGGAAAATTACTTCCTAAAGGTCGTTCTTTGGAAAACGAAGCCAATCGGTATATGTTTGACAAAATACCCCCCCAAAAATTAGATACAAAATGAAAAAAATATGGATTGCAATGATAACTGTGCTGTTGATGTCCTGCGGAAAATCATACGAAGAACATCGGCGAATCACGCTCGCGCAAAGGGCTGAACAGCGACGGCAGGACTCGTTGGCGTTGAAGGTGGCGGTGCTGCCGACGGCGGATTGTCTGCCGATTTTCGTGGCGGCTGAGCGCGGATGGTTCGACTCGCTGAAAATCGACGTGCGACTGCGACCGTTCAAGGCGCAAATGGATGTCGATACGGCGTTGATGGGTCGTAGCGTTGAGGGCGCGATCACCGACCTTGTGCGTGGAGAACGGATGCGAAACCGAGGCACGGCGTTGAACTACGTGGCGGCGACGAACACGGCGTGGCAATTGGTGGCAAACCGCACGGCTCGCGTGAAGGAAACGCGGCAGTTGGGCGACAAAATGGTGGCGATGACGCGCTATTCGGAGACCGACCTGCTGACCGACCGCGCACTGAAAGGCGTGAAAACGACGGCAACGGTCTATCGCGTGCAAATCAACGACATCGCGCTGCGCCTGCAAATGCTGAAAAACAATGAAATGGACGCGCTCTGGCTACCCGAACCGCAGGCCACGGCAGCGCGACAACTGAAGCATACGGTCATCTGGAAATCGGACTCGACCGACCTGCGATTGGGCGTGTTGGCGTTCCGCGAAAAGGCGATGAAAGACCAACGGATTCGGAAGCAAATCGACGCTTTCCTGAAGGCTTACAACGCGGCTTGCGACTCGCTGAACGGGCGTGGAGTAGGGCATTACGCGGATATTCTCGAAAAATATTGTGGTGTGAATCAAACGACGATTCAGGCGATGCCGAAGTTGAAGTTTCCTCGTGCGGCGGCTCCGCGTGAGAAGGATGTTGAAACGGCGAGGAAATGGCTGAAGAATTAAAAATTAAAAATTAAGAATTAAAAATTTTTGTCTGGCAAATCATTTGATAATTCAAATCATTTAAAATTATTTCAAGTCATTCGATAATTCAAGTCGTTCAAAATCTAATTTCAAGTCGTTCAAAATTATTTCAAGTCATTCAAAAACTATTTAGAAGAAAAAATGTCGAAAATCAATAAAATCAGAAGAATTTTGCTCAGCGAGGGCAACGTGGGTGCTGCGATTCGCCGTCTGCGGAGCGTTCTCGGCGAAAATCCCTTTGCCGTGAGCGGTGTGCTACGGCAACGCTTGGAAAATCTGGAGTCGGACTATCAGCGGATGTGCGATTTTATGTTGAATGGCTATCGCGACGACCAGCGCGAGGAGGTTTACAAGCAACTATTGCGTCGTATGGCGCAGTTGCTCGGCGACTTTGAACTGGCGGAATTGCAGGCGACCAACGGCACTTTCACCGCCGCTGCGAAGGCGAATCCCGACTTGTCAGACGACTACGAAACCGTGCGCCGATGGCTCGAAAGTTACGTGCAAAACCTCGCGATGCTCTCGTTGGAGCCCGAAGAATCGGCGGAATCGCGCCTGAAAACCCTTCACGACGAGCATCTGAAGCAGGTGAACGAGATTTTCAACGCCCTGTTGTCGTCGAAACAGTGGAGTTCGGGCAAAAAATCGTTCTACACCGACCTGCTGCTCTCGCCGACCATCGACAGCGGCGACGCAGCGCTTCTGCTGAGCGCGGTGATGCTTTCGGCGATGGCCGTGGCCGACATCGGGAAACTCGAAATGCTCTTCGAGATCTATCGCCGTGCCACCGACGAAACCCTGCGCCAACGGGCGTTGGTCGGCCTCGCGTTTGCCCTGCCCGACAAGGATTTCAACAAGATTTTCCCCGAATACGACCAACTCATCGACCAACTTTGCGCCGACGAACAGACGCGCAAGGAACTCGCCGACCTTCAGAAGCAGATTTTCCTCTGTATGGATGCCGACCGCGACAACGAAACCATCCAGCGCGACATCATCCCGACCATCATCAAGAATCAGAACATCCGCTTTACGCGGGGCGGCATCGAGGAAATCGAGGAAGACCCCTTGCAGGACATTCTCAACCCCGACGCCGAGGACGAAAAAATGGAGGAACTCGAACAGACGATTCAGCGAATGATGGATATGCAGCGTAGCGGATCCGACATCTATTTCGGCGGATTTTCGCAGATGAAACGCTTTTCGTTTTTCTACACGACGAGCAACTGGTTCAAGCCTTTCCACGTGGAGCATCCGGGGCTGCGACACGTGGCCGAAAAACTGAAAAACAGCCGATTCCTGCAACTTCTCTTGGACCGAGGGCCGTTCTGCGATTCGGATAAATATTCGTTTGCGCTGGCGATGTCGTCGGTGCTCGACCGACTGCCCGAAAACCTGCGCGAACTGCTCAACAACGAGGACGCGCTCGGCCCGACGATGGAAGAGGTCGAAACGCGCTCGGCAGCCTATATCCGACGAATGTATTTGCAGGATTTATACCGTTTTTTCCGACTTTATCCGCAGAAAAACGATTTTCAGTCGCCTTTCGACTACGAAAAATCGCCCGAATATTTCTTCTTCACGAATCCGATTTTCAGCGGAACGACTTTGGCGACTCAGGCACTTTCGTTGGAGCGTTTTCTGTTGAAAAAGAAGCAATATGACGCGCTGATGCGCGTGCTTCACTGTTTCGACAACGACAGTCCCGAACAGCAGATGATCGAGGCTTCGCTGGCACTTCGACGCGGAAATTTCCGCGATGCGCAGCAACTTTTCGCCCGTGTTCTGGAAAAAATGCCCGACAACGAGCGGGCGATGCACGGAATGGCGCGGTCGAGTTTCAACTGCGGCGACTACACGACCGCCACGCAGTATTACGAGCAACTGCTGACGCTGAATCCCGACCACGAGCAATACGAGTTGAACGCCTGCATTTCGAAGATGCACGACGGACAGGCGGAGGAGGCTGTGCAGCGGCTCTACAAGCACTATTACGAGCGTCCCGACGACAAAAATGTCTGTCGCGCATTGGCTTGGGGACTGCTTGTGCAGGGTTCGTTGGAGCAGGCCGACAAACTCTA
>JAFYJH010000141.1 GCA_017538195.1 Prevotella sp.
ATGATTGGGACGTTGCCCCCTAAACTAGGGGGATGGGGGTCTTTATGTCAATAGCCCCTTCTCTTCATCATCAATTAGGAAAATAAAACTTTAAACATTAAACATTAAAATTTAATGGGTCGCAAGACCCCCAACCCCCTAATTTAGGGGGCAACAATTATGGAAAGACTCAGAAGAACTATGATGTTCGTCCCGGGCAACAACCCCGGAATGATGCAGGACGCGTTCATCTACAGCCCCGACTCGATTATGCTCGACTTGGAGGACTCGGTGACGATGGCCGAGAAGGATGCCGCACGCCTGTTGGTTTACAATGCACTGAAAACCATCGACTACGGCACGACCGAGATGGTGGTTCGTATCAACCCTTTGAACACGCCCTACGGAAAGAAGGACGTCGAGGCGATGGTGAAAGCCGGCGTCGATGTGATTCGTATGCCGAAGACCGAAACCGCCGACGAGGTGCGCGAGGTGGAGGCTGAAATCTTGAAGTGGGAAGAGGAACTCGGATGCGTGGGTCGCACGAAGATTATGGCCGCCATCGAGAGTGCTTTGGGCATCGTGAACGCCTATCCGATTGCCGTCGCCTCGAAGCGAATGATGGGCATCGCACTCGGTGCCGAGGACTATTGCGCCAACCTGAAGACGCAGCGCACGCAGGGCGACAACCCCAATTTCGGATTGGAACTGCTGTTGGCTCGCCAGACCATCGTCGTGGCTGCCCGTGCCGCCGGAATCGACGCGCTCGACACGGTTTATTCGAACCTCGACGACATGGAAACCTTCCGCAAGGAAGTGGAACTCATCAAGACGCTCGGTTTCGACGGAAAATCGATCATCAACCCGCGCCAGATTGAAATCGTCAATGAGGTGTTTGCCCCGAAACAGAAGGACATCGAGAAAGCCCTGAAAATCATCGCCGCCATCAAGGAGGCCGAGAAGAAGGGTTCGGGTGTCATCGCCGTGAACGGAAAGATGGTGGATCGCCCCGTCGTGATTCGCGCCGAGCGCACCATCAACCTCGCCATCGCATCGGGTGTCATCAAAAAGGAAGACATTGAGTAAATTTACCATTTACGGATGTACAATTTACAATTTAAAAAGTTAAAAAGATGAATTACGCTGAAAGAATCAATGATATCAAGGATGCGGCTGCCGTGATGAGCAAGCCCGTCTATCAAGAGAACAAAGGTTGCAAGGACATCACGCCTCGCACGGACCTTCAGCAGAACAAATCGAAGCTTTGCACGCTGGAAGAAGCTATCCGTCGCAGTGGACTGAAGGACGGAATGACGATTTCTTTCCACCACCATTTTCGCGGTGGCGACAAGGTGGTGAACATGGTGGTCGATAAACTCGCCGAAATGGGTTTCAAAGACCTGCACGTGGCCGCTTCGAGCCTGCAAGACGTTCACAAACCGCTCATCGAGCACATCAAAAACGGTGTTGTCACGAAGATTTCGACCAGCGGACTGCGCGGTGAACTCGCCAACGAGATTTCTCGCGGTCTGATGAAAAAGCCGGTCGTTTTCCGTTCGCATGGCGGACGCGGTTCGGCCATCCGCCACGGCGACTTGCACATCGACGTGGCCTTCCTCGGCGCATCGTCGAGCGACTCGTCGGGTAACGCAGCCGGTTATTCTCGCTCGAAGAACGCCAAGTCCATCAGCGGCTCGCTCGGCTATGCCAAGCCTGACGCGCAGTATGCCGACAAAGTGGTGATTCTGACCGACGACCTCGTACCCTACCCCAACACGCCGAATTCGATTTCTGAGCATAATGTCGATTTCGTGGTCGAAGTCGATAGCGTCGGCGACTCGTCGAAGATTTCGTCGGGTGCCATCCGCGACACGAAGAATCCGCGCGATATTTTGCTGGCTCAGCAGGCTGCGAAAGTCATCGTGAACAGCGGCTATTTCCGCGACGGTTTCTCGATTCAGACAGGTTCGGGCGGTGCTTCGCTCGCTGCCGTGAAATATATTCGCGAAGAGATGATCAACCGAGGCATCAAGGCGTCGTTTGCCCTCGGCGGCATCACGGCTCACATGGTGAAACTCCACGAGGAGGGCCTCATCGAGCGCCTGATTGACGTGCAGTCGTTCGACAAAGTGGCTGCCGAGTCGATTATGCGCGACCCGATGCACAAGGGCGTTTCCGCCAACGAATATGCCAGTGCCGACGAGCCGGGCTCTGCCACGCACTTCCTCGACATCGTGATTTTGTCGGCTTTGGAAGTCGATGTGAACTTCAATGTGAACGTGCTCGTGGGTTCCGACGGCATCATTCGCGGTGCCATCGGCGGACATCCCGACACGGCTGCCGACGCTGCGCTGTCGATCATCGTCTGCCCGTTGCTGCGCGGTCGTATTCCGTGCATCGTCGATGAAGTGACAACGATGATTACGCCGGGCTCGACGGTCGATGTGGTCGTCACGGAATACGGCATTGCCGCGAATCCGCGCCGTCCGGAGGTTGCCGAGCGTCTGAAGGCTGCCGGTCTGAAGGTTGTCACGCTCGACGAACTGAAAAATCGTGCGAAGAGCATCATCGGCGAGCCCGATCCGCTGCCGTTTGGCGACAAGGTCGTGGGCATCGTGATGAACCGCGACGGCTCGGTGATGGATGTCATCAAGAATATTGTGGAATAAAAGCCTCTCCCCAACCCCTCTCCAAAAAGAGAGGGGCTTTGGGGGGAATTCCCTGTCAAAATATGAAAAAAAATCTAATTATTTTATTCATGTGTAGTCTTTGTTTAGGCTGCATACATGAGAATGAACATTCTCATCATACGATTACGTTCTACAACAATTCGGATAAGGACATCTATGTCGTGCAATCGGACAGGGATTATCCCGATACAGCCAGTTTACAAAGGTATGTTTTCTGGAGTCAGCCTCAAATCTACAAGGTCGCTTCCCATGGCACTAATACGAACGCTTTTTGGCGTAGGTCTTCTTATGAGTCTTCATTTAAAACGGGGGAGTGGCAAGATACTATAATCGTGTTAGTATTTGATGCAGAAATATTAGAAATCAACAAAATAGCTGATGATGGTTCCGTCCTACAAAGATACGATTTAAGCCTTCAAGACCTTCAACGCCTTAATTGGACTTTGTCATATCCGCCTACGGAGAGAATGAAAGACATCAAAATGTGGCCGAGATTTGAGAAGAAATGAAAAATGTACCTAATTAATGAAGTTTGGGGCTGATAGAATGATAAAAAGTTAAAACCAAAAGGTTGCGGTATGAGAAAATGATGATGAAAACGCTATTACAAAATTTGAATTATGAATAGAAATATAACTACGAAAATTACGCTTGACCGACTTTTGGCCAGTCGGGACCACCGATGGCATAAGCAAATGCAGCTGCTCAGGGATCATCCCAACGAAACGCTGCTGTGTCTGACGGTGGTGATGCCGGGGGCGGTCAAGCGAAATCGGCTCTCGCTCGCGGTCGCAAGGGCGGCTATGGAGGCCATTCGCGTGGAATTTGCCGACAGCATCACCCAGATGGAGGAGCGCGACCTCGAAACGGGCTTTGAAGCCTACGTGCTCGTGTCGCTGCCCACGCTCGAAGCCAAGCAGACGGCCTGCCGCATCGAGGAAAATCATCCGCTCGGACGACTTTTCGACATCGACGTCATCGACCCGACGGGTTCGCCCGTTCCGCGCAGTGCCGTAGGCGCACAGCCGCGACGCTGCCTGCTCTGCAACAACGAAGCCCGCTTCTGTATGCGTAACCACACTCATTCGCCAGAACAAATTCAAACTCATATCGCCGAAATCGTTGAAGCCTATGTGCACGACGGAATATGAAATTCAGGCCGTTCCGCTTGCGATGCCGCTCTGGAAACGCAAGGTAGAACAGTTCCTCGAAGCCAATCAGCTTCGACTTGATGACCTTGATTATTACGCCGTCGTCACTCGACCCGTCCACGATGAAATCTTGGCTGGCGGCGGTTTGCAAGGCGACATCGTCAAGTGCGTGGCCGTGGGCGAAGCGTTGCGCGACGAGCATATC
>JAFYJH010000142.1 GCA_017538195.1 Prevotella sp.
ACAACTGAGCATCAACGGATGGATGGAGGATAGTCAGCAGGAAATCATTTCTTTCCTCAGACATTATTATGCATTGGGCATTCGCAAGGTTCTCTGCACCGACATCGACCGCGACGGTATGCTCAGCGGACCGAGCATCGACCTCTATCGCGACATTCTGGAAGCCTTTCCCGACTTGCATCTGATTGCCAGTGGCGGCGTTTCCTGCGTTGGCGACATCTTGCGGCTGCAAGATGCCGAAATTCCCGCTGTCGTGTTCGGCAAGGCCATCTACGAGAATCGCATCCAAATCGAAAACGGAAAATTGAAATCTGGAGACGACGAAATCATCATCAAATAACGTAAAAATCGAACAACCGTGAGCATTGCCAAAAGAATCATACCCTGCCTCGACGTGAAAGACGGAACCACCGTCAAAGGCACGTGTTTTGTCGATCTGCGCAAAGCCGGCGACCCCGTTGAACTGGGCAAAGCCTATAGCCAAGCCGGAGCCGACGAACTGGTCTATCTCGACATCACCGCCAGCCACGAAGGTCGCAAGACTTTCACCGAAATTGTCGAGCGTGTGGCGGCGGAAATCAACATTCCTTTTACTGTGGGCGGCGGCATCGGCTCGCTTGACGATGTGGAACGCCTGCTCAATGCCGGTGCCGACAAGGTGAGCGTCAATAGTGCGGCGTTGCGCCGTCCGCAACTGATCGACGAGATTGCCGCCCGATATGGAAATCAGGTGTGCGTGTGTGCCATCGATGCGCGTTTCGACGAAACCACAGGCTGGCAATGCTACTTGAACGGCGGTCGTCTGCCCGTCGGTCGCGATTTGTTCGACTGGGCTCACGAGGTTCAGGAGCGCGGCGCAGGCGAAATTCTCTTCACCAGTATGAATCACGACGGCACGAAAGGCGGTTTTGCCAATGAAGCGTTGGCGCGGCTTGCCGACGAACTGTCCATTCCCGTGATTGCAAGCGGCGGAGCAGGCACAATGGAACATTTCCGCGATGCCTTTGTCGTCGGACACGCCGATGCAGCATTGGCCGCAAGTGTGTTCCATTTCGGCGAAATCAGCATTGAAACATTGAAAAAATATCTTCGCAACGAAGGCATCAATATCAGAATTTAAAAACCAAATGAGTGAAATGAAAATAGACTTTGAGAAGTGCGGCGGACTTGTTCCTGCCGTCATTCAAGACGCAACGACCAAGAACGTGCTGATGTTAGGCTATATGAACGATGAAGCCTACGAAAAAACCTTGAAAACGGGCTTGGTAACGTTTTTCAGCCGCAGTCGGCAATGCCTGTGGACAAAAGGGGAAACATCGGGAAACTACCTGCACGTGAAGGACGTTCAGGTGGACTGCGACAACGACACGCTGCTTGTGAAGGCAAGACCCGACGGCCCGACTTGTCACACGGGTTCCGACACTTGTTGGGGTGAAGAAAACAAGCCAGATCCGCTGCTTTTCCTGCAAGAATTGCAGGATTTCATCGAAAAACGGCACGAAGAAATGCCAGAAGGCAGTTACACGACCAGTCTTTTCCGCGACGGACTGAACCGAATGGCGCAGAAGGTCGGCGAAGAGGCTTTGGAGGCCGTCATCGAGGCGGTGAACGGCTCCGACGAGCGTTTCATCTACGAATGTTCCGATATGTTTTATCACCTCATCGTGTTGCTCACGAGCAAGGGTTTGCGCATCGAAGATGTGGTTCGCGAGTTGCAAGACCGGCATCAACCCAACTGGAAAAAGCATTAAACACCCGACGGATATTATTGCACAAATCGCCATTTCTGTGCACAATGGACGGCGATTTGTGCATTTTTGTAAGTTATTATTTGGTCGGCAGGCAAAAAAAGCGTAATTTTGCAGGCCGAAAAAGTTATTTTTACACATTATTATATTTATGGCATTAAAAATTGTTGTACTTGCCAAGCAAGTACCTGACACCAGAAACGTGGGCAAGGACGCGATGACCGCCGAAGGAACGGTGAACCGTGCCGCCCTGCCCGCCATCTTCAATCCCGAAGATTTGAATGCGTTGGAACAAGCATTGCGACTGAAAGAACAGCATCCCGGCTCGACGGTCGGTCTGCTGACGATGGGACCGCCGCGTGCCGGTGAAATCATCCGTCAGGGGCTGTATCGCGGTGCCGACACGGGTTGGCTGCTGACCGACCGCCTCTTTGCCGGTGCCGATACGTTGGCGACGAGTTACGCGCTCGCCACCGCCATCGAGAAAATCGGCGATGTCGATATTGTCATTGGCGGACGGCAGGCCATCGACGGCGACACGGCGCAAGTCGGTCCGCAGGTGGCGCAGAAACTGGGGCTGAACCAAGTGACCTACGCCGAGGAAATCCTGAAAATAGAGAATGGAAAAGCACTCATCCGTCGCGTCATCGACGGTGGCGTGGAAGTGGTCGAGGCACCGCTGCCGGTGGTGATTACCGTCAATGGCAGTGCTGCACCGTGCCGTCCGCGCAATGCGAAACTTGTTATGAAGCATAAGTGGGACCACTGCCCACTGGAACGTGAGGCTTTTGTGTCCCCGTCGGGGGACGAAAGGGGAGTTTCCCTGAACCAATGGTCGGTGGCCGATGTCGATGGCGACCCGAACCAATGCGGTTTGTCGGGCTCGCCGACGAAGGTCAAGGCCGTGAAGAACATCGTTTTCCAAGCGAAAGAGTCGAAAACGCTGACCTCTTCCGACGCCGACATCGAGGGAATGATTCAGGAATTGTTGAATGAAAAGATTATTGGGTAAAACCCACCCCCTATCCCCCTCCCGACGGGAGTGGGGAAGGGATAAAAAGAATAATTATGATGAACAATAATAGTAATAATAACCAAACTCCCCTCCCGTCGGGAGGGGCTGGGGGTGGGTCTGTCTTTGTCTATTGCGAAATTGAGAACACCCTCGTTCAGGAAGTCTCTCAAGAATTGCTGACAAAGGGCAGGAAACTCGCCAACGAACTTGGCGTTGAACTTCACGCCGTTGTCATCGGTACAGGCATCAAGGGCAAGGTGGAGGAGCAGATTCTGCCCTACGGTGTCGATAAACTCTTCGTTTTCGACGCGCCGGAGCTGTTTCCCTACACTTCCGCGCCCCACACCGACATTATGGTCAATCTCTTCAAGGAAGAGCAGCCGCAAATCTGCCTGATGGGTGCGACAGTCATCGGTCGCGACCTCGGCCCGCGTGTCAGTTCGTCGCTCACGAGCGGTCTGACTGCCGACTGCACGGAACTTGAAATCGGGTCGTATGAGGACAAGAAAGAGGGCAAGACCTACGAAAACCTGCTCTATCAGATTCGTCCGGCCTTCGGTGGCAACATCGTGGCGACCATCGTCAATCCCGACCATCGTCCGCAGATGGCGACCGTGCGCTCCGGCGTGATGCAGAAGGCCGTCTATGAGGGCGATTGCAAGAAGGAAGTGGTCTATCCCGAAGTGTCGAAATATGTCGGCCCCGAAGCCTTTGTCGTGAAAGTGCTTGAGCACCGCGTCGAGGCTGCGAAGCACAATCTGAAGGGTGCGCCGATTGTTGTGGCTGGCGGCTATGGCGTAGGCTCGAAGGAAGGTTTCGACCAACTGTTTGAACTCGCGAAGGTGCTGCACGGCGAAGTGGGCGGAAGTCGCGCCGCCGTCGATGCAGGCTGGATCGACCACGACCGCCAGATTGGTCAGACGGGCGTCACCGTGCATCCGAAAGTCTATATCGCCTGCGGCATCAGCGGACAGATTCAGCACATCGCAGGAATGCAGGATTCGGGCATCATCATTTCCATCAACAACGACCCCGACGCGCCCATCAACAAGATTGCGGACTATGTCATCGTTGGAACGGTTGAAGAAACAGTGCCGAAGTTGATAAAGTATTATAAACAAAATTCTAAATAAAAACTGAAGTTAAAGAAGTTAAGAAGTTAAGGAAGTTAAGCCATTAGTCATGACTAATCAGTTTCAAAATATCGGTGCTTGGCAGAAAGCGCATGAATTTGTGCTTTTAGTTTACAGGGCTACGAAATCATTCCCAGACATGGAGAAATTCGGGCTTTGTTCTCAATTCCAACGCGCTGCCATTTCCATTCCAGCCAATATAGCTGAAGGGTATAAGAAACTAAGTCGTACAGATAAATTACGTTTCTACAACATAGCTCAGGGTAGTCTTGAAGAATGTAGATACTACATTATTCTATCAAAGGATCTTGGCTATATCAATAAAGAAAGTTACGACCAACTAACTATATCAATTGAGGAAACAAGTAAATTACTGAACGCCTATTGCAAAGGAGTCGTAG
Organism: Prevotella sp.; assembly: GCA_017538195.1. Taxonomy (GTDB): domain Bacteria; phylum Bacteroidota; class Bacteroidia; order Bacteroidales; family Bacteroidaceae; genus Prevotella. The sequence continues at coordinate 4,298 of JAFYJH010000142.1, forward strand.
AAAACAACTTTGGCAATCAGCTATAACAGAACATTTGGCTTAACTTCTTTAACTTCTTTAACTTCATAACTTCTAAAAACAAAAAAAACTATGGCTAATTACTATACAGATCATCCAGAGATTGGATTCTATTTGAATCATCCTCTGATGGCTCGTATTGTCGAGTTGAAAGAAAAAGGTTTCGCAGACGCGAAAGAATTTGACTATGCCCCCGTAGATTTGGGCGACGCCGTCGAGAACTACAAGCAGATTCTCGACATCACGGGCGACATCGCAGCCAACATCATCGCACCGAACTCGGAGAGCGTGGACCTCGAAGGGCCGCACCTCGAAAACGGACGAATGATTTACGCCTCGAAAACGTTTGAAAACCTCGATGCCACGCGCAAGGCAGGGCTTTGGGGCGTTTCGATGCCTCGTCGCTACGGCGGACTGAACCTGCCGAATGCTGTTTTCTCGATGCTGTCGGAGATTATTTCCGCCGCCGATGCTGGTTTCCAGAACATCTGGAGCCTGCAAAGTTGCATCGACACACTCTACGAATTCGGTTCGGAGGAGCAGCGTCAGAAGTACATTCCACGCGTCTGCGCAGGCGAAGGAATGTCGATGGACCTGACCGAGCCCGACGCAGGCAGCGACCTGCAGCGCGTGATGCTGAAAGCCACCTTCGACGAAAAGGAAAACTGCTGGCGACTGAATGGCGTGAAGCGTTTCATCACCAACGGCGACTCTGACATCCACCTCGTGCTGGCTCGTTCCGAGGAAGGCACGAAAGACGGTCGCGGCCTGTCGATGTTCATCTACGACAAGCGTCAGGGCGGCGTGAACGTGCGCCACATCGAGCATAAACTCGGTATTCACGGTTCACCGACCTGCGAATTGACCTATAAAGACGCGAAAGCCGAACTCTGCGGCTCGACCCGCCTCGGCCTGATTAAATACGTGATGGCACTGATGAACGGCGCTCGTCTGGGCATTGCAGCGCAGTCGGTCGGACTCTCGCAGGAAGCCTACAACGAGGCGTTGGCCTACGCGAAGGAACGCGCCCAGTTCGGAGAGAAAATCATCCATTTCCCTGCCGTTTACGATATGCTTTCGCGGATGAAGGCAAAACTCGACGCAGGTCGCTCGCTGTTGTACCAGACGGCTTGCTACGTCGATGTTTACAAGTGTTTGGAGGACATCGAGCGCGACCGCAAACTCACGCCCGAAGAAAAGCAGGAACTGAAGAAATATCAGCGTCTGGCCGATGCGTTTACGCCTTTGGCGAAGGGTATGAACTCGGAATATGCCAACCAAAATGCCTACGACGCCATTTCGATTCACGGCGGTAGCGGCTTCATTATGGAATACAAGTGTCAGCGGCTCTATCGCGACGCGCGAATCTTCTCGATCTACGAGGGAACGACGCAGTTGCAGGTTGTGGCGGCCATCCGCTACATCACCAACGGCACGATGTTGCAGAATATCAAGGAGTTGATGGAGAGTGAAGAATTAAGAATGAAGAATGAAGAATCTTCAAAATCTTTGCTGAAGCGCATCGAGAAACTGATTCCTATCTACGAAGACGCTTTGAACTGCGTGAAAGCCCTTGAAAATCAAGACGCTCAGGACTTCCTCGCCCGTCGCCTCTACGATATGACCTGCGAAATCGTGATGTCGCTGCTCATCGTTCGCGACGCTGCCGAAGCCCCCGAAATGTTCGGAAAATCGGCGCAGGTCTATGTCCGAATGGCCGAGGAAAATGTCATCGGAAAAGCCGCCTACATCAAGGCGTTCAATGCCGACGACCTCGAAAGTTTCAAGGCCGCCGAGCGCGAGATTGAAGAGTAATTATTTGTTTTTCTCGTAATATTCGAGACCTTTCCTGACGTTTTGAATCAAAGCGTCGGACGTGTAGGTGGCACCGGTAACGGCGTCCACCTTCGCTTTTTTCGCCTTCTTCACGGGCAGTCCGATGAAGCCTTCAAAGACTTTCTTGGCTCTCGCCACGTATTTCGGGCCGTCGGGCGTGCGCAGCGTCTCGATTTTCACGACTTTGTTGTTCTCGATGTAGATTTTCACGGGCGTCGGACCGGCATAGCCCTCGATGTTCTTGCCGATGGTCGTCGTGTTCACAATCGTGGTCTTGCCCTCTTTCGTGATGGTTCCGTCGCTCTGCACGGCACTCGTCAGAAAGGCCGCGAGCACTGCAACGCCCAGAAATGTTTTCAGATTTTTCATCATTTTTCAATCATTTTTTTTATCTTTGACTGCAAAGGTACGAAAAAGTTTATCATTCACCATGTATATTTGTATTTTTTTTCAAATTTATCGTACTCTGCTTCCATTTGCTATTTGTGATGCAAAATCTTCAATGGTGATGATTGAAATTTTGGGCCAGTCAATCTTTTTGAGTACGTTGAAATGTGAATCGTTGGTAACAATGTACTCTGCATCGGCTGCCACGGCACAATCAACAAACTTGTTGTCGTCGGGGTCGGCTTCTATCAGGCTAAAATGAACGTAAATCTCCTGAAAAATAGTGGTGTGTAAACGCGCAATGGCCTCCACTACATTCTTGGCAATTTCACGAGTGGTTTTCTCGCTCAAGATTTCTTCGTATTCAATTAGAATCTCGGTATTTACACACAAACAAATCTTGCCAGCCAACACATCCGTCCAGATTTTGTGGTATGGACTGCGTGTTGGCAGAGCCTGCAATAAACAGTTTGTGTCAAGAACGATTCGACGCATAGCGGTAGGGGGTGCGCATGTGTTCTGCGCCCCATTGGTTGATGGTGTTTTCGTTAATTACGCCCTTCTCCCACAGGTCGTCAATGGCTTTTTGTGCCTTGAGCGCAAAAAAATGAGCCACCAAGTCCTTAAATTCGTTTAGTTCCGTTTCGGACTTGATGCAATTCAGAGCGTTCATCAGCTCCATCTGTGCTATTTGACTATACGACATATTCCGTCCTTTCACTTTGATTGCATTTGCAAAGTTATAAAAAAAAATTTTTCTGCAAAAGTTTTTGTGGAATTTTTTCAGAAAATACTCGGATTTTTGTAATTTTGCAGAATCAAACTGAAAACTATGGACGAAAACGAAGAGAAATTGCCAAAAACAGACGTGACGGACGAGTTGGAAGAGGCCGACGGCGAACCTGCGGGCCATTCCGACTACAAGCCTGTGAACCGCTTCGACGCCTCGGTGGTGCACCACTTGTCGGGGATGTATCAGACGTGGTTCCTCGACTATGCGTCGTATTCGATTCTCGACCGCGCCATTCCCCACATCGAGGACGGTTTCAAGCCCGTGCAGCGACGGATTATGCACTCGATGAAGCGGATGGACGACGGCAGATATAACAAGGTGGCGAACATCGTGGGCCACACGATGCAGTTCCATCCCCACGGCGACGCTTCCATCAAGGACGCGCTCGTGCAGTTGGGGCAGAAGGACCTGCTCATCGACACGCAGGGAAACTGGGGGAACATCCTGACGGGCGACGCTGCGGCGGCTGGCCGATACATCGAGGCGAGGCTGTCGAAGTTCGCGCTCGACGTGGTGTTCAACCCGAAAACGACCGAGTGGCAACTGAGTTACGACGGTCGCAACAAGGAGCCAATCACGTTGCCGGTGAAGTTTCCGCTGCTCTTGGCGCAGGGTGCCGAGGGCATCGCCGTGGGACTTTCCACGAAGATTCTGCCGCATAATTTCAACGAACTGTGCGACGCTGCCGTGAGTTACCTGCGCGGCGAGGATTTTCAGCTTTTCCCCGACTTCCCGACGGGCGGAAGCATCGATGTTTCGCGCTACAACGACGGACAGCGTGGCGGCTCGCTGAAAGTTCGTGCGAAAATCGAGAAACGCGACCAGAAAACGCTCGTCATCCGCGAAATTCCCTTCTCGAAAACGACGGTTTCGCTCATCGAGTCGATTCTGAAAGCGGTCGAAAAGGGCAAAATCAAGGCGAAGAAGGTCGAGGACAACACCGCCGCCGAGGTCGAAATCCTCGTGCATCTCGCGCCCGGCGTGTCGTCCGACAAGACCATCGACGCGCTCTACGCCTTCTCGGACTGCGAAATCAGCATTTCGCCGAACTGCTGCGTCATCGACAGTCGGAAACCGCAGTTCTTGGCGATTGGCGACGTGTTGCGCCACAATGTCGATTCGACGAAAGACCTCTTGCGCAAGGAACTCGAAATTCGCAAGCACGAACTCGAAGAGCAATACTTTTTCGCCTCGTTGGAGCGCATTTTCATCGAGGAGCGCATCTATAAAGACAAGAAATTTGAGCAGGCGGAAACGCTCGACATCGCCGTGGCGCACGTCGATAGTCGTTTGGAGCCGTTCAAGAAAGAGTTGATTCGCGAAGTGACCCGCGACGACATCCTACGGCTCTTGGAAATCAAGATGCAGCGCATTTTGAAGTTCAACAAAGACAAGGCCGACGAGTTGATGGCGAGTATCCAGAAGGAAATCAAGGGCATCGTCCACGACCTCGCCCACTTGACCGATGTCACCATCAAGTGGTTCACGCACATCAAGGAAAAATACGGCGCGGACTTCCCGCGTCGCACGGAGATTCGCAATTTCGACACGATTGTCGCCACGAAGGTCGTCGAGGCGAATCAGAAACTCTACATCAACCGTCAGGAAGGCTTCATCGGCACGGGTTTGAAGAAGGACGAGTTCGTCTGCAACTGTTCCGATATCGACGACATCATCATCTTCTACCGCGACGGAAAATTCAAGGTGGTGCGCGTCGCCGACAAGTTGTTTGTGGGCAAGAACGTGCTGCATTTGCAGGTGTTCAAGAAGAACGATTCGCGCACGACCTACAACCTCGTCTATCGCGACGGAAAGAACGGTGCCTGCTTCATCAAGCGATTCAACGTGACGGGCATCACGCGCGACCGCGAAGTGGATGCCACGCAGGGAAAACCCGGCACGAAAGTGCTTTATTTCACGGCGAATCCGAATGGCGAGGCGGAGGTCATCAAGGTGACGCTCGACTCGATTCTCTTGGCGAAAAATCCGCGCAAAAAGATTTTCTTGGAGCGTTCTTTCGCCGACATTTCCATCAAGGGACGCGGTTCGAAGGGCTATCTGCTCACGCGCGATCCCGTCCATCGCATCAGCCTGAAAAGTCACGGTCATTCGACGCTCGGAGGTCGGAAAGTTTGGTTCGACCCCGACGTGAAACGACTGAATTTCGACGAACACGGACGGCTGCTCGGCGAATTTTCCGACGACGATCAGGTGTTGGTGGTGCTGTCAAACGGCGACTTCTACGTGACGACTTTCGACCCGAACAACCACTTCGAGGACAACATCCTGCGCATCGAGAAATACGAGCCTGAAAAGGTTTGGACGGCGGTGCTCTACGATGCCGACAACGACGGCTACGCCTACGCGAAACGCTTCTTGATGGAGGCCACGAAGAAGAAGCAGAACTACATCGGCGAGAATCCCGAATCGAAACTCATTCTGCTGTCCGACCAGCCTTATCCGCGCATCCGCGTGACTTTCAGCGAGGTCGATGCCCACCGCGAACCGATGGAAATCGAGGTCGAGGAGTTTATCGGCGTGAAGGGTTTCAAGGCGAAGGGTAAACGCCTGACAACGTGGCACATCGGCGACATCGAGGAGTTGGAGCCGACGCGAGTGCCGGAGGTTTTGGATGAAGGATTAGGGATGAAGGATGAAGGTTTGGATGAAAATTCGGATGAAGAAATAAATTCGGATGAAGGAATTCGGATGAAGGATGAAGGTTTGGATGAAATTTCGGATGAAGGATTAAAGATGAAGGATGAAGGCATTTCAGACGATGCTTCCGATGACGGAAATTCTTCTGAAACCGATGAAAAAATTTCTTCTGAAACCGACGAAAAACTCGTCGAAAAACCTTCCAAAACCGCTTCTAACAACGAAGAGGCGAGTCCGCAATTCAAATACGACCCCGAAACGGGTCAGTTGAGCCTGTTTGGAGAATGAAATACAGCAAGAAAATAGCACTGAGCATCGTGGCTGCTTGCCTCGCAATGGTTTCGCAGGCGCAGGTCGCAGGCGATTCCATCGTAGGCCATCTCTGCGGCAATCCGACTGTTCGTTCTAAGATGTTCGCAATCGGTTCGGCCAAGGTGCTCGACACCTATCTCTCGGCAGAGCAATACAGCGGCCTTGAACTGCGCTTTGTCAGCCAGTTGCGCAAGCCGATTCGCTACGATTCTTGGCAGAAAATCGTCACCCATCAAGGCAGTTTCTGTTCGGTGAAGAATCGGGCTGACAACCACAACGAATTGGGCGGAATGTATCAGTTCCAATACGCCCTGCACTACGTTTTGCGACCTTCGGAGCCACTTCAATTCGAGGTAGGCGGTGCAGTCGGGGCGCATCTGGGTTTCCTCTACAACACGCTCGGCGGCAACAATCCCGTGCAGGTGCAGGCGGCGCTTCAACTGCGACCGTCGGCGGCTGCCAGTTACGATTTCCCGCTGTTCAAACGCCAGTCAGTTCTGCGCTACGAAGTGTCGGCACCGCTCGTCGGTCTGATGTTTTCGCCGAACTACGGTCAGTCGTACTACGAAATTTTCGGACGCGGCAACTACGACCGCAACATCGTGCCGACAACCCTCGCTTCCACGCCCTCGCTGAGCCATCTGCTCTCGCTCGACTTCCCGATTTCCAAGAAAAATCCCCACACGAAACTTCGCGTCGGCTACCTCGGCGACTATCGGCAGGCGAAAGTCAACAACCTGAAGTTCCACCATTATTCCCATCTCCTCGTCCTCGGATGGACGAAAGGTTTATAAAATTTGGATTATACCGCCACTTGCTCTAATTCCCTGCCAATCGTGGCGATTTCGTTGAGAATCACACATTCGCGCTCTTTCGAGGGTTTCTTTGTGCCGTTGATATACTGTGCCATGAGGCTCTGGCTAATGCCTAAGCGTCGCCCGACTGCAGCAGCGTTCAGTTCGGGGTGGGAGAGAAACACGAGGGAAATGCCCGTCGGCTCAGGGTTGTCGTATTCGAAACTCTCAAACGAGATGTCTTCGTTCAATTCTTCCCATCTGATGCCGAATGTGTTGATTTCGTAGCGGTTGCGTTGCTCTTCCGTCGCGTTCAGCAAACGCTTGTAGTAGAGCAACGATTGCCACAACGTGCGCCCATCGTCTGTTTGACCGTAAATGCGTCCGTCGGCAAACCATATTTTGTTAATCTTCACTCCCATGAATGTTTTTCCAACTGGTTTTAATCAAGTCTTTGTTATCTTCAATAATCGACTCTGCGAGTTTCACGTCTTTCGGCTTCATTCTCGCATTCTCTAAAAGTGTAATCTCGTCTGCAACAATGAATTTCGCTTCTCCATCTTGACTAACCACATGGACATGTGGCGGTTCGTGGTCCCGCGTATAAATGTAGAACTTCAGTCCAAATAATCTTAAAATCTCTGGCATAGTTTAATCGTTTTATGGTTTCCTGTTGCAAAGATAGGTAATTATCTCATTACCTCCAAATTTTTAGGAACTTTTCGGTCATTTGTGGTGAATTTGTTCGGATATTTGTGAAAATAATCAATTTTTGTAGATAATATTTTGTGCAGCACCCGATTTTTTGTACCTTTGCCGAGAGAAGGTTTGTAGAAGTAAAATTAAAGAAATATAAATGAAGGTGATAAGGTATTTCAGCGAGACAAGTAGGAGAGGACGGAACACGAGGAGAACCCCTGCGTTTCTGCTCGCCTTGTTTTTCACTTTTTCGCTTTTCACTTCCTGCGTCACCGAAGACGAGTTCGACAACACGCCGCAGGGCAACTTCGAGGCACTTTGGAAGATCATCGACGAGCACTACTGCTTTTTCGACTACAAACAGGCCGAGTACGGACTCGACTGGAACGAGGTCTATCGCCGCTACCAGCCGCAGTTTCGCGGCAGTATGACGCGGACGCAACAGTTCGAGGTGCTTGCCAATATGCTCGCCGAACTGCGCGACGGCCACGTGAACCTCTACACCGCCTTCGATGTCGGGCGAAACTGGTCGTGGTACGAGGACTATCCCGCCAACCTCAGCGACACGCTCATCCGCCGCTACCTCGGCACCGACTACCGAATCGCCGCCGGAATGCAATACCGCATCCTCGACGACAACATCGGCTATCTGCGCTGTCCGACCTTCTCCAACGAGTTCGGTGAGGGCAATCTCGACGAAATTTTCTACTATCTCGCGCCCTGTCGCGGCCTGATTCTCGACCTGCGCAACAACAGCGGCGGCCTTGTCACCTCTGCCGAGCAACTTGCCGCCCGCTTCACCAACGAAGAGCGGCTTGTCGGCTATATGCAGCACAAAACCGGTCGCGACCACAGCGATTTTTCCGCGATGGAAGAGCAGCGGCTGAAGCCCTCGAATGGCATCCGATGGCAGAAGAAAGTCGTCGTTTTGACGAATCGCAGCGTGTTCAGTGCTGCCAACGAGTTCGTGAAATACGTGAAATGCTGTCCGCAGGTCGTCGTCGTGGGCGACCGTACCGGCGGCGGTGCCGGACTGCCCTTCACCTCGGAACTTCCCTGCGGTTGGACCGTCCGTTTCTCCGCCTGTCCGATGTACGACCGCAACCGCCAGTCCACCGAGTTCGGCATCGCCCCAGACCACCCAGTCGCCCTCTCCGCCGAAGACCAAGCCAAGGACCACGACACCCTCATCGAATACGCCAGAAAAATGATTTAACCCCTGTGCGATTGACAATAAAATGTTAAAAAGTCTAAAAAAGTAAGGAAGAAATATACAAAAAAGCCTTGTTTTCAACCTATTTTCGTATCTTTGCATCCAAGTAGGCTTCTTACAGAGCCATTTCAAATAACAATAACATTATTAACATTAAAAACTAAAAAAAAACGATGCCGAAAATCCTACTCTACGTGACGGCCAAAGTCATCTGGAACTTCCTGTTCTACAACACGGATTTCCACGAAAGCAGGGCGCACGTACACGTAGGCAAGCGCAGCACGGAGAAACTCTGCAAAATCTGGCTCGAGCCAACGGTTGAACTGGCAAGGCAGGGCGACCTCACCGACGCGCAGGCAAAAGAAGTGGTGCGCATAGCCACAGAATATCGGGAAAAGCTGCTTCGGCAGTGGAACCTGTTCAAGCAGGGAAAACCCATCAGAATCATTCAAGTCAAAAAAAAGTAGAAAACGATGCACAAGACAGAAGGATATTGGAACGTAGAGCCACGCATCAAGCGCCTGTCGTTCCCCAGACGAGGAAAGTTTCAGGTCGATTTGCAAGACGGGCGGTCGATAGTCATGCCCGTTTCGGCATTCCCATCCATGAAGAAAGTCCCCGTCAAGGAGCGGCCAAGATGGTATCTGATGGGCGGCGGCGTCACGTGGGATTCCTGTCCAGAAGTGATTCACATCGAACAGATTCTCGGCAACTACATCAACTATGCGCATGAAAGCGAAGATTAAAACGAAATTTATCAAAACATTATTAACAACTAAAAAAACACTTAGAAGAAAACAAGGAGGACAAAAAATGAACGTAGGAGACAGCGTATTGATTTCACCCCAAGTCACGCACAAGAGCGACTGGACGGCGGGCAAGGTAATCGACATCGAGGACAACTCTTTCGTCGGGATGGTGATTTCCGCACAGACACCAAGCGGAGAAATCTACTTCGACAAAGAATACCTCTTCAAACTCGCCGAATGACCATGTACGCACTCAGTTTCGACATGAACATCGCCGAACTCAAGGAGCACTACGGCGAAATCTACAACAACGCCTACTACGAGATCCGCAAGGTTCTCACAGGCGACGGATTCGAGTGGATACAGGGCAGCACCTACCTCACGCGGAGCGACAACCTAATCAACTTGACGAAGGCCATCATCGACCTAAGGGCAATAGACTGGTTTCGCCGCTCAGTACGCGACATTCGGGGCTATCGAGTGGAAGAATGGTCGAACTTCACGCAACTCGTAAGAGAATAATAAGTCTTAGAACTTGATAATTAGGGACTTGCAGATTTGCAGTCAAAACTTTTGATGACAAAATTATCAACAACTTAAAAACAATCAATAGAAGGAATAAAATGGCAAGACCCATCAAAGAAACACCCACCCTCTGGGGAGAAGAGGCACGGCTGTTTGAACAGAAAATGCGCCACCCTCAAACCGTCACCTGCGAAGACGTAAGGGAGGCGCACGATGCATATAACAGGGTCATGTCCATCGCAAAATTCGCGTTCTGACAACCATGGCAAACACATACACCCAAATCTATATGCACATTGTTTTCGCCGTCAGCAGGCGCGAGTCGCTCATCTCACGGAAATGGGAAGAGGAGTTGCACGGCTACCTTGCCGGCGCGTGTCGGAACAGGCAGCATTTCGTCCACGCCATCAACGGCACGGCAGACCACGTGCATCTGTTCATCGGGATGCATCCGGCGGAGTCCGTCAGCCAGTTGGTGCAGACGTTGAAAGTGCAGTCGTCGCGGTGGATCAACGACCGGTTCATGCACGGGAAGTTCAGTTGGCAGTCGGGTTTCGGTGCGTTTTCGTACAGTCGGTCGTTGGTGGAGCCAGTCGTGAAATACATTGAGAATCAGAAGGAGCACCACAGGAGCATAACGTTCCAAGAGGAATTAGCCGAGATGTTCGAGAAGGCCGGTGTAAAATATGTACCCGCGTATATGATGCAAGGATTTGCCGATGCGTCGAAAGATGAATAATAATAATGATGCCATCGGCATCAGACAATGGTAGCCAGTTATGCAGGGCAGCCATCGGTTGCCCGAAATGACTGGGAACGATGCCACAACAAAAACGGAAACAATGCCGTAGGTATTGGATGTTTCGTCGCGTACCCAAAGGCACGCTTGATTGTTTGATTGCCGCCATTCCATCCAGCCATTTCGCTACGCTCATAGCAGGCTACCCCTATCCAATGCCTACGGCATTTTTTTATATAACGATGCCATCGACATCAGACAATGGTAACCAGCCATTCCTATGGCTGGGACGAAACGAACCCAACACCCCACAAGCGTGCCCTTGGGTACGCGATTTCCCATTCCCAAACCGTTAAACTTTCTTAAATCTTACCCTCAAACTCCCAAAAACTTGTCCATTTCAAATAAAGTTCGTACCTTTGCACCCGAATAGGCTTTTGCGAAGAAAAATGTTCACGAAAACATTCGCGAAATGCCGCCAAAAACAAACATTGATACACATTATATAATATATAATTAGAGATAACAAACAGAGAGAGATAACATTATTCATTAACATTATTAACAACTTAAAAAATTTAAAGACATGAAGAAAATTGAGTACATGAAGCCCGCCATGCGCGTGCGCCAACTCTACACTGAAGGATCAGTGATGGAGACTTTCGGTGTCGGTTCCCCGAATGGCCAAGGTGGTGAACAACAGATGGAGGACGAAGAAGCCTTGGCAAAGGACTTCGACGACGACTTCGCCTATCCCACCACTGGCAGCGTCTGGGAAGACTAAGCAGTTCATCGTTCGTAGTGGAATCTGCAGTTCAAAGGTCGAAAAAATTTGATTTTAGAAAAAAATGCGAATCGTATCCCACAGGCGATTGGTTGAATTCTACCAGAAAGACGGACGAGAAGACGCCAGAGCCGCACTGGAACGCTGGTACAGCGTGGCAGGAAAGGCACAATGGAAGAACCTCGCAGACTTGAAAGAAGACTTCCCCGCCACAGACTATGTCGGCAACCAACGCTACGTGTTCAACATACGAGGAAACAAATATCGGCTCATCGTCGTCATCAAGTTCACCATCGGCCACGTGTTCATCCGATTCGTCGGCACACACGCCGAGTACGACAAGATAGACGCATCAACCATCTAAAACGACAAGGAGAAAACGAAATGAACAACATCAAGAAAGAACAATACGAGTTCGCTCTCCAGCGGATAGAGGAGTTGCTGCCCTTGGTGGACGACAACACGCCCGTGAACG
>JAFYJH010000143.1 GCA_017538195.1 Prevotella sp.
CTTTCTCATCTCGTTCTTTTTTTTCTATCAATGGATGATATAACCATCTTCTGTCATCAGAACTGTTGATTAAAAATTCTTTTAGATTAATTTTATCTGTCTCATCTTCAAACTTTTGTTTTAAGACATCGATTTCTAGAAATGCGTATTTTTTTGATTTTTGTATATTAAAAAATTTATCTCCTTTTACTTTATTTGAGTAGTTAATTTCAATACAAATTTCTTTGTTATCATTTGTTATACAAAATAAATCAACAACTATTTTTTTTCCATCAATTTCCAAACTTTTTTCAATTTCAACCGATTTGAAAGATAATAATTCCGCACTCTTCAACTTAATATGATTCCCATAAATATTTACATATTCACAAGAACATGTCATTACTTTTTTTTCCTTGAAAATAATTTCCTTCGAATGATAGTGAAGTTGAGATTCTTTTGAATCATTATAATTACACTCTCTTTCAAATAATAGTTGCTCATCAATATGCTTAAAATGATGAAGTATTTTTTTTCCTCGATTTGCTGCTATTAGAGGCTGTCCACAACCTCTGCACACACATTGACAATCTTTTCCATTCGGAACATAATCGACGTGAACCCTTTCACCATTTTTATTATTTGCAAAAACAATCATCTTTTGTTGGTTAATCAGTCATTTCCAAAAAACTACTTCCCATTCCTGTAAACACCACCAATCGCCGTCGATGGGTCGTAGTCCTCGCCCTCGCGCGGAAAAGTCGGGATGAACTTCATTTCGTGTTCGATGCGCTTCTGCCGCTTGCGCATATAGTCGCTCGGCGACTTGCTGCTGAAACGGCGCGGATTGGGCAATGTGGCGGCAATCAGGGCGCAGTCGGAACGCGAAAGTTCGGCGGCGGTCGTGTTAAAATGGTACTCGGCTACGGCATCGACACCGTAAATCCCGTCGCCCATTTCGATAGAGTTCAAATAGACTTCCATGATGCGCTGTTTCGACCAGATGAGTTCGATGAGTGCCGTGAAATAAGCCTCCAAACCTTTCCGAACCCACGACCGACCCGGCCATAGGAATACGTTTTTGGCGGTCTGCTGCGAAATCGTGCTGCCGCCGAGTTTGTTTTTTCCTCCTTTCGCGTTGCGCTTCGCCGCTTTCTCGATGGCATCGTAGTCGAAACCGTGATGCAGAAGGAAGCGTTGGTCCTCGCTCGCCATCACCGCAACGGGCATGTGACGCGAAATCTTCTCCATCGACACCCAATGGTGGTGGAGCGTGATGCTGCGGCCTTCCTGCGCCTGCTCGACACAGCGAATCAGCATCAGCGGCGTGACATAGACGGGCAGGAAGCGCAATGCCACAACCGAAAGAATCGTGGAGGCGAAGAACACCCCCACGACCCATCGGATAGTTTTCTTAATAATCTTCAATTAAAAATCAATTATTAATTGTTAATTGTTAATTGATAATTAGTTCAGCGTTCCAGCCTCGGCAGCCTGAATCATGGCTTCGCTGGCGTACATGTAAACCTCCACGCGGCGGTTCTGAGCCTTGCCTGCAGCCGTCGAGTTGTCAGCAACGGGGTTAGCCTCGCCATAACCAACGGTCGAGCGAATCTGGTTGTTGCTCACGCCCAGCGAATTCAGGTAGTTCGTCACGGCCTGAGCGCGCTGCTGTGAAAGGGTCACGTTCTTTTGTGCACTCTGCTCGGCAGTACTGTTCTTCCAACCGGCGTTGTCGGTGTAACCCTGAACGGCCACGTCGCAGTCGGCGTTGTTCTTCAGCACCTGAGCGAACTGGGTCAGCGAGTTCTTGGCGGCTGCGCTCAGCGTCGAGCTACCCGTCGTGAAGAGGATGCCAGAGTCGAAAGTCACCTTCACAGCCTGCAAGCCGTTTGCGTCGAGCACCGACTCCACCTGAGCATTCTTCACAGCCTCGGCCTCAGCCTTAGCCTTGTCCATCTTCTTGCCGATGATGGCGCCCGTAGCAGCACCCACAGCACCGCCGACGGCAGCACCGACAGCCGTGTTACCGGCAATCTTACCGATGATAGCACCCAATGCTGCACCTGCACCTGTTCCGATGAGCGCACCATTCTTCATGGACGAGCCACAACTAACCATTACTGCGACACACATTCCGAGTGTCAAAAATTTCATTTTCTTCATTTTTCTTGTTGTTTTAAAAGTTAATAATAAAATGATAATTTTCCTATCCAATTACGTTTGTGACGTATGAAATTGCACTTCGTTTAATGGAATTTGACCAAATTTTCTGCAATGATAACGCTTTTTTTCTCATTATTGTCTATTTCACAACATTTTTTTGTAATTTTGTGCCGAATTTTTAAAAGAATTATCAAAAATTATGGCAAAAGAACTAAAAGATTTGACAAAACGGGCTGACAATTACAGCCAGTGGTATAACGATTTGGTGGTGAAGGCCGACCTCGCCGAACAGTCGGCGGTGCGTGGTTGTATGGTGATCAAGCCCTACGGCTACGCGATTTGGGAGAAAATGCAGGCCCAGTTGGACAAAATGTTCAAGGAGACGGGTGCGCAGAACGCCTATTTTCCGCTGTTGATTCCGAAGTCGTTCCTCGCTCGCGAGGCCGAGCACGTGGAAGGTTTTGCAAAGGAATGTGCCGTTGTGACGCACTATCGCCTGCGCAACAAGGCTGACAAGAGCGGCATCGAGGTCGATCCCACCGCACGACTCGAAGAGGAACTGATTATTCGTCCGACATCGGAAACGATTATCTGGAACACGTATAAAAACTGGATTCAGTCGTGGCGCGACCTGCCCGTGCTGTGCAACCAGTGGGCCAACGTGATGCGCTGGGAAATGCGCACGCGACCCTTCCTGCGCACGTCGGAATTTCTCTGGCAGGAAGGCCACACGGCCCACGCCACACGCGAGGAAGCCGAGGCCGAAGCCCAACTGATGCTGAAAGTCTATGCCAAATTCGCCGAGGAATGGATGGCGGTGCCCGTCGTGCAGGGCGTGAAGAGCGAGACTGAGCGATTCGCCGGCGCACTCGACACCTACACCATCGAGGCGATGATGCAGGACGGAAAGGCGCTGCAAAGCGGCACTTCGCACTTCCTCGGACAGAATTTCGCCAAGGCTTTCGACGTCACCTATTTAAATAAGGAGAACAAACCCGAATATGTCTGGGCGACTTCGTGGGGCGTTTCGACGCGACTCATCGGTGCGCTGATTATGACCCACAGCGACGACAACGGACTGGTTCTGCCACCGCGTCTTGCGCCGATTCAGGTCGTGATAATTCCGATTGCGACGAAGCCTGAGCAGATGGAACTCGTGAACAAGGCGGTCGAGCCGATTCTGGCGCAGTTGAAGGAGAAAGGCATCAGCGTGAAGTTCGACGATGCCGACAACAAGCGTCCGGGCTTCAAATTCGCCGACTACGAGCTGAAAGGCGTTCCCGTGCGCCTCGTTCTCGGTGCTCGCGACTTGGAAAACGGCACGATCGAGGTGATGCGACGCGACACGTTGGAGAAGGAAACGCGCCCGATTGAAGGCATTGTCGAATATGTCGAAAATCTGCTCGGCGACATTCAGCAGAATATTTTCGAGAAAGCCAAGAAATACCGCGACGACCGCATCTACGAGTGCGACAATTACGAGGAATTCAAGGAGCGCGTGAAAGACGGCGGATTCTTCCTCTGCCACTGGGACGGAACGGCTGAAACCGAGGCGAAAATCAAGGAGGAAACGCAGGCGACAATTCGCTGCGTGCCCTACGGATTCGAGCAGACGCCGGGCGTGGATATGGTGAGCGGAAAACCGTCGAAACATCGTGTGATTATCGCCCGAAGCTATTGATTTTGAGGCATTTTCAGCCGAATTTTGAGTATGGACATCATTCTGAAATATTTTCCGAGGCTCAGCGACGAGCAAAAACGACAGTTTGCGGCGTTGAAGGACTTGTACGAGGACTGGAACGCGAAAATCAACGTGATTTCGCGCAAGGACATCGGCAACCTCTACGAACACCACGTTTTGCACTCGCTCGCCATCGCCCGCGCCATCCAGTTCCAGCCCGAAACGAAGATTCTCGATTTCGGCACGGGCGGCGGATTTCCGGGCATTCCGTTGGCGATTATGTTCCCCGACTGCCATTTCAAACTTATCGACGGCACGGGCAAGAAAATCCTCGTGGCATCGGAGGTTGCGAGGTCGCTCGGACTGAAAAACGTGGTGGCGGAACAGCGTCGCGGCGAGGACGAAACGGAAAAATTCGACTTCGTGGTGAGTCGGGCAGTGATGCCCCTACCCGATTTGATGAAAATCGTGCGGAAAAACATCTCGAAAAAACAGCGAAACGCCACGCTCAACGGCATTTATTGCCTGAAAGGTGGCAATGTCGATGCCGAAATCCATCCTTTCCGCAAGACGGCGGAAGTCGAGGACATCAGTCGGTGGTTTGAGGAAGATTGGTTCAAGGAAAAAAATGTGATTTATGTGCCAGTGTAAGATTCAGCGATTTGTGTGCAATATGTTGCAGGAAAACTGCTACATTGTCAGCGATGAAACGCGCGAGTGCGTCATCATCGACTGCGGCGCATTCTATCCAGAAGAGAAGAAAGCAATACTTCAATATATCCGTGAAAACCAATTGATTCCCAAACATTTATTGGCAACGCACGGACATCTCGACCACAACTTCGGAAACCGTTTTATCTACGACGAATTCGGCTTGAAAGTCGAACTTCATCGCGACGATGCCGACTTCATCGCGAACTACGAGGAACAGGCCGAAAAGTTCTTTGGATTGGCCGCCATCGACCCATTGCCAGAGCCTGCCCGACTGCTCACCGGCGACGACATCATCGAGTTCGGCAACCATCGGCTGACCATTCTCGAAACGCCCGGACACTCGCGGGGCGGCGTTTTCTACTATTGCGAAGCCGAAAACGTCTGTTTTTCGGGCGACTCGCTGTTTCAAGGGTCAATTGGCCGCACCGACTTGATGGGCGGCTCGATGTTTATGCTCCTCGAAAGCCTGAAGAAAATCACCAAACTGCCTGAAAACACGGTGGTTTTGCCCGGTCACGGTCCGCAGACGACCATCGGAAAGGAAGTGGCGACGAATCCGTTTTTGGAAAGTTGAATCCGTTTTTTAGCAAAATAAAACCATTTTTGGCAAGACTAAACGATGAAAACTGAGCGAATCATCCTCGGCATCGACCCGGGCACCAACGTGATGGGCTACGGTGTCATCCGCGCCATCGGCAACAAGGCCGAGATGGTGGCGATGGGCGTAATTGACCTGCGGAAAATGACCGATCCCTACTTGCGGCTCGGCCATATTTTCGAGCGAATCACCGGCATCATCGACGCTTATCTGCCCGACGAAATGGCCGTAGAAGCCCCGTTTTTCGGGAAAAACGTGCAGTCGATGCTGAAACTCGGTCGGGCGCAGGGCGTGGCGATTGCCGCAGCCATTCAACGCAAAGTGCCCATCCACGAATACGCGCCGCTGAAAATCAAAATGGCCATCACGGGCAACGGAAAGGCTTCGAAAGAGCAGGTCGCAGGAATGCTCCAGCGGATGCTGACGCTCAACCCCGACGAAATGCCGAAATTTATGGATGCCACTGACGCGCTCGCCGCTGCCTACTGCCATTTCCTGCAACTCGGTCAGCCCACGACGGAGGGAAAAAGTTATCGCGGATGGAAGGATTTCGTGGCGAAAAACCAGTCGAGGGTCAAGAAGAATTAAGATTTAGTTTTTTTAACGCAAAAAATCGTCTCAATCTTCCATTTTTCCCGTACCTTTGCACGCCAAAATCGAATTTTAATCACTAAAAATAATCAAATGAAAATGAAAAAAGTATTGTTGATGATGTGCCTTGTGTTCTCGCTTGGAGCAAGCGCACAAAACGTTGAAAGCGTTGGAACGGTTGAACTTGGAAGTTCCTACGAAGAGGCTCTTGCAGCCATCAAAGCCGAGTTCGGCGATCCGCAGAGCGTTTCCGAAGACGAAGTGACTTTGGGCCCGAAGAAATTTCGCGGTTTTTCGTTCGACGAAGTGAAATTCCGTTTCAAAAACGGCAAGTTCAACGAGGCTCGCTTCTATCAGAAAGTCGGCTCGAAGGCTGAGGCCCAGAAGAAAATGGAAAACATCGCCCAGACGATGCGGACCAAGTACGAACTTTCTCGCGATGTCGAGGAAGACCTCACGTGGTTCTACAAAGGCGGTCGCTCGCCGCTCGGCATCGGCCATCTCTTCACGATTTACACCTATCGCAAACAAGGTGCATACGGCGTTGAACTGCGCTACGGCCCCATCAATTTCCCGCAATAATCGCCGCCGATGAGAAGGATTCTTGCCCTTGTTGCCGTGCTTCCCGTATATCTAATAATGTACGGACAGAGCGCGTTGGAATGTTGGAAGTCGATGCCCGACAACCTGCTGCCCTACCTCGATGCGAACCATCGCACGGCGTTGGTTGAGCAGTACGACATCACGCAGAACGCCGACAACAAGGCAGAATTGAACACGAGCGTGACCAATCGGCTGCGCGGAAGTTCCCATCTCGACACGCTCACGACGAACTACCTGCGGCTGACGCTCAACGACCACGCGACGTGGGAAATGAAACTGCTTGCGACCGACAGCGACGACTTCGTGATTGCCACTTCGACGACCATTCTCGGCGAGTCGGCAGAGTCGAAAGTCAGCCTTTTCACGAGCGGTTGGAAGCACCTTTCCGACACGATTTTCACGAGTTCAACGCAGTTGGAACGACCCGACACGATGTCGGTCAGCGACTTCAACAACCTCACGGAGAAAATCTCGCTCGTGCTGTGGCAGGCCAGTTTCTCGCCCGACAACGACCATTTGACGCTGTCGCCGTCGTTGCTCTTCGTTCCGAGCGACGAAAAGGAGCGTTACAAAGTGCTTTTTATGCAAAAAATCCTTAAATTCGACGGAAAAACTTTTAATCAGATTTAATTTGGGTGGTTTTTCCTACGAATTATTTGGTAAATCGAACAAAAAACAATAACTTTGCGCCGTGTTTTTCATGGTATTAGATTATTAAGGTTAAAACGAAGATTGATTGTCGTGAGACAATCAATCTTTTTTATACGATGGAGGAAGCAATCGCCTTTTTTATACGGAAGCGGCAATCGCCTGCCACAGCGGATCGTCGGGCAAGGGCGCTTCCACGCTGATGAGTTCTTTTGAAACGGGATGGACGAACTCCACGCGACGCGCCAAGAGCGAAATCGAGCCGTCGGGATTCGAGCGTTTCGCGCCGTATTTCAAGTCGCCTTTAATCGGACAACCAATCGCAGAAAGCTGACAACGAATCTGATGATGACGACCCGTTAAAAGATTGATTTCTAATAAATTATATCGCTCCGATTCGCTAATTACTTTATACTTCAAAACAGCACGTTTCGAGTTCGGTTTTTCGCGGTCGGAAGCGTAACTCTTGTTCTGTTTTTCGTTGCGCGTTAGCCAATGTTCGAGCGTTCCCTCGTCGGCCTCGGGTCGGTTTTGCGTGATCGCCCAATATGTCTTGTGAATCTCGCCGTTGGCAAACATCCGATTGAGCCGTTCCAACGCCTTCGACGTGCGCGCAAAAACCACCAGTCCGAAAACAGGGCGGTCGAGCCGATGCGTCACGCCGAGAAACACCGCGCCGGGCTTCCGATACTTCTCCTTGACGTACTGCTTCACCATCTCCGACAGCGGCACATCGCCCGTCTTGTCGCCCTGCACAATCTCGCCGCTCTGCTTCGACACAATAATGATATGGTTGTCTTCGTAAACGATTTTCATCTTTGAATCATCTTTTTAGACCACAAAATTACATCAAAAATCATAGAATTGAAAAATTTTAGAATTAAAAAAATCAAAAAAAACAATTTTGTCAAATAAATACGCTACCTTTGCAAAGGAAAATTCTAAACTAAAATACCTGATAAATTTATGAACGACAACAAAATTATGAATCGTGCGGCGGACAACATCAGAATCTTGTCTGCGGCAATGGTTGAGAAGGCAAAAAGCGGACACCCGGGCGGTGCGATGGGTGGCGCGGATTTTATCAACACGCTCTACAGCGAGTTTCTGGTCTATGACCCCGAAAATCCCGAATGGGAAGGGCGCGACAGGTTTTTCCTCGACCCGGGACACATGGCTCCGATGCTCTATTCGCAACTGTGCTTCATCGGAAAATACTCGCTCGACGACCTGAAAAACCTGCGCCAATGGGGAAGCGTTACGCCGGGCCATCCCGAACGCGATGTGAAACGTGGCATCGAGAACACGAGCGGTCCGCTCGGACAGGGTCACGTGTTTGCCGTGGGTGCGGCGATTGCTGCGAAATTCCTGAAAGCGCGGCTGGGCGACGTGATGAAACAGACGATTTACGCCTACATTTCCGACGGTGGCATTCAAGAGGAAATTTCGCAGGGCGCAGGCCGAATCGCGGGCAATCTGGGGCTCGACAACCTCGTTATGTTCTACGACGCCAACGATATTCAACTCTCGACGCGCACGGATGTCGTGACCTCGGAGGACACGGCGAAAAAATACGAATCGTGGGGTTGGTTCGTGCAGGAAATCGACGGAAACGATGTCGATCAGATTCGCGAAGCACTCAAAAAAGCACAGGCTGAAACCGAGCGTCCGAGCCTGATTATCGGCCATTGTGTGATGGGAAAAGGTGCTCGAAAGGCCGACGGCAGCAGCTACGAATGTAATTGCGCGACGCACGGTGCTCCGCTCGGTGGCGACAATTTCGTTGAAACGATGAAGAATCTGGGTGCCGACCCCGAAAATCCCTTTGTGATTTTCCCCGAAGTGCAGGAAATGTACGCCAAGCGACGCGAGGAACTGAAGAAAATCGTGGCGGAACGCTATGCCGAAAAAGCGGAATGGGCGAAGGGACATCCCGAACAGGCGAAGCAATTAGAGGAATGGTTCAGCGGCAAGGCTCCGAAAATCGACTGGTCGAAGGTTGAGCAGAAGGCAGGTTCGGCGACGCGAGCAGCCTCGGCGACGGTTTTGGGCGTTCTTGCCGAGCAAGTTCCCAATATGATTGTGGGCTCGGCTGACCTGTCGAATTCCGACAAGACCGACGGCTTTTTGAAGAAGACCCACGACATTGTCCGTGGCGATTTCAGCGGTGCGTTTTTCCAAGCCGGTGTCGCCGAACTGACAATGGCCTGCTGCTGCATCGGAATGGCGTTGCACGGCGGTGTCATCGCGGCTTGCGGCACGTTTTTCGTCTTTTCCGACTATATGAAACCGGCGGTTCGAATGGCTGCGCTGATGGAACTTCCCGTGAAGTTCATTTGGACGCACGACGCTTTCCGCGTGGGCGAGGACGGCCCGACGCACGAGCCTGTGGAACAAGAGGCGCAGATTCGCCTGATGGAAAAACTGAAAAACCACAGCGGCAAGAATTCGATGCTCGTTTTGCGCCCTGCCGATGTCGAGGAAACGACCGTTTGCTGGCGGATGGCGATGGAAAACATTTCGACCCCGACTGCGCTGATTTTCTCGCGTCAGAATGTCGAAATGCTGTCCGAAGGCAACGACTACGCGCAGGCCGAAAAGGGTGCTTACGTGGTGGCTGGCTCAGACGACGATTTCGACGTGATTCTCTTGGCCTCTGGCTCGGAAGTGGCGACGCTCGACGCAGGTGCGAAACTGCTGCGCGAAGAAGGTATCAAGGTTCGGCTCGTGAGCGTTCCGTCGGAAGGACTTTTTCGCTCGCAACCCATTGATTATCAGCAGTCTGTGTTGCCCGTCGGCAAGAAGAAATTCGGTCTGAC
>JAFYJH010000144.1 GCA_017538195.1 Prevotella sp.
CAGAACCAATCCCAATCAATAACATTTATTACTTTTAGCACTATCAGAACAGCAGTAATTGCAATAACAAGTTCCACCCAAACTTTAGAAATGTTTATATTTACTGTTAGTTGTTTTTTCACTTTTTCTCCTTATTAAATAATCCAAATAAACCCATAAGTAGCAAATTTTCTGCAAAACTACGAAAAAAAACTCTCATTTCCACAAAAAATCGCACATAATTATCTTTTCTTATAAAAAAAATGCCATTTTTTTTGGTTCTTACAAAAAAAACGACTACCTTTGCACCCGCATTTGCCGATATGGCTCAGTTGGTAGAGCAACGCATTCGTAATGCGTGGGTCCCCGGTTCGAGTCCGGGTATCGGCTCAAAGGTTGAAAAGTTGAACAGTTGAAAATCTTTCTTCCGACAACATTTCAACCTTTCGTTTTTCAAGTGCGCCACTGCGGAATTAGCTCAGTTGGTAGAGCATTGGCTTCCCAAGCCGAGGGTCGCGGGTTCGAGTCCCGTATTCCGCTCAAGGCTGATAAAAAAGGCGATTCTTTTGCGAGGAATCGCTTTTTTTTGTACCTTTGCACGATGATTTACCCGAAAAACTTTGAGAGCAAGATCGGATTCACCGAAATTCGGCGGCTGCTGCGAGGCGAATGTCTTTCGACCTTGGGCAGCGGAAAGGTCGATGAAATCGGATTTTCCGACGATGCTGCGGAGGTGAACGAATGGCTGCGGCAGGTGCAGGAATTCCGCGCGATTCAGGAGGCTGACGAGGATTTTCCGCTCAGCTACTTCTTTGATTTGCGCGCGCCCGTCGCGCGTGTAAGGCCGGAGAACACGCACCTCGAAGCGTCGGAATTGTTCGACCTGCGTCGCTCGCTCGAAACCATCCACGACATCGTGAAATTCCTCGAAAAAGACGAATATCCGGCTTTGCGACGGCTTTGCGACGGAATCGCGACCTTTCCCGAACTCATCGCCCACATCGACCGAATCCTCGACAAATTCGGCCACGTGCGCGACAATGCCTCGCCGGAACTGGCGCGAATCCGACAGACGCTCGCCAAGACGGAAAACGGAATTTCTCACACGCTCCACTCGATTCTTCGGGCGGCTCAGAGCGAGGGAATCGTCGAAAAAGACGTGTCGCCGACGATGCGCGACGGACGACTGATGATTCCCGTCGTGCCGGGTCAGAAACGGAAAATCAAGGGCATCGTTCACGACGAATCGGCTTCGGGTCGCACGGTTTTCATCGAACCGGCGGAGGTGGTCGAGGCGAACAACAAAATCCGCGAGTTGAAAGCGGAGGAATTTCGCGAAATCATCGTGATTCTGACGGAAATCACGCGAGAAATCCGCCCTCATATCAAGGAAATTCTCGAATCGTATCAATTTCTGGCGACCATCGACTTGATTCGTGCGAAAGCGGAGTTGGCACGGCAGTTCAAAGCCATCGAGCCTGTCGTTGCCAAAAAGCCTCAAATCGACTGGATTCACGCCATCCATCCGCTACTTCAGCAGTCGCTCGACCGACAAGGAAAAAAGGCCGTTCCACTCGACATCGAGTTGTCTGCCGAAAAGCATATTCTCATCATTTCGGGTCCCAACGCAGGCGGAAAATCGGTCTGTTTGAAGACCGTCGGACTGCTGCAATATATGGTGCAATGCGGTCTGTCGATTCCCGTCAGCGAGCGGTCCACCGTTGGAATTTTCAAGCATTTGATGATTGACATCGGCGACGAACAGAGCATCGAAAACGACCTTTCGACCTATTCGAGCCACTTGATGAACATGAAGCAGATGATGCGGCAGGCCGACCAGCGAACTTTGCTGCTCATCGACGAGTTCGGCACGGGCACGGAGCCACAAATCGGAGCCGCCATTGCCGAGGCCGTGCTCAAGCAGTTTTGGAAGCGGAAAACCTTCGCCATCATCACCACGCACTACCAGAATCTGAAGCATTTCGCCGACGATCACAAGGGCGTTGCCAACGGCGCGATGCTCTACGACCGCCACGAAATGCAACCGCTTTTCCAACTCTCGATCGGGCAGCCCGGATCGTCGTTTGCCATCGAAATCGCCCGAAAAATCGGCATTTCGGAGGAAGTCATCGGCGATGCGTCGGAAATCGTCGGCAGCGACTACATCCAAAGCGACAAATACCTGCAAGACATCGTCCGCGACAAGCGTTATTGGGAAAGCAAGCGGCAGACGATTCACCAACGCGAAAAGGACATTGAGCGCACGATTTCGCGCTACGAAACCGACTTGACAGACATCGAAAAAAGCCGAAAAGCCATTCTCAGACAGGCGAAGGAAGAGGCTGAGGAACTGCTGCGCGAGGCCAACCGAAAAATCGAGAATACGATTCGCGAAATCCGCGAGGCGCAGGCCGAAAAGGAGAAAACGAAGTTGATTCGCGAGGAATTGGAGGCGTTCAAGGAGAGCGTTTCGGAAATCGATCGGCTCAACGACGAGAAAATCGAGAAGAAAATGCAGCAAATTCTCGCCCGACGGGAACGAAAGGAAAAGCGCAAGAAGGAAAAAGAAAAGGAGCAAGGAAAAACGACCGTTGCGGAAAAATTATTTACAGCGGAAAAATCGTCCAACACATCGAAAATCGCCGTCGGAAACGCCGTCAGAATCAAGGGTTTGCAGTCGATTGGCAAGGTTGAGAGCATCAGCGGAAAAACCGCCGTCGTCATTTTCGGCGATATGCGCACGAAGATGGCTGTCGAGCGGCTCGAACTTGCCGAGTCGGTCAAGAAATCGAAGATGGAACAGCAAAAAGAAAACCTCAGCGCCTACAGCATCAGCCGTCAGACACGCGAAACCATCGACGCGCATCGCAAGAATTTCCGTCAGGAAATCGACGTGCGCGGAATGCGCGGCGACGAGGCGCTGAACGCCGTGATGCACTTCATCGACGATGCCATTCTGACCGACATGAGCCAAGTGAGAATCCTGCACGGCAAGGGCGACGGCATCCTCCGCCAACTCATCCGCCAGTATCTTTCGACCGTGCCCAACGTAAAACATTTCGCCGACGAGCACGTGCAATTCGGCGGCGCAGGAATCACTGTGGCGGAAATCGGGTAAAATCACGATTGCAGAGGATAAAAAATATTATCGCAAAAATCAGAAAAAAGCAGGGACTCTTTCGCCATCGAAAAAGTCCCTGCTGATTTTATAAAGTCAGTTCTTATTTGATGAACTTCTTTCCTCCTTGGATATACAGACCACGCTGCTGCATCTTGTTCACGCGCATACCTTGCAGGTTGTAAATCGGCTGTTCGGTCGTGTCGCTCGTGATGTTGATGATGCCGTTTGGATCGTATTCCTTGATTTCAAACCACGAGATTTCGGTTTCTTTGGTTTCGCCGCCTGCCGTGTAGATGCACTTCACGCCGATTCGGTTCCAAGTTTCCTGATCCGGCTGGTTCAGATACACCTGTCTGCCATTGCCATTTTTATAAAAATCGTAGTAGTCGGCGAAATTGTACGGAACAACAGTCATTTCTTCATCCAAGAACTCGTAGAGGTCGGGCGTGAACGTCAATGCCGACACCTCTTTTTCGATATCGATGAAGAGTTGATAGCCCAATTTCGACGAAACCAGCGGCTGGTCGTCCGTGTCTTTCGCAACGATTTCCATTTTGACGCTGTTGCCGTATTCAGCCTCGATGTATTCAAGAATTTCGGGCTGTTTCGGCATCGCCGGCTTCTCGACGATTTTCGTCAGAACCACGTTTTCATATTCGTCCATATTGCTGTTCATCTCTTCCGAGAACGATGTAAATCCGTCCGTCGTGAAGGTGTTGTTGTCCTTGTCGCATGTGAATGTCGCAGGATTTAAAACGATTTCAAGCAATCCGTACATGCTGTCGTATTCTCCGAGCAACCAACCGGGAATGGTCAGTACGCCGTCGTTCAACTCGCCTTTCACCCAAGCGTCTTCCACATAGTCGCTCAAACCTTGGATATACACTTCGTTTTCGCCGTAGAATCCGACATTGACTTCCTTGATAACCTCTTCTTCTTCATAAGTATCGGTACCGACGAAGAGATAAGGCTCAGTCACCAAGTCCTCGGGAGCTTCGACAATCGTTGCCGAATAGCCAGACGGTTCTTCGATGACGAGTCCGGGCTGGAAATAATCATAGAAATAGATTTCGTCCTTCTTTGCGTTGATGAGGAAAAGCGACTGCAATTTGAAAGAGTTGTTGCTTGCGTCGTAGTTGAAAGTAATGTCGCTCAGTTTTTTTCCGTCCTTACTACCGACGATATAGACGGGCGTGGCTTCATATTCGCTAACGCCGACATATTGTCCGCAGGGGAAAGTCACTTGAGTATTGTCGTCGTTCAACGTGCCTTTGATCCAAGCGTCGGACACCTGACTCACCAGATTTTGAATATAAACATCCTTGCCGTCGAAGCCGACATAGACCTTTCCGCTCACCTTTTCGTCGTCGTAATTAAGGCCGGAGAAGCGCATCTTGGTGGTTTCCAATTCCTCCGGCGGCGTGACGACATCAGGACGGTCGCCGATGTGGATGCCCAAGTAAAGTCCCTGCACAAAATCGTAGTCCAGTTCCTCCGTGTTGGGATAGAGCAACATCAAGCCTTCGGCGTCGTAAGCGTTGAGTTCCGCGTCGTAGAACATCACAAACGGCAACAAATTGTCCTCGTCGTCGCAACTCATCAAGAAACAAGGCTCTATA
The DNA here is from genome assembly GCA_017538195.1 of Prevotella sp. Taxonomy (GTDB): domain Bacteria; phylum Bacteroidota; class Bacteroidia; order Bacteroidales; family Bacteroidaceae; genus Prevotella. Next base: position 4,720 of record JAFYJH010000144.1, read on the forward strand.
TCATCTATATAACCCACAAATTGCGGCTCGAAAGTCACGACTCCGTCCTCCATCGTTCCTTTTACCCAAGCCTCGGGAATGAGAGGGACGAGTCCTTGAACGTAAACATCCGAACCCGACTTGCCGACGTTCACGGTCGAATACAACTGTTCCTCGTCAATGAGGTCCAGACCCTCAAGCGGCATTTCCTCCGTTTCCAAATCGCTCGGAGGCGTTACGGGCGTGTAGTTTTCTTCGGCTTTTTGGGGCGAGAAAGTCGCCTTCTTAGCCGCCTTCAACTTCGCCGACTTCGTTAAAACACTCGATTTCGTGATGGCCTGTTGCGATTTCAACAGTCCCTTGAACCCGTTCTCCTGCGGAGTCTGGGCGAATGCCAATCCCACGATGAGAAGGGCAGTCATCAGTAAAACAATCTTTTTCATACTTTGTTATCCTTAATAAATGAAATGATGTATTTTCGGCTACAAAATTACAAATTTTCTTAAAAATAGACAAAAAATGCGCCATTTTTTTTCAAATTTGCAAAAAAAAACACTGCAGAGTTGCAGAGTCAACCAGCAAGTGCAACTCGGGTGCAAATTTATGAATAATGTTTGAAAAACTCGTCCTTTGGCGTGTTAAAATTCAATTTTTCCCTTGGCCTTCTGTCATCATGCCGATAGATGCAATCATTGCAACATTAAGAGAAGCCTTGCGCATTTTCAGAGGACGATAGACCGCCATTTCGGTCATGAGGCTCAGCCCCATCGTCAGTGCGATGGCAACAAGCGCGGAGACAACCACAGGAAGGCCAACTGTTGCCGAAAACAGATAGAACATATAGGCCGCAAACACATAGATGCCAGCCGCCACGATATGGAACAATTTTGTGGTGTTGTACACCACGGCGAACCCTATTGCCAAAAGCGAATAGAGAACACCCGTAATCACTCCGTTTA
>JAFYJH010000145.1 GCA_017538195.1 Prevotella sp.
ACACCATCTTCTTCTTCGATGGTAACAAACTTTTGGCTTTTGGTAACGGCTATTATGCGAAGGGTCGCGATGTTGCTGCTGCCAATGGAGAAAGTGTCGATTACTGGTTCGAGGAGAGCACGAAGACTGCTGGTAAGTATGCTGTCCGCTTCAACCCCGATGGTGGCACAAACCGCTTCCTCTATGCTTGGGATGCTTCTAAGAACTATGCAGACCAGAACAGTAGCGACCACGCTAACTGCGTATTCACGCTTGAGGAAGTGACCGAACTCCCAGTTACGCTGAACGGGTATGATTGCAAGGACGGTCAGGTGCGTTGGATTGCTACGTTTGCTGCTCCTGTGGCCGTTTCGTCGGTTGAAGGTGCCGAGATTTACAAGACGACCGAAAAGGATGGCTACGTGGAGGCTGAGCTTGCCAATGTGACGGGTATTCCTGCTGAAACTGCTGTTCTGCTCGTTTCGGAAGAAGATCCGGGCGCTCCTGTTATGGTTTTCCTTGGCGAGACCGAAGATGCTGTCACGACAGCTTTGCAGCCGCTGTATGCTTGCGAGAAGGGCAAGGAAGGTCTGTTCCTCGGCAAGATTGAAGATTCTGTTGCCGGTTTCATTGCGCTCGATTCTGAGACGGAAACTGGTGGCTTCACGGGCTTTGTTGCTGACGACGGCAATGGTGCCAAGGAGCTTGTCTTCGAAAGCGATGCAACCTGCATCAATACGATTGAAAACGGTGCTGAAAACGGTGCTGTGTTCAACCTGCAGGGTCAGCGTGTGAATAAGGCGCAGAAGGGTGTTTACATTCAGAACGGACGCAAGGTTGTTCTGAAGTAAGACCCACCCCCAACCCCTCCCCGCTGGGAGGGGAGAATAAAAAAAGTCGGGAACGCTTTCGAGTGTTCCCGATTTTTTTTGTGAAAAATTTTGCGCTTTCCCGATTTTTTATGGATGCCATCGGCATCGGACAAGGGTAGCCAGTTATGCAGGGCAGCCATCGGTTGCCCGAAATGACTGGGACATTATATGGCAACAAAAACGGAAACAATGCCGTAGGTATTGGATAAAAAAATCGCGTACCCAAAGGCACGCTTTATTATTTGATTGATTTCCCATCATCCAGCCATTTCGCTTCGCTCATAGCAGGCTACCCCTGTCTAATGCCTACGGCATAAGACCCACCCCGACCCCTCCCCAAATGGAAGGGAGAATGAAATGAGAATAGCATTTGGCTTAACTTCTTAACTTCGTAACTTCTTAACTCCCTAACTCCTTAACTCCTCAACAAACGTTTCCAAAAACTTGATGCTTCCTTCGACTTTCAGCGTGGTGGCGGTGGCAGGCAGAAGGACGGTTTCGCCGGCGCGGAGCACGAAATGGGTGCCGTCGGGTTCGGTGATGATGGCGGCACCGCCCAAGCCGATGAGGATGACGAAACTGTCGAGAGAAGTGTAATCGAGTTCGGTAGGTTGGTCGAGGTCATAGACGGCGGTCGTGAAATAAGGACAGCGGACGAGTTCCACGCGACGGTTTTTCTCGGGTGTGTAGTGCGTCTGGTAGTCGGGCAGCACGGCGTAGTCGATGCTTTCGGCAGCCAGTTCGGTGTGCAGTTCGCGAGGCCGTCCGAGGTCGTCGTGGCGGTCGAAATCGTAGATGCGGTAGGTGACATCGCTCGTCTGCTGGATTTCCGCGAGGAAACAGCCCGAGCCGATGGCGTGGATGCGTCCGGCAGGCAGGAAAAAGCAGTCGCCCTCGCCGACGGGATAGCGAGAAATGGCCTCGGTGATGGTCTTTTCGGCGACCATCCGCTTGTATTCGTCGGGCGTGATTTGCCGATTGAGACCGCAGAGCAGCGTGGCTTCCGGCTCCGACGGCATCAGATACCACATTTCCGTTTTCCCTCGCTCGCGGCCTTGTCGTCGGGCGATTTCGTCGGTGGGGTGCACTTGGATGGAAAGGTCGTCGCGCGCGTCGATGAACTTGACGAGCAGCGGAAATTCCGTGCCGAATCGCTTGAAATTGGCTCGTCCGACGAGATTTTCACGTTGTTCCGCCACCAGTTCGTTGAGTTTTCGTCCGGCATCCGGCCCTTCGCTCACGACAGTTTCGTTTTCCTTGACACCACTGATTTCCCAACTCTCGCCGATTTTCCGCAGCGAGGTTTGGATGTTCTTGAAAGGCGCAATTTTCGTGCCTCCCCAGATGGTATTTTTCAGAATCGGAGTAAATTTATAATACATCGGTGCAAATTTACGAATATTTTTTTTGGTTTTTGCTGTTTTTGTCGCGATTTTTTCGTATTTTTGCACTTACTTCTGAACTCAAACCTGTTTTTCTATTGAATTGAAATCAAATTTTAACGATAAAATCTTATGGAACATAAGACTGAAAGAGGCAATTTCGGCAGCAAACTGGGTGTGATTCTGGCGACGGCAGGCTCGGCTGTGGGCTTGGGCAACATTTGGCGATTCCCCTATATGGCCGGCGAGAACGGCGGTGCTGCCTTCATTCTGATTTATTTGGTTTGCGTGTTGCTGTTGGGCATTCCGTGTATGGTCAGCGAGTTTATCGTCGGTCGTCGGGGCGGCACGAATGCGAGTCGTGTTTTCTCGAAGGTGGCGATGGAGAGCGGTCGAAAATCGCTGTTCGGGGCGCATCTTTTCCCGAAATTCATCGGTTATATGGGCATCCTGACCGGCTTTCTGATTATCAGTTACTACGCGGTGGTGTCGGGTTGGTGTTTGCAGTATGTCTATGCGTCGGCGGCAGGAGAGTTGTCGGGCGACGTGAACTATATCACGAAATATTTCGAGGACTTTTCTTCCTCGCCGCTGTTGCCGGTGGTTTGGACGGTGGTGATTTTGGTTTTGAGCCATCTGATTATCTGTCGCGGCGTGAGTGGCGGCATCGAGAAGGCATCGAAGTTGCTGATGCCTTTGCTGTTTGTTCTGTTGTTGCTGCTTGTCGGTTCGTCGTGCTTGTTGCCGGGGGCTTCAAAGGGCATTTCGTTCTTGCTGAAACCCGATTTTTCGGGCATCAATCGCGGTGTTTTCCTCGGTGCGCTCGGTCAGGCGTTTTTCTCGCTGAGCATCGGAATGGGAGCGCTGAGTACCTACGCGAGTTATTTCAACCGCAAGACCAATCTCGTGTCGTCGGCGGTGCAGATTTCGTTGGTCGATTCGTTGGTGGCGATTCTCGCCGGACTGATGATTTTTCCGGCGGCGTTCTCGGTGGGCGTGAGCCCTGGCAGCGGTCCGTCGTTGGTGTTCATCACGCTGCCCAACGTGTTCAGTCAGGCCTTTGCGTCGATGCCCACCGTGGGTTGGGCGGTGGCGTTGCTGTTCTACGTGCTGTTGTCGTTGGCCGCGCTGACTTCGCTGATGTCGCTCCACGAGGTTTTGACGGCGTTCTGCGTCGAGGAACTGCACGTTTCGCGTAATCGCGGAACGCTGATTGTGACGGTTTTGGCCTGCGTCGTGGGCGCGTTTTGTTCGCTGTCGCTCGGCGGTCGTGAGGGACTTTCGATTGCCGGACAGTCGCTGTTCGACGCTTTCGACTTCGTCACGGGTCAGATTATGCTGCCCCTCGGCGGTTTCCTGACCTGTCTGTTCTTGGGTTGGGGCGTGTCGAAACGCATCGTGCGCGACGAATTGTTCACGGGTTACGGCGGTTCGGAGGCTTCGCGGCAGTTGCTGTTCAGCGTGTTCCTCTTCCTGATTCGCGTGGTTTGTCCGATTGCCATCGCCGCCATTTTCCTGCATCAGTTCGGCGTGATTTAATCCTTTGAAACGACGGTCGGAATGCACATCAGGGAATTTTTCCATATCCGAAAAGGCGACCGCACGGCGATGCTCGTTTTGTTGGCTGTGACGGTGCTTGTCATCGTGCTGTTCCGCTTTCTCGGCAGTCACGAAACGACACCTTTCGACTCGACCGATAGCCTCGATGTCGCCCGATTTCATGAGGAAAAATCGCGTTACGGCGACGAAAAAAAACGCTATCAGAACAGCGATTTCGAGGATTTTTCGGCTTCGTCGGCGGAACTGTTCCCTTTCGACCCGAACACGGCCTCGGCAGACGAACTTCTGCGGCTCGGACTGAAGCCGTGGCAGGTGAAAAATATGATGAAATATCGCTCGAAAGGCGGTGTTTATCGGAAAGCGGCGGACTTTGCGAAACTCTACGGCTTGACGGCGGAGAAATTCAAGCAGTTGGAGCCGTATCTGCGCTTCACGGGCGACCATCGGCCTGCGTCGGACTTGTTTGCGGCGGAAAAATCGTCGGTTTCGGCTGACGAAAATCGTCGGGAACGCGACACGCTGCGCTATCCCGTGAAGTTGAAGGCCGACGAATACGTTACCATCGATATGAACCACCTCGACACTGCGCAGTTGCGGAAAGTGCCCGGCATCGGGAGTTATTTTGCGCGGAAAATCGTGGATTACGGTCGGCAGTTGGGCGGTTATGTCAGCGTGGAGCAGTTGTCGGAAATCGACGGCTTCCCCAAGGAGTCGCTGCCTTATTTCTCGCTCGGTTGGACAAATATCCGCAAACTCAATCTGAACGCGCTGACAATCAATCAGTTGAAGCGACATCCGTACATCAATTTCCATCAGGCGCGAGCCATCGTCGATCGGCGTCGCTTGCACGGTTCGCTGAAAAATATCGACGACCTGCGGCTGCTGCCCGAATTTCCCGACGAGGCCATCAGTCGGCTTGCGCCGTATGTGGAGTTTTAAAAACAGTTCATAGTTCATAGTTCAAAATTCATAGTTTTTGCTAATCATAACATAATTTTTAATTTTTAATTCTTAATTTATAAAATGATTCTCGCCCCTTTCAGTCGCCCGTTTTCGATGATGGCAAAGCCCGTCGGAGCCCGTTGCAACCTCGCTTGCACCTATTGTTATTACCTTGAGAAAGCCAACCTGACCAAAGGAAATGGCGTGATGGACGACAAACTGCTCGAAACCTTCATTCGGCAGTACATCGAGGCGCAAACCGTGCCCTTCGTGCAGTTCACGTGGCACGGCGGCGAACCGCTGATGCGCAACATCCGCTTTTTCAAACTCGCGCTCGACTTTCAGAAACGCTACGCGGGCGGTCGGACCATCGAAAACAGCATCCAGACCAACGGCACACTTCTCACCGACGAATGGTGCCGATTTTTCGCGGAAAATCGCTTCCTCGTGGGCATTTCCATCGACGGACCGCGACAGCATCACGACGCTTTCCGCCATACGCGACGCGGCACTTCGACCTTCGACGACGTGATGCGCGGCATCGATTTGCTCAACAAACACGGTGTCGATTGGAACGCTTTGGCGACCGTGAACAGCGCGAATGTCGTCGAACCACGCGAATTTTACGAGTTTTTCCGCGAAATCGGTTGCCAATTCCTGCAATTTACGCCGGTTGTGGAACGTGGAAAAATCGAGGAAGGAGGAACGAGGAACGAGGAACGAGGAGCGAGGAGCGAGGAAGGTCGAAATTCGACGAATGAAGGACTTTCCAAGTTGCCCGGATTCGACGGCAGCGGCGAACTGATGCCTTATTCCGTGCGAGCCGAGCAGTGGGGGCGTTTTCTCTGCGAAGTTTTTGACCTCTGGGTTCGGCGCGATGTCGGACGGCTTTTCGTGCAGATGTTTGACACGACGCTGGCGAACTGGGTTGGCGAGATGCCCGGCGTTTGCACCTTGAGCAAGACCTGCGCCAACAGCGCCGTCATCGAGGCCGACGGCACCGTCTATGACTGCGACCACTTCGTTTTTCCGCAGTATCGGCTCGGCAACCTGCGCGACAACACCATCCTCGAACTCATCTACAGCCCTCAGCATCAGCAGTTTGCGCGTCAGAAAACCGACCAACTCGCCTCGCAGTGCAAGTCGTGCGAGTGGCTTTTCGCCTGCCACGGCGAGTGTCCGCGCAACCGTTTCCTGCCCGACACCGACGGCCGCTTCACCGTCAATTACCTCTGCGAAGGCTATCGCCAGTTCTTCCAGCACGTCGCGCCCTACATGAAATTCATGGCCGACGAACTTCGTGCGAAACGTCCGCCTGCGAATGTGATGGAGTTGTTCAAATCGTGACATAAAACAAAAAAAATGTTATTTTCTCGACTTTTCATTTACTTATTCGTACCTTTGTGAGCGAAATGAGCGTTTTAGAATGATCAAAATCAAAAAATAATATGAAAAAACTGACAATTATCTGTCTTTTGCTGTCTGTTTTCGGGCTGTCGATACAGGCACAGATGCAAGATCCCGTGAAGTTCACGACGGAGTTGAAAACGGGCTCGGGAGCCGAGGCCGAAATGATTTTCAAGGCGACCATCGCACCCGGATGGCACGTGTATTCGACGAATCTGGGACAGGACGGTCCCATCGAGGCGTCGCTGCATGTGAACAAGATGGACGGTGCGGAATTGGTGGGAAAACTCACGCCGCATGGCAAGGAAATTTCGCAGTTCGACGAAATGTTCGGAATGAAACTGCGGTATTTTGAAAACGCTGTGCAGTTCGTGCAGAAAGTGAAGTTCACGAAGCCGCAGTACGACATCGATGCGTACTTGGAATGGGGCGCGTGCAACGACGAAATGTGTATGCCGCCGGGCGAGGCCGCGCTGAAAGCGAGTGGGAAGGCCCCCGTCAGCCTCTCCCCTGACCCCTCTCCCACTGGAGAGGGGAAAGAGGATTCCCAAGAAATGAAGGAGGAAATTGCTCCAGAAAATGTCCAAAACGACACGATTATCACCGATAGCGTGGCAGCCTCCCCCAGTGGGGGGAGGTTGGAGGGGGCTTCCCTCTGGCGCCCCGTCATTTCCGAACTACGCGCATTGGGCAGTGGCGACAACATCGCGAACCATTCGCTGTGGTACATTCTGCTGATGGGCTTCGTCGGCGGACTGTTGGCGGTGGCGATGCCGTGCATCTGGCCGATCATCCCGATGACGGTGAGTTTCTTCCTGAAACGGGCGAAAGACGACAAGAAAAAAGGCATCAAAGACGCTTTCACCTACGGCATTTCCATCATCGTGATTTATTTGGCTTTGGGATTGCTCGTTACCGCGTTTTTCGGCTCAGACACGCTCAACGCGCTCTCGACCAATGCCATTTTCAACATTTTCCTCTTCCTCTTGCTCGTCATTTTCGCACTGTCGTTCTTCGGATGGTTTGAAATCAAACTGCCCGACCGCTGGGCGAATGCAGTCGATACGAAAGCCTCATCGACGAGCGGACTGCTGTCGATTTTCCTGATGGCGTTCACGCTCGTGCTGGTTTCGTTCTCGTGTACCGCGCCGATTATCGGCCTTTTGCTCGTGGAAACGACGACGAGCGGCAACTGGGTGGCTCCGGCACTCGGAATGTTCGGATTTGCGCTCGCCCTCGCCCTGCCGTTCACGCTGTTCGCGCTCTTCCCGCAGTGGCTGAAGCAGGCTCCGAAGTCGGGTTCGTGGATGACAACCATCAAAATCGTGTTGGGCTTCATCGAATTGGCCTTCGCGCTGAAATTCTTCTCGGTGGCCGACCTCGCCTACGGCTGGCATTTGCTCGACCGCGAAGTGTTCCTGTCGCTTTGGATTGTGATTTTCGTCCTGCTCGGCGCGTATCTCGTGGGTTGGCTGAAGTTCCAAGAAGACGAAATCGGCGGCAACATCAACAAGCCGATGCCCGTGCTTTGCATTATGGGCGGATTGATTTCGTTTGCCTTCGCCGTCTATATGATTCCGGGTCTGTGGGGTGCGCCGTGTAAGGCCGTGAGTGCTTTTGCGCCGCCGATTAACACGCAGGATTTCAACTTGAATACGAAAACCGTTGAGGCGCGTTTCACCGACTACGAACAAGGAATGGCAGCCGCGAAAGCCGAAGGAAAACCAGTTTTCATCGACTTCACGGGCTTCGGTTGCGTGAATTGTCGGAAGATGGAGGCTGCTGTGTGGACTGATCCGCGTGTGGCCGACAAATTGAAGAAGGATTTCGTGCTGATTTCGCTGTTCGTCGATGACAAAACGCCGCTCGCCGAGCCGTTTGAAGTGACCGACGACGAAGGAAACACGAAAACGCTGCGCACGGTCGGCGCGAAGTGGAGTTATCTGCAAAGCCACAAGTTCGGCGCGAATGCCCAGCCGTTCTACGTCATCGTCGATGCCGACGGCAATCCGCTCACAGGCTCATACGGCTACAAAGAAGATGTTTCTGCGTTCCTTGAATTTCTTCAGAGCCCCCTAAAATAGGGGGTTGGGGGTCTTAGTCTTAATTCATCAAATAAAAAACAATGGCGATAGTTGTCGATAATATAAAACGATTTATTAACAATGGGGATTGGGGAAAGATAAATGTCAAAACCCCCAACCCCCTAATTTAGGGGGCTATGGAAAAAAGAACACGCGAGGCACTCATCAGCCTCATCAATCGAGAAGTGGTGCCTGCCATTGGCTGTACGGAACCGATGGCAGTGGCGCTCTGCACGGCTCGTGCGACGGAAATGCTCGGCTGCCGACCTGAGAAAATCACCGCCCAACTCAGTGGAAACATTTTGAAAAACGCGATGGGCGTGGGGATTCCGGGCACGGGCATGATTGGACTGCCCATCGCTGTCGCACTCGGTGCGCTCATCGGCAAGTCGGCGTATCAACTCGAAGTGCTGAAAGACCTCACGCCCGAATCGTTGGAGGACGGAAAGCGGTTTGTTGCCGAAAATCGCATCCACATCGGCGTGAAACCCGACTGCTGCGACCTGCTCTACATCGAAATCACCTGCGAGGCCGACGGAAAGAGCGAAACGGCGATTATCGAGGGGAGTCATACGAATTTCAAAAGCGAAGGAGTAAGGAGTGAAGGAGTAAAGGGAGTTGAGGAAAATTGTCAATTGTCAATTGTCAATTGTCAATTGTCCCTCCGCCTCGTCTATGACTTCGCGATGGAAACACCCGTCGAGGAACTTTGTTTCATCTTGAAAACGCGCGATTTGAATATGGGAGCGGCTCGCGAAGCCCTGAAACACAACTACGGCCACAACCTCGGAAAAACCATCGAGCGACCGCTTGCGAAAGGCATTTTCGGCAATAGCATCTTTTCGCATATCATCGCGAAAACCGCCGCCGCCTGCGACGCACGAATGGGCGGCGCGATGATTCCCGTGATGTCGAATTCCGGCTCTGGTAATCAAGGCATTTGCGCCACAAATCCCGTCGCCGTCTATGCCGAGGAAAACGAAAATACCGAGGAAGAACTCATCCGCGCCCTCACGCTTTCGCACCTCACCGCCATCTATATCAAGGAGTCGCTCGGTCGCTTGTCGGCCCTTTGCGGCTGCGTCGTGGCAGGCATCGGGTCGAGCGTCGGCATCACCTACTTGATGGGCGGCGACTTCGAGCATATCTGCCGCTCGGTGAAGAATATGATTGCCAATCTCACGGGTATGATTTGCGACGGCGCGAAGCCTTCGTGTTCGCTGAAAATCGCGTCGGGCGTATCGACCGCCGTGATGTCAGCCGTGCTGTCGATGGAAGGAAAATGCGTCAGTTCCGCCGAGGGAATCGTCGATGAGTGCGTCGATAAAACCATCCACAACCTCACGAGCATCGGTGCCGACGCGATGTGCGAAACCGATCGCAAAGTGCTGAATATTATGACAAATAAATAATTTTTTAAACTACAAAATCGAATGAAAAAAGTCAAACTACTTTTGAGCGCATGGTTGCTGCTGTCGGTGGCAATCAGTGCAAAGGCCGCAAACCACGACTTTTCGGGCGACAAATGCTACACGATTCATCGCTTCGGAAACGCCTCGGCCTACATCTTCCAAAGTGGCAACCAGATGGGTGCAGGCGGCCTCGAAACCAACAAAATGTGTTGGTGGGTGCTCGTTCCGACGGGAAACGACGACTGCTACTACATCAAGAATGCCACGACGGGCAAGTATGTGCAGAGTGTGAAGGGACTGGCGCAAAACGTGCCGGTGGCGATGGGCGACACGCCTGTTGAGTATCAAATCAAGAAGGACGAGAAGTCTGGCTCGACGAAAGGTTATTACTATATGGCCAGCACCGACCAGACGATTTCCACGGAATCGGCCTCGACAACGCTCGGTCTGAACTGGTATCAGGGGGGCGGAACGATTGTCGCGTGGTATATCCGAAGCGGCGTGAACGGCAATTCCTACTGGGAAATCGCCGAGGACGAGAATCGCTACAGCCCGAACTCGATTGACGCATCGACTTTCTCGCGTTCCGTGCAGATGTATTCCGTGCCTTGCGGAACGACCGGCTCGATTTACCTGAAAAAAGCCGACATCGAAGGCAGCGACATCTTGAGCGAAGTGCATTATTCCGTCAGTTCGAAGCCTTCGAAGGCGCACGTGATTTATACCGACCAGAAAGCCGAAGTGAAGCAGGGCGGAACGCTGCCGCTGAGCGTCACTTTGTCGGGCAGCAACGCGAATTTCCGCACTTTTGCCTACGCTGATTGGGACAAGGATGGCGTGTTTGAGGTCAGTCAGGAAATCACGGGCAGCACGACGACCTTCAACGTGCCTGCCGACGCGGAAATCGGTCAGAGCAGGCTTCGCATCCGCGTAACCAACACCGACACAGAGGACGCTGAGGACGATGTCATTGGTTTCTGCTACGACTTCCTCGTGAACGTGGTGAGTGGCAATGCCGAAATCGAGTGGACGGTCGAGGTGAACGACAAGACGCGCGGCACCGTTTCGGCTGAGGAAGTCGGCGGAACGCTGAAAGCGACGGTTACACCGCTCGGCGACGCCGTTTTCAAGGGTTGGAAGTTGATGCACAGCTATTTCAAGGGCGAAATCATCGGCACGAAGGCCGAAATCGAGGTTCCGCTCACGCAAAGCGTCCGACTTGTCGCCATTCTCTCGCCCAACACCAACGAGGCTTCCGGCATCGCAACAAGCGAGCAGGAAACTCTTAAAAACAACGGCATCTACACCCTGCAAGGCATCAAAATCAAGGGAGAAAATCGCTCTCAACTGCCGAAAGGCATCTACATCATCAACAACAAAAAAGAAATCATCCGATAAAACCTAAAAAATATGAAAGCAAACAAGTTATTATACGGTCTGGCAATGACCCCGGCACTCGCTTGCGGACAACAGAGCGAGAAGCCGAACATCATTTTCGTGCTTTGCGACGACATGGGCTGGGGCGACCTCGGCTGCTATGGTCAGCAGTACATTTCGACACCCAACATCGACCGAATGGCTCGCGAGGGAATGCAGTTCATGCAGGCTTACTGCGGCAGTCCCGTTTCGGCTCCGTCACGCGCCTCGCTGATGACGGGTCAGCACAGCGGACACTGCCATATTCGCGGCAACAAGGAGTATTGGAATTCGTCGGGCTATGTCTATTACAACGGCAATCAGGACTACAAAGTCGTCGGTCAGGAGCCGCTTGACCCGAACCACGTGGTAATTCCCGAAATCATGAAGGACAACGGCTACACGACGGCGCAGTTCGGAAAATGGGCTGGCGGCTACGAAGGCAGTAAATCCACGCCCGACAAGCGCGGAGTCGATGAATTTTACGGTCCGATTTGCCAGTTCCAAGCCCACGCCTATTATCCGAATTTCCTCAACAAATACAGCCGTGCCGACGGCGACAAAGGCGTCATTCGCGAGATTTTGGAGGAAAACATCAAGTACAAATTCACGACCGACGACTATTTCAAGCGTCCGCAGTACAGTGCCGACATGATTCACCAGAAAGCACTCGAATGGATTGACAAACAAGACGGAAAAACGCCTTTCTACGGCCTTTTCACCTACACTTTGCCACACGCTGAACTCGCTCAGCCCGAAGACTCGATTTATTTGAGTTACAAGGCGAAATTCTGCGACGACAAGACTTGGGGCGGCGACGTGGGCAGTTGGTATCACCGCGTGACGAACACCCACGCGCAATTCGCCGGAATGATTACCCGACTCGATGCCTACATGGGCGAAATCATGGCGAAACTCAAGGAAAAAGGCTTTGACGAGAACACGATTCTGATTTTCTCGTCGGACAACGGTCCCCACGAGGAGGGCGGTGCCGACCCGACCTTCTTCAACCGCGACGGCGTGCTGAAAGGCATCAAGCGCAGTTGCAACGAAGGTGGAATCCGTATTCCGTTCATTGTGCGCTGGCCCGGAAAAGTTCCTGCGGGCGTGAAAAACGACCATCAATTGGCGTTCTACGACATCATGCCGACCTTCTGCGACATCATCGGCATTGAGAATTATGTAGAACAATATCGCAACAAGAAGGTCGCCAACGACTATTTCGACGGCATTTCCTTCCTGCCGACGCTCTTGGGCAACGACGAGGCACAGGAGAAGCACGAGTATCTTTATTGGGAACTTGCACCGCAAATCGGCGTGCGCCAAGGCAATTGGAAACTGATTGTCAGAAACGGAAACAGCGAACTCTACGACCTTGCTTCCGATGTTCACGAGGACACGAACCTCGCAAACGACAGTCGCTATCAGGACAAACTCAATGAACTGAAGGCCATTGTTCGCAAGGAACACGTTGATAATTCGCTCTTCCCCATTACGTTGCCGAAATAATTGTTATTCGAGACTCGAGGAACGAGGAGCGAGGAACGAAAATCGATTTGAATCCAAATAACGAAGAAAACCCCAGAAACCGAAATTTCTGGGGCTTTTCTTTTGTCGAAAATCAACGATTATTCTTCCTCTGGCGTCATCATCACCGTGATGCAGTTGCCAGCCGAAAGCAATTCCTTGACGAAGGCCGAAATCTTCTCAGGCGTTTGTGCCTGAATCGTGGCTTTCAGGTTCGTGTGCTCGTCGCTTCCGTACTTGTACCACCTGTAAATCTTGCCACTCCAGTAGGCGTTCTGCTTCACCGAGTCATCGACGCGCTTGAGCATCAGTTCCTTCACCTTGTTGAGTTGCTCGGCATCGCAACTCACGGCGAGGTCATCGACCGCCTTTTGCAGCAGATACATCGCCGTGTCGCGCTTCTCAGGCTGCATCGGGCAATAGGCCAACAGTTGCATATTGTGGTAGTCCTCCGACATCGATGCCTGACCCTGCGCAGCCACGCTGTAGGCGGCGGAAGCCTCCTCGCGAATCTCCTTCGTGTAGATCATTCGCATAATCTGGCCCGTGATGTCAGCCTGAATGTTGCGCTCAAGCGTGTAAGGCATATCCTCGTTGAACCAAACCTTCACGCCGATGCACTTCGGAGTCTCCTGTTTGCGGGCGAAAATGTTGTCCACCTTGCCTTTTTGCAGGAAGTTCACGCGCTCAGCCTTCGGGTTCTTGCCCTTGGCAGGCAGTGCGCCGAGATACTGGCAGACGAGCGGACGAATCGTGGCTTCGTCGAAGTTGCCGATGATGCGGAACACCCAACCCTGAGCCGAAGCGGTGCGCTCCTTCGCCATTTCGAGGATGCGGTCGTAGCTGACATCCTTCAGAGCCTCGACGGTGAGCGGAGCCAGACGCGGATTGTGGCCGTACATCGTGGTGGTCATCGAGTCGCTGAAGGCGACGTCGGGCGACAGCGCACGGTTTTTCAGACCCACTTCAAGTTGCGACATCAGATTCTGATAGGCTTTTTCGTCCTTGTTGATGTTCGTGAAGTAGAGATAGGCCATTTGCAGCATCGTTTCCACATCCTTCGGGGTAGAAGAACCGCTCAAGCCCATGTTGCGACCGTTCATCGACAGGTCGGCGTTGGCGATTTTGCCTGCGAGGGCTTTTTCGAGTTCGGTCGATGAGAAATTGCCGAGTCCGCTGATGCCAATGACTTGGTCGAAGAGTTGCAGGTTGCGATAGTCTTTCGGACCGTAGAGCGACTCACCGCCAGGACCTTCGCCTGCGAGAATCACTTGGTCTTTCTTGAAATCGGTCTGCTTCAGCAGCACCACAACGCCATTCGAGAGTTGCAGTTCGGTGTAGCCGAACACGTCGTTTTTCAGTTCCTTCTTGATGGTTCCGGCCTTCGGCAGTTTCGTGATGAGTGGCTCGTCTTTCACGTTATCGACGTAAGCCTCCACCTGCTGCGCACGGGCGTCGGTCACGGCCTTCAGCAGACCTTCGCGCGTCGGATAGGCGTTGCCTTCCTTCTCGTTGTTGAACGAGATGATGACCATATTCGAATCGTTCTCGACCACGCTGAAAAGTTGCTTCGCTGTGCCGTTGATGGCATCGAAGGGCAGCATCGGAACGATTTGCTTCATCGTTTCGTAGGTGTAGTCGATTGACGGCATCGGCTCGTTCGACAGGAAATGACCCAGACACTGCCTGTAGAACAGCGTGTTCGTGCGCTTTTCGCGGTTTTCGTAGGTCTTGTCGAGCGAACTCAGGTAGTCGGCCTTGAAACGGTTGTATTCCGTCGGCGTGAAACCGTGTTCAGCCACGCGACGAGCCTCGACGAGCACAGCCGTCAGAGCCTCGTCCATCTGCTCCATCTCCTTCGGCGTGGCATCGAGGGTGAGTGCGTCCTTCGTCTTGGCGAAAATATAGTTTCCGTCGCTTGCCGAAGCACTCACAAAGGGGCATCCGGCCTGCTGTACGACCTCTGAAAGACGGCGGTTGAGCATACTCATCGACGCGCCTTTGATGTATTTGTAAATCAGGTACGACAGGTCGCCCTTCAGCGAATCGGGATAGGTTTCGTGCTTGAACATAATATCGACGCTCGACGTGCGCTGTTCCTTGTCTTTGTCGATGATGACGATGGGTTCGGCTGTGTCGGGCACGGGTTCGTCGATAATCGGGGCGGCATTTTCGGGATTCGTAATCGGGCCGAAAAGTTTCTTGATCATCGCCTCGGTGTGATCCACATCGACATCGCCCACGACGATAATGCCTTGATTCGTCGGATGATACCATTTCTCGTAATAGTCGCGCAGTTCCTTCGGGCTGAAGTTGTCAATGACCGACATCAAGCCGATGGGGTAGCGCACGCCGTACTTCGAACCCGGATAGAGAGCCGGCAAATTGCGCTCGAACATACGGCTCGACGCCGATGTGCGCATACGCCATTCCTCGTGAATCACGCCGCGTTCCTTGTCGATTTCCTCGGGCTCCAAGAGCAGACCCGTGGACCAGTCGCGCAGAATCAGCAGACACGAGTCGAGTGCCGACTGACGCGCCGTCGGCACGTTGTCGATGTTAT
This sequence comes from Prevotella sp., assembly GCA_017538195.1. Classification (GTDB taxonomy): domain Bacteria; phylum Bacteroidota; class Bacteroidia; order Bacteroidales; family Bacteroidaceae; genus Prevotella. The sequence continues at coordinate 15,145 of JAFYJH010000145.1, forward strand.
AGACCGTCTGGTCGATGCTCGTGTAGGCGTTCAAGTCGCCACCGAACTGTACGCCGATGGTTTCCAGCCAACTAATCAGCGCGTTGCCCTTGAAATTGTCCGAGCCGTTGAAGGCCATGTGCTCGAGGAAGTGCGCCAGTCCGCGCTGACTTTCCTACTCCTGAATCGAGCCGACCTTCTGCGCGATGTAGAAATTGGCGCGATGCTCCGGCCAGTTGTTGTAACGGATGTAGTAGGTCAGTCCGTTGTCGAGTTTACCGATGCGCACAGCCGTGTCGAGAGGAATCGGCGGCAGCATTTGTGCGCCGACACTGCCTGCTACTGCGAGCAGCAGCGTCAAAAGAATACTTCTTAGTTTCATGTTTTTAAAGATTTGAATGATAAAATTTTCTCCAATTACGCCACAAATTTACGACTTTTTATCCGACTGGCAAAGAAATCGTCAAAAAACAATGTTAATCGACAGTGTTTGCGGCCCGACGGCGACGCTGTAGCGCGACCGCTCACCCGTGATTTTGTCGCCGATCCAATAGCCGAGTTCCGTGCCGAGAACGCCGATGGCAGCACCGGCGGCCACATCGTACCAGTGATGACGGTTGCGACAAACTCGGTCGATGCCCACCGCCGTTGCCACGGCGTAGCCCGCCACGGGAATCCATGCCGACTGCCGTCCGTATTCCTTATACAATTGGTGTGCGCCTGCGAAGGCGAAGGTCGAATGGCCCGAGGGAAACGATTTCTCGTCGGTGCCGTCGGGTCGCTCCTCGCTGACGAGATGTTTCAGTCCCCACGTCGTTCCCGACGAAATCGCGATGCTCGCCGCCGTGTTCACCACCAACCGCTTCCACGACGAACTGCTCTCCACGCCACATGCTTTCAGCGCAAACACCGACGCAACCGGCACGAATCGCAGCACATCGTCGGCTCCGTCGCCGTGGTAAGCCTTCGGCTGTGCCGACACGCTCAGCGTCGTCAGCCAAAACGCAAAAATACAAGCAAAATGTTTCAACATACCATGAAAATATTATTCCGCTGCAAAGGTAATCAAAAAAAATGAAATAGGCTCCGAAATAAATGGAAACGTTTCAGTCTTTCAGACATCCAATCGGGACAACAAAAACACCGTCTTCTCGCTGATAGGCGAATTCTCCACAGGTCAGCACCATCAGAAACGACGGCTTCCCCATCTTTTCCTGATCAACTTTAAGTGCCAGTTTTTTCAGGTTTTCTGCGGCTTCTTCGATTTGCTTGTGTCCAAGTTTTACCTCTACAGCTGCCCATCTCCCGTCGTTCAATGCGATGATCATATCGGCCTCAAGTCCGTTCTTGTCACGGAAATGGAAAACTTCTCCGTCGTTGGCTTGCGTGTAAATGCGCATATCTCTGGTACACAGAGACTCGAAAAGGAATCCGAAGAAGTTGAAATCTTCCAACAGGTGGTTCGGGCTTGTCCGCAAAACGGCTGTTGCTATCGACGGATCGGTGAAATGTCGTTTAGAAGCCGTCCTGATTGCCGTTTTTGAGCGCATAGATGGCGACCACGCCGGCAGGTCTTCGATCACGAAAATACGACGCAGGGCGTTCTGGTAAGAATCGAGAGTGGGCATGGAAATACCTTTCTCGTCCCCTTCGATATCTCGTAAAATAGTAGTGTTGGCGGCCATCGTCGCCACGTTACGGGCCAGCGACCTAAGCAACAACTGCACACGCTTTGGATTTTTCTCCACACCATCCACGCGCGACACATCTTGGTGTATGATAGCATCCACATAATCGCGTGACAAGGCCAGCGCATCTTCGGTTTCCAACTTGACAGACGCAGGCCATCCGCCCCGGCAAATCGCAAAGGCAGCTTGTTCTACGGTCAGGCGAGACGGAATGAAGTCGATAGGCTTGTTTTCAAAAAGTTCTTGCAAAGAGACTTTTCCATTAGATTCTTGCGATTCGTACAGGCTCATTGTACGCATTGCCAAGCGAGAAATGCGTCCCGTTCCGGTATGTAAGGTGGCGTTGTCTGTCGGCACAGCCGAGCCCGTTAGGATAAACTGCCCGGTCTTTTGCCGCTTGTCAACGGCGAACCGCACCGCATCCCAAAGCACGGGTGCCGTCTGCCATTCATCTATCAGGTGAGGCACCTCTCCTTCCAACAAAACCGATGGTTTTGTGTCGGCTGCCATCATATAGCCTTTTGCCTTGTCAGGGTCTTGCATATAAATGACACTTTTGGCAGCCACAGAAGATGTGGCGGTCTTTCCGCACCACTTCGGACCTGTCACAAGCACTGCGCCGGAATGTTTTAGTTTTCGGGCGAGCAAAGCATCGCTGATTCTCGGTAAATAGTTCTTGATTTCCATGTTTTGGGTATTATTTGCCTGCAAAATTACGAAAACTTTAAGAAATGGCCAAAAATTTTTTTAAGAAATAGCCAAATTTTACTTTAAGAAAAGGCCAAAAAGGTTTTAGGTAATCAAAAAACGAAGTGAGTCCCCAAATTTGGAAAACTTTTGGGACTCACTTTTTAAAGACTTGATTCGAGGAAAACGCTATTGAACCAGAAATTTCAGCAGCAGGCTGAGGCTCTCGGCATTTTTCCATTTGATTTTATTCTCTTTCAGGAACTTTTTCAAATCAGCGGCCCGTTCTGCTCCGACGAACTTTTCTACGTCTTTTTTGGTGGCATCAATGCGGGTGTCGTTGATGACGAAATAATAGTTTTCCACGATGGGAATATCCCGCCCATCCTTTTTCTCCTGTAGCATTTTTCCCAATTCAGGGTTGTTCAGACCGCCGAGGTCGAGCGAAGAAAGGTCGCGTGCCGCCGAGGAGTTCAGACTGGCTCCGTAGGCTCCGCTACCGGCTGCCATCGCGTCGAAATCGGCCTTTTTCAGCCGCAAAAGCAGGTTTGTACCCTCGTTTGCGACGATTTCCATCAGTTGGTGGTCGGAGAAGATGAAGGCTTGGTCGTCGCCCACTTCCACGCGGATGATATTTTTGTCGTTCGACTGAAAGATTCGCCCGTCCGTGTTGATGTAATGCAGCACGTTTCCGAGCAAGTGGATGTTCAGTTCGACTTCGCTTTTTTGCTTGCCCTCTGAATAGATCGTTCCTTTCTGGAAGTCCTCATAGAGATAAGGCCATTTGGTGTTCGGCACGTATCTCTGTGCGCTGACGCTCAACGCAAGAAGGCAAAAAAGATTAAAAAGAAGAATTTTTCTGCTCATATCAGCCTATTTTTTAATGATTTTGATAGTATTGACGCTTCCGTCGGACAATTGTTTGCGGAGAATGTTCAAGCCTTTCTGCGGTCCGCTCAACTGGCGGCCTTCAGGCGAGAAATAAGCCTCTTTCACAACGATTGCCTCCTCGTCGGTAAGGTTGTAGATGCCATCGGTGTTGCCAACGACAATCGTGAATGTGCGCTCGACCGAGCCTTGATTCATCGTGTTCGTGGCAATGATGGTCAGCGTTTCCTCGCCTTCCTCAAGTTCTTGGGTCGTATAAAGTTTGTTGTCTTCGACCTTGAACGGTGCTTCGAGGTATTTATGCTGGCGCGGACTGTATTTTCCCCTTAAAACATAGGAATATTCAGGGTCGGTTGCCTCACTTTCCACTTGGACATTGGCGACAAACGTTCCCTCGGGCTGACTGGCGGCGACGGTGTAGTTCGACAGCGTGATGTCGCTCGGTTTTTCCGACGGCGCACGCACGCCCACGACGACTCCTTGTCCACTGGTATAGTCCATGTCCATCGTCTTGTCGCGCAATCCGTCGAGGCCGAAATAGCCGTCGTTGGAGCCGCCCCAACCCCAGTTCACGTGGAACCACGAGCCGTCGTAGCCATCGAGATTGAAGCAGTGACCGTAGTTTTTCTTGGGGTCATGGCCGCTATAAGCCACGGCGCGACCTTCGCGAAGTTCCGTCAGAATCAGTTCTTCCCAGTCACCCTGATAACTCGTACGAGTGTAATACTTCACACTGGCAGGATATTGGAAGTTGCGCTGCAAGGCTCCGGGAATATACGATGTCTGAGTGCCGGAACCGCCTGGTCCATAACCCATTTTGATGGACACGCCGCAATGCCAGAGCAGTCGAGCCACATCGTCTTTGGTGTTGGCACCGCTCAGAATAGCACTCCAGTTGTAGTCGGGCTCCTCATCGTAGTTGATGTAAAGATGTCCGTAGGTGTCATGGTCGTAACTGTACTGTCCGACGGGACGCGGCGGCCACTTGGCGACGCTCATCGCCTGCGCCATTCCGACTGCCACGCAGCCCACATAAACCCGGCCACTGGGACCGCTGGCATCTTTCGGGCAGTATTTGTTGTAGGGATTTCCCTGATTCCACGTCACGCTGATCAGCGGAGAAATCTTGTCAGACGATGCTCTCGTTGCCTCGAATTCCGTTTCAAGAGCCTCGCTGTCCCATCCTGCGTGTTTTGTGCCTTGCAGTCGGGCATTGCGAACCACTTGCTGACTATACACGTCCATCATGCCCCGAAAATTCTCGGCTTGGCAGTCGATTTGGAACGTGCCCTCGCCCGAGTAGCCAATCAGCGGAGCCGACATGTCGTCTGCCGAAATCAGTGCCCAGCCGCCTTTCGCGAACTGCACGACATGATAGGCCGAGCGGCCTTCATAGCTGACGGTTTGGATCGACTGCACTTCTCGGTTGAAACCGGCAATGCGCTGTTTCAGCAGCGTTTGTGCTTTCTTGGCGGCAGTTTCCTGACTGACATCGGCGGCTTGTAGGCTCACCAAAGGCAAACTGAGAATTAACAACAAGAGGATTTTCCTTTTCATAACTGTCATTTCATTCGTTTCTAAGGGTGATAAAAGCTAAAAAATCCCCTTTTCCCCGCACTTCTGGCGAGGAAAAGAGGATTTTCTTGGGTTTCAAGTTATTTGCGGATGTGCTTCTTCAGGTTGCGGACAGCAGTATTCACTTTCTTAGCCTTCGATTTTGCTTTCGATGAAGCTTTCCACGAACGAGCAGCTGCGGCTTTCGGAGTGAGGGTGGCAATAGAAGCCTTCTCCATCCAACCAAGAGCGTCTTCGTAATTTTCATCGCAAGCAACAAGACCTAAGTCTGTGGAAGTAATCGTGCCGTCGGCATTGATGGTGAATTCAATTTCATCCTTGTATGTCTGGCTGTATGTAATCAGACCATAGACGGTACCACTGGAAGCCGTATAAAGGCCCAAAACCTGATAGGCGTAAATGTACAACTTGCTTGCGGACAAGTCATAATAACCTTCAAATTCTCCACCAGGAACGTAGTCACTGAAGAGTCCTTTGATAATCACGCCATTTTCATTTTCGGGATCCTCAGTAATGGTGACAGGACCACCATCATATTGACCTCCGTCGTAGGCAGACGTATAGATGAAGTCAAAGGTTCCGATGACATTGTCAACCGTCGGTTGGAAAGTAGAATACTTCCAAGTGATCGTGCTTGTGTATTCTGCATTCGGGTTGCCATAGACATCGTTGATGGCACCTTCGACCATCTTCAGCGCGACAGTTTCTTCCGAGTTGGGTGCTTCCGGCAGTTTGAAGGTGAGCTTCTTACCGCTGACCGACCACTGTTCGGCAGTCAGTTTGTAAGTCGCCGTGCGCTTCTTGCCACTATAGACAACCTCCAAGTCGCCTGCTTCCACGGTTTCGTCGTTGCGGAAGATGTCGAAATCGAAGGTCAGTTCGCCTGCGAAAGCTTCCCAGTTGTCGAACTCTTTATCTTTGGGAGCTGTCACATTCTTGTCGGTTACTTCAAATGCTTCGTTGGCAGCGTGTACCCAGATTCCGAGGAACTTGTCGTTCTTTTCGTCGTAGGAGCTTGTGAAAGCAGTACACTGGTTGCCGACTGCATCGACAAACGCGCCCTTTTCCCATGAGAAGGCAATGAATGAGCCTGCGGGAGCATTGGGAACGGAGAAGGTCACGGTCTTGCCCGAAATGGTCACTTCAATGTCCTCGGGATTGACGGTAACGGGATTTTCCCAGTCCCACTCCTTGTAATAGACGGCCTTCACAGCACCTGTTCCGCGCTTGACAGCCTGATTGAAGCCCACCTGCACAGCTTTGTTGGCAGCGTCTTCCTTCAGAGTCATCGGTTTCGGAGCGTTTTTGTCGGTGGTCGTGATGCTCTTCACGACGACGTCGCCGATGATGCCCTTGTCGTTGCTGGCAACGGCATAGACCTGATAGGTCGTGTTCGGCTCTGCGCCATCGATGGGCAGCGTCAGCGTCGGATATTGGCTCGTGTTCACCACGCTGTTGCCATATCCGCCCTTGAGCAACGTGTAACCGTCGATGGTTTCAGCCTCGGGGCTCTCATCGATGATGAATGCATAGTAGGTTGTTCCGGCAGCCGGTGTCAATGTGATGGTGAATGCCGAGTCTGACGGCTGGGCAGCCACAACGTTCACGTCGATCGACGGACCATCGCCGTACTTCTCTGTCACGGCATCGTCCCAAGTTGTACAACTGGCGAGACCCATGACCATGATCGCTAAACTATAAAATATTTTCTTCATAATCATTCCGTTGTTAAGTTATTTTTTCTTAAACACGACAGCGCGGTCAATTGCGTAGTAACCAGCCAGAGTCGTAGTACCCTTATTGTAGGCAGCAGCAGCAATCCACGTGGTCGGCGTGATGGTAATCGTACCGTCGGCGCTGATTGTGCCCACTACGAAGTCGGTGATGTCGTCGGCGCCTTCATTGGTGTAGGCTTCGAGAACCACGTCATAGCTCGAGTTGCTTCCAATCGTCTGATTGACCGGAACACGAATTTCTGTCTTCTCATCATTGACAATACCATAGATTGCATCGGGGAAGCCAGCCGGAGTGAAGCCGTAAATCCAAACCTTGTTCAGGTCGTTGGCATCCTTTTCAATGGTGGTCTTCCAATCCTCGACTGCCCAACTTCCATAGTAGTCTTCACCCTGTGCGTCAAACGAACCGAGGATGAATGCCAGCGGGTGCTCGTCGTCTTCGATGGTGACGCTGCAGGTCTTGGATGCGCCGAGATTGACTCCCTGCGGATTGACCAGATTGATCGTCATCTTCACATCGCCGCCGAACACGTCGTTGTCGATGATGTTGAACTTAATCTTCTGCGTAGCTCCCTCGCCGCCAGTGAAATTGAGCGTCTTCGAGCCTTCGATAGTGTAGTGTGTTCCTTCGATGGCACCGCCCTTTTCGGGGGCGACAATCTCGAAGTCCACAGATCCGTTGATGCCACTGAGCGAGGTCAGCATGACGCTCACTTCGAGCGTGCCGCCAGTCTCAACGACCGAAGCCGTCGAACTGGTGAACGCCACGAAAGCATCCTTGTCGTCAAATTCAGGCAGGTCGTTCACGTTGCACGATGCAAACGTGAGTGCAACGGCAGCCATCAAACCATATATAAACTTGATTTTCTTCATAATCTTTTACTTTTTTACCGTTTTACTTTTTAACTTTTTCGCTTAGTAGCCCGGATTCTGCTCCATGTTGGGGTTCGCATTCATTTCGCGCTTCGGAATCGGCATTGCCCACTTGTAGTTGGGGAATTCAATGTCCTTGTTGTTCACGTCGTCGAAGTCGGTACGCTTCAGCGACTTCTTGCAACGGGCATAGTCATAGACGATGTGGCCTTCGAACATCAGTTCCTTGCGACGCTCGTCGAATGTGTTGAACTGGGCGGGAACGGTTGCACCACGCTTCGATGCAACGGCTTCCAAGTCGCCACGTGCGCTGGCTCCGCTGATGGAGGCGCCATTGGAGATGGCTTCGGCACGGTTCAGATACATTTCAGAGAGGCGGAGGATAGGCATGTTGGTTGCGCGGGGCACACCGCCTTCCTTACCGTGGAACTTCGTCATGAAGTAGTCGCCATTCGACAGGTCGAAGAATTTCTGGCGGACATCGCCGTCTTCGTAGAGGTCGAAGAGGTCTTTTGTGGCGCAAACGTCAGCCGAGCCTTCGTCACCGCGGTTGGTGATGTAGGGGATGTGGGTCCAGCCGGAGCCGTCCCAACCGCCGTTCTTCTGCGAACCGAACAGTTCGAAGATGATTTCGCCACCCTTCGGAGCGGTCGTTGCGGAGAACATCTTGACATAGTCGTCGCCGGAAAGCAGGCTGAACTTGCCGCTGTTGATGACGGTGGTCGCATAGTTGGCGGATTTCTGCCATTCGCCCATGTAGAGATAGACGCGCGAGAGCAGGGCCTGGATGGCGCTCTTCGACACGACTGCGGCGGGATCGTCGCAACCCGAGCGGGTGTAGTCGGCGGAAATCAGACCTTCGGCTTCGAGCAGGTCGGCCACAATCTGGTCGTAAACTTCCTTGACGGTGTTACGTGCAGGCTGTCCGTTCTCGGTGACGAGAACAACGGGCACACCAAGGCTGTTAGGCTCATGGGTGTAGGGCTGCGCGTAGGTGATGACGAGGTCGAAATGGCAGAGCGCACGGATGAAGAGTGCTTCGGCCATCAGGTTGTCAATCTGCTGTTGAGTTACTTCGTTGGAAGTCTTGCCTTCGAGGTTGTTGATGATGTTGTTGGCCCACGAAATCGTGTAGTAGGCATACGACCACAGCGATGAGGTGCTTTCAGCGGTGTAGTTCCACTGTGTGTCGGTGCGATAGCGTCCCGAGCCGGGTTCCGACTTGGGGTTCTTGGCGTTTCCGGCGCGCAGTTCCGACTGCAAGATGAACTGTCCGTCGTACCAGTCGGCACTCTGGAAGTAGTAGCAGAGAGCTGCACCGGCCGAATTCAGGCCGTCGTAGGTTGAAAGTGTCAGCTCGTTGCTCTGCTTGAGCACAGGCTCTTCGACAAGGAAGTCCTTACAGGAGCTGAGAGAACCGATGGCAGCGATGGCTGCAAGTCCTAAAAATATCTTTTTCATATTCATATCTTTTTCCTTTCGTTACTTGTTTGGTACTCTCTAATTAAAATACAAGGTCGAGTCCGATGGCGAAGGTCTTCGACACGGGATAGATACCCGTACCCATACCTGTGATGCCACGCTCGGGATCCCAGAAGTTCACATCGTGGAAAGTGAATACGTTCAGACCGCTGGCATAGACCTTTGCACCCTGAATGCCTGCTTTCTGGAGCAGTGTGCGGGGCAGGTTGTACGACAGCGTCACGTCCTTGATGCGGAAGTAGTCGCCTTTCTCCAACCAGCGCGTCGAGGCAAACTGGTAGCTGTTGGTCGAGTTGCCTGCGATGGGCTTCGGGCTCACGCCAGTGTCGCCCGGCTTCTTCCAATAGTTCAGTGCGCTCTTGGCTTGGTTCATCGACATTTGGTTACCGTCGGCCTGCAAGTAGCGGTTTTCGACGATGAGAACCTTGTTGCCGGCCTTGAACTCGCAAACCACGCTCAGCGAGAGGTCTTTCCACGAAACAGTGGTGTTCAGACCGCCGGTGAACTTCGGTTCGGGGCTGCCTGCCTTGATGTAGTTGGCATCGTTGTAGTTGTTGGTCAGTTCGCCGTTCTTGTTGCGCCAGAGGGCTTCACCATTGACGGGGTTCACACCGTAGTAGTCTTTCAGGTAGAACGTGTAAAGACGCTCGCCAACGATGTGCTGCAGACGTGAGTCGCCAGAATAGGCCATCATGTCGTCACCGGCAAGTTCGAGAATTTCAGACTTGTTGTGCGAAAGGTTGAAGCCGGCATCCCATTTCCAGTCGCCCTTGTCGATGATGTTGGCATCGAGTTGGAATTCAACACCCGTGTTGCGGAGCGAGCCGACGTTGGTGAATGCGGTGTTGAAGCCGGAAGTCGAAGACTGTGCCTTGTCGAGCAACATGTCGGTGGTCTTACGCGAATAGACATCGATGCTACCCGAGAAGCGCTTCAGGAAGCGGAAGTCGATACCGACGTTCCAAGTGTAGTTCTTTTCCCAAGAGAGCTTCGAGTTGGCAGGCGTCGAAGGAACCAGACCCGTGATGCCGTTGTAAGTTCCCGATGCGTAAGTACCGTACTGGCGATAGCGGCTGATGTTGTTGTTACCGTTCACACCGTAGGATGCGCGGAGTTTCAGCATGTCAATCCACTTGATGTCCTTCATGAATTTCTCGTGGTGGATGTTCCAAGAAGCACCGAGCGACCAGAACAGACCCCACTGGTTGTCTTGTCCGAAGAGCGACGATCCGTCGTAACGGATGGAAGCCTGCAAGAAATAGCGGGAATCGAAGTTATAGTCGAGGATTCCGAAGTAGGAAAGCAGCGTTTCGGTCGAAACGTCGTAGTCGGCACCGAACCAGTCGCCCGTGTCGAAGTTACCCGACGGCAGATGGGGAATCTGCGGATTCAAATTGCCGATGCGCTGGTAGTTGTCGAAATAGGTGTCGTGCTTGGCTTCCTGACCGATCAGGGCGCGGACGCTGTGCTTGTCAAGATAGACATCCTGCCACGTTGCCGTGTTTGAGGTGGTCAGCACGCGATACTGCGTCTGGTTGGTTTGCAGACGGGGATAGCCGCTGGCGTTGTTGCTGGCTTCGAGGCTCCAGTAGCGGCGGCCTTCGTGGAAGCTCATCTGAGCGGCGTTGTTCGTCTTCAGGGTCAGTTGGCGGATGGGCTTCCACTCCAAGTAGATGCTTCCGTCGAACTGGTAGCGCTTCTGCCACTGGTCGTCGTATTCAGCCGTGGCGCGCGGGTTGGTGTTGGAGTTCTCCGAAATCAGCGTGTTGTGCGTTCCGTCCTCGTTGTAAGCCTTCGACCAAGGCAGAATCGTCATGCCTGCGAAAGCGGGGTTGGAATAGTAGAGCGCCTGCATCGGCACGTCCTCACCGTAGGTGTAGGCCACGTTCACGCGAGCACCCGTCTTCAAATTCTTGTTGATTTCGTGGTCGGCGTTCACACGTGCCTGAATACGGTCGTACTTGATGCCGTAGAAGACACCTTCCGTGTTGCTGTACGAAATCGAGTTGTAGTATCTCGTCTTGGCTGTTCCGCCCTGCAACACTGCTTCGTATTCCTGCATCTTACCCGTGCGGGTCATGTGGTCCATCCAGTTGGTCTGGGTGCGGCTCAGCAACTCGTAGGGACGATAGTAAGAGGCACCGCCTGTGGGATCGTCGGGGTTCTTGCCGGCATTGCGGATAGCATCGCGCTGGAATTCCAACAGTTCCTGGCCGGTCATCACACCGTAGTCGTTGTCGTTAGCCAACTGCGACATACCGAACTTGGCGCGCACCGTGAATGTGCTCTTGCCTTCCTTACCGCTCTTCGTGGTGATCAGAATCACACCGTTGGCAGCACGGCTACCATAGACAGAAGCTGCGGCAGCGTCCTTCAGCACGGTGATGCTCTCGATGTCGTTCGGGTTGAGCATCGCAATCGGGTTCGACGTGTTCGTGAAGTACGAGTCGTCACCGCTGTTGATGGGGATACCATCGACAACGTACAACGGACCGCTACCAGCGTTGATCGAACTGATACCGCGAATGCGAATCTGCGAAGCAGAGCCCGGCTGACCCGAGGCTTGCGTCACCTGCACACCGGCGAGCTTACCGCTGAGCATCTTATCGACCGAAATCGCGGGGATGTCGGCAATCTCAGCGGCGCTGACCGAGGTGATACTACCCGTCTTGGCCTCGCGGCGCTGTGTACCATAGGCCACAACCACCACTTCGTCAAGCGAGCTTTGTTCGTCGGTAAGCACGATGCGCATGTTCGGACGAGCCGTCACCTCGATCGGCTCCATGCCGACATACGTGATGCGCAACAAATCATGTCCCTTCGGACACGTCAGAGTGAACTTACCGTCCACGTTAGTTGTCGTACCGACCTGTGTTCCTGCGACCATCACGGTAGCACCTACAACGGGTTCGTTGTCTTGAGACACTACGGTACCACTGACTTGCGTCTGGGCCATTGCCCCTATTGCTGTGAATAGGAAGGCGGCCAAAAACATACTTAGTCTTTTAACCATAAATTCTCTCTCTTTTTAGTTAATGAATAATGTTAATAATATAATAATGTGTTATACATTTATTTTTCTTTACATTTTCCTCTGCTTCCTCCATTTCAGACTGCAAATTTAGCAATTTTTCATCAAACGCACAATTTTTTTTCCATTTTTTTTATGAAAAGGTGGTTTTTAGGGGTGGTTTGTGCCCATTTGTTAAAAAATATTCCATTTTTATTCCTTTTTTAAACTTTTTGACCTCTGCGTAGGAGGTGATTGAATGGCGAACTCGGGTATAATGGTTTCTGCGCCAGAAATCGTTTTCGCGGAAGTATAAAACATACAGTAGTATATGGGCAAATAAGTAATGCCGTTTTTTGTACTAACTTTACGCTCGTTGCTGAGCACGACGGCACGGTTGATATGATAGTCTGCCGTGCTGACGAATTTGTCAAGTGCACTGTGAACAGTATAGTCCTTTCCCGATTTGACTTCGATGGGCAGCACTGTCAGTTGCTCGTAGTCATCAATCAGGAAATCAACTTCGCCCCGCTGCTTGTTGTCATAATAGTGGAGCGTGAAACCGTGCGCCTTCAGTTCCTGTGCCACGACAGATTCGTAAACCGAACCGAGGTTGATGCTGCGCTCGTCTCGCAGAACCGCATTGATATTTGTTCCATAAAGAATATAGGTGAGCAGCCCCACGTCGTTCATGTAGAGTTTGAGCAGGTTTTTGCTCTCAGATTCCAACAGTGGGAACTTGGGATTACTTACAGCCTGTACGGGAATGGCTATACCCGAACTGGTCAGGTATTCAAATTCGCCGGTGTAATCGCTGAATTGCTTGTGTCCCTTTGTCGTTTCTATTCGTTTCACCACAATCCTTTTCTTCTTATTCTCCATGTATGAAGGAAGAGAGTCGTAGATGCGACGAATGACCAGCCGATGCTCGGCGTCGTATTGCGACGCGTCTATTCGGTAGAGCGAATGGATGTCGCGCTGCACTTCACGGACATGCGTCATGTTTCTGTTCTCCAAAAACTTATTGATGGCTTCAGGAAGTCCGCCTACCAACAGGTAGATTTTGAATTGCTGTAGCATATAGCTGTGCAACGACTCATTGAGCGATTCTCCCTTTGAAAATTTTCGCCTGATGCCATCGATAGTTTCCTGTGCGCACCCCATTGCCAAAAGAAATTCCTCGAAGTCGAGTGGATACATTTCTTCTATCGCCACACTCCCGATGGGTACGGAGGCGGTTTGCGACAAGGCTATGCCGAGCTGCGATCCACTGGCAATGTAACGGTAACGTCCCTCTTGGTTCAGGAATTTCAACATCGTCATGAGATGCGGATAACTTTGAATCTCATCTAAAAAAACGAGCGTGTCCTCCTTCGTTCCGAGCAGGTTTCCGTATGCCGCACCCAACTGCATATAGAAATCATCGGTACTTTTGACCGTTGCAAATAAGCCCATACTCTCTTTGTCTTCTTTGAGGTTGATTTCCACAAAGTTACGAAATGATTTCCGTCCGACATAGCGAATGAGATAGGATTTCCCGATCTGTCGGGCACCATTGACGAGGAGTATCTTCTGCGGATTGTCGCGAAGAAACTGTTCGATGCGTGAGGCGTATTTTCTGTATAGCATAGCTGTCATATTTGGCTGCAAAAGTAAGAAAAAATAATTATACAACCAAATTTTCGGGACTTTTTCCGTTAAATTTATGGTAAAAATAGGGACTTTTTCCGTTAAAAATCAAAAGAAAACAGGATTTTTTTAGAATAAAAAGCGGTTTTTTATAAGAAAAAAATGGTGCGAAATAACGTTTTTTTTGACGCGAAATGTTAAAAATTGACCTAAAAACAGCATTTTTTTACGATTTTATTTGTTTGTTTAATAAATTTGCATTATATTTGCAAATCGAAATCCATGAAAAAGGGAAAACGATACCACCTCCGGCGCAGAGGTGCAATAGTGAGAAAACGAAATTTATCCATTAATTATTAACTAACACTAATTATTAACTTAAAAAAGAAAATCTATGGTTAAAAGACTAAGTTTGTTTTTGGCCGCTTTCCTATTCACAGCAATAGGAGCAATGGCTCAGACGCAAGTCAGTGGTACCGTGGTGTCGCAAGACGACGGCGAGCCCGTAGTGGGCGCAACTGTCATGGTCGTAGGCACAAACGTCGGTACAGCAACGAACATGGACGGTAAGTTCACGCTGACCTGTCCGAAGGGACATGATTTGCTGCGCATCACTTACGTGGGCATGGAACCCATCGAGGTGACGGCTCGTCCGAACATGCGCATCGTACTCACGAGCGACCAGAGTGCTCTCGACGAGGTGATCGTCGTGGCCTATGGTACATCGAAAAAATCGTCGTTTACGGGTTCTGCCTCGACGGTGAACAGTCAGAGCATCGAGAAGCGTCCGATTACCAACGTGACGGCAGCCCTCGAGGGTAACGCCACGGGTATTCAGGTAACTTCCGCATCGGGTCAGCCCGGTGAGTCTGCCGCTGTCCGTATTCGCGGTTTCGGTTCGGTGAACGCTTCCAACGCACCGCTTTATGTAGTCGATGGAGCTATCTACAACGGAAGCATCGGCGACATCAACCCCTCGGACATTGAGAACATCACGGTGTTGAAAGATGCCGCTTCGACTTCTCTGTACGGTTCGAGCGCAGGTAACGGTGTGATTCTGATTACTACGAAGAAGGGTAAAACCGCAGGTTCCAGCGTTTCGGTTGACATCAAGCAAGGTTGGTCTGTCCGCGCATACAAAGATTATGCAAAAGTGGGCGTGTACGACTATTATCCTTTGCAGTGGCAGATGTTGAAGAACTCGTATGTTTCTACTGGAAAAACAGATGAAGAAGCCAGAACATTGGCTACGAATGCCCTTGGTACTACGCTGCGCGGTTACAACATCTTCGCAGGTGTGGCAAACGATGCCATCGTAGGTACTGACGGAAAACTGAATCCGGCAGCAAACACGCTGAAGTGGGGCGATGACCTTGATTGGGAAGATGCAGCCTTCAAGACTGGTCACCGTCAGGAGTATAACCTCAGCTACAACACCAAGACAGACAAGAGCGACACTTACGCTTCTGTTGGTTATCTGAAGGACAACGGTTATGTCATCAAGACCGACTTCGAGCGTTACAGCGGACGTTTGAACTACAACATTTATCCTGTGAAGTGGTTCAAGAGTGGTTTGAACGTCAGTTTGAACCGTTCGATTTCGAACTACTCGACTGCCGATGCAAGTAACAACTCTACGTATTCGAACATTGTGCGCTTCATCCGCACGATGTCGCCCATCTATCCGATCCACAAACACGACCTCAATTCTGGTGCATATTTGGACGCGGAAGGAAATCCGACGACGAATCCCGCTAACTATGTCTATGACTACGACGGCGACCGTCTGGCAGCCCCTGGTCGTGACGCGATTGCAGAAACTCAGTTCAACAGCCGCGAATTCATCCGCAATGGTCAGAATGCACGTACCTATGTAACGATTTCTCCGATTGAAGGCCTCGACCTCACGGTGAACTACTCGTATGGCAACTCTGATTATCGCCGCAAGGTGTATGAGAACCCGTACGTGGGTGACGGCACCGCAGGTCCTGGTCGTCTGAACATCACATCGACTCGCTCGACCACTCAGACGCTCAACCAAATCATCAATTACAACAAGTACTTCGGCAAGCACCACGGAGAAATCATGCTCGGTCACGAGAACTACTCGTATCGTTATGACTATCTGTATGGCATGAAGACTGAGGAAACGATGGAAGGCCTCTATGAGTTTGGTAACTTCGTGAACATCAGCAGTTTGAGTTCTTACACCGACAACTATAAGAAAGAAGGTTATTTCGGTCGTCTGAACTACGACTACGACAACAAGTACTATGCTTCGGTTTCTTATCGCCGCGATGGTAGTTCGCGCTTCCACAAGGACAACCGCTGGGGTAACTTCTGGTCGTTCGGTGCCAGTTGGCGCATCAGCGAGGAACCGTTCATGAAGAATGTTACTTGGGTGAACAACTTGAAACTGCGTGCATCTTATGGTGAGACGGGTAACGACGGAATCCTCGACGGTGACGGCTATGCAGACTACTATCCCTACCAGACGTTGTACTACACGGGCTACAAGAACTTTAACGAGGCAGGTGCATACTTTACGGTTGTGGCTAACCCCGACCTGAAGTGGGAAACGCAGGTTTCTACCGATGTCGCCGTTGAATTTACCCTGTTCGACCGTTTGACGGGTACAATCGAATACTTCAAGAAGGCTTCGAAAGACTTGCTCTTCGATGTGTCGCAGCCGCTTTCGACGGGTGTTTCTTCCATCATCCAGAATGTGGGTAAAGTTACCAACACGGGTGTGGAAATCGACCTCGACTACAAAGTTCTGAAGATGAAAGACTTCGGCCTGAGCGTAGGTGCCAATGCTACCTTCCTCAAGAACAAGATTACGAAACTGCCCGATACGATGAAGGACGGCTACGTTGGCGGTTCCAAAAAATGGGTGGAAGGCAAGAGCATGTATGAGTTCTGGCTCCGTCAGTGGTACGGTGTTGATCCTGAAACCGGCGATGGTTTGTGGATTGCTGATCCCGAGAAATACAAAGAAGGAGAAGCAACGTTCCTGAGCAGAGATGGCAAACAGCTTACCAACGACTATAGCAACGCCATGTTTGACTTCAGCGGTGCATCTATTCCTAAAGTATATGGTGGTTTCAATGTGAAGGCCAACTACAAAGCATTCGACTTCGCAGCTATCTTCTCCTACCAGTTAGGTGGCAAACTGCTTGACTATGGTTATCAAGGCTTGATGGCTACCGACAGCTATGGTGAGTCGATGAGTCCTGACCTGCTGAACGCATGGCAGAAGCCCGGCGACATCACGGATGTTCCGCGCGTTGATGCTAATGGTCCTCACAACACGAACATCTCGACATCTTACTCGACCCGTTGGTTGACGAAGTCAGACTACCTGAACCTGCGTTCAATAACCATCGGCTATCAGTTGCCCAAGCAGGTGCTCAACTATGCTTACCTGAAGTCCGCACGTCTGTCATTCGCCGCCGAGAACCTGTTCATGCTGAAAGCCCGTCAGGGTCTGAACCCGATGGCTCAGTTCAACGGTCTCGTTTACAACGAGTATATGCCCTCTCGCAACTTTACTTTCTCGCTTAATGTTACATTCTAAATTAGTTAAGAATTATGAAATACAATAGATTTTTGACCATCGTAATGGCAGCAGCTATGGCTCTCGGACTGAGCAGCTGCGGAGAAGATTATCTTGACACGGTGCCGTCGAATGCGGTCTCTGAGACCTCAATCAACACCTCGCTCGAGAACCTCTACATTACCCTGAATGGCATCCACAAGGAAATGGTTTCTCAGGAAACAGGTTATCAGTGCTTGGGCGGTGAGCCAGGATTCATGTTCTGCCGTGACATTGAGGCCGACGACATCACTTGGATTACCAACACATGGTGTAAGGCCGCTTATCTTGGTTGGACATGTAATACGAATGAAACTTCGGGCTACAACTCAAGCTATTGGAGAATTTACTACCAGTGGATTCTGAACGCCAACAAAATTATTGCAGGCGTAGAAGAAGCCCCCAAGACCGACGAAGCTTTGTACAATCAGGTGAAGGGTGAAGCACTTTGCATCCGCGCATGGGCTCACTTCAACCTCGTTCAGCTCTACGCAAAGCGCTATGCAGCTGGTGGCTCGAACACTCAGGATGGTATTCCTTATCGTTTGACTGCCGCCACAACAGAGCAGGCACGTAATTCTGTCGAAGACGTCTATCAGCTCATCAACACCGACCTCGACGAGGCTTGCAAACTGTTGGTAGGAATCAATCCAGGTTATCATCACTACAGCGAGATGGTGGCATGGGGTTTGAAGGCTCGTGTGGCTCTTGCCAAGCAAGACTACGCTAACGCCGCAACCTACGCAGCCAAGTCAATTGCTTTGGCAGAAGCCAATGGTGGCAAGTTGATGGAAGGCAATCAGTTGCAGTGCGGTTTTGCTGACATCTGCTCCGACACAAAGGAAGCGATGTACGCTGCTCGTACTCCGGACGACAAGACGGTTTATTTCTACTCCTTCTATGCTTACATGTCATGGAACTTCAGTGCAACAGCTATTCGTCAGGGTGTGAAGTGTATCAATGCTGACACCTACGATACCATGTCGGAAACAGACTTGCGTCGTGCATGGTTCGATCCTACGGGTGAGGCAGAAGTTCCCGCAAAAACCTATGTAAAGCAACCCTACCAGAACCGCAAGTTCCGTGCTCGTTCCACGGCCAATGCCGTTGGTGATGTCGCCTTCATGCGTCTGGCCGAGATGTATCTGACGCAGGCTGAGGCTTTGGCTCGTGCAGGAAAGAACGACGAAGCTCAGAGCGTGTTCACGAAGTTCCAAATCACTCGCGACCCGTCGTATGTTTCTAAAGGCAATACGGGTGCTGCTTTGGCAGAGGAAATCATGAACAGCCGTCGCGTTGAACTGTGGGGCGAAGGTTTCCGCTTCTACGACCTGAAGCGTCTGAATCAGCCCATCAAGCGTGGTCGCAACTTCGTTCAGACATTCTGCTCCTTCTTGGAGAAAGGTGTCAATGAGCCTGGTTGGGTTTGGGAAATCCCCAAGAGTGAGACCGACTACAACAAACTCTGCACAAAGAACTATTAATCTATTTAATTACTGAAAAATACGGACGGTTCGCTCTTCCCGGGCTTGCCGTCCGTATTTTCCTAACCAGACATTTATTCCATTTGGCCATGAGTCTTAAAAAACGGATATTGGAAAACTGGCGATTGATGGTAGCCCTCGCCTTTGCCTTCTTAGTTTTCTGTTTCTGGTATTTCTTCTATCCTCACTCAGTCGTTGCACAGGAGCGGCTGTTCGTGTGGGATGCCGAGTTCTGGAAGGAATATGGATTTTGGCAGTATGTTAGGGACTTTTTCGTCCAGTTCTTTCATGACGCCTCATTGGGTGCATTGCTCTTGGCCTTACTCTGCTTCGTGTTTCAATGGCTGGCGTGGTGGCTCTTGCAGTGTTTTCGGAAAAAGGATTGGAAAAATATCCTTTTTGCGGTTTCATTTCTTCCCGCCATTTACGTCTGGCATCTGACATTCGTGAGTTTTACTTCCAATGGCGAAGAAGAGAAATACGACTGGCTGCTGAGAAAAGGGCAGTGGCAGTCGATTCTCCGAAAGAACTATCCATCGTCGGCAGCCTGCCAGAATGTAGTCAGACTGGCACAATTCCAGACTGGAAAAATCGGCGAAGCGGAGATGTTTGGCAACCTGACCCTTACCAACGACGTTTTGAGCAGCAGGACTTCCGCCTATATGATGAGCGATGTCTATATGTACGCAGGGATGGTGAACATGGCGCAGCGGGCATCTTTCGAGGCGATGGCTTCCATCGAAGACTTTTCCATGAGCGGAAGGGCATTGCAGCGATTGACGGAAACAGCATTGATTACAGGGCAATATCGGGTGGCTGAAAAATACATCTCGATACTGGAGAAAACGGTTTATTATCGTTTTTTCGCCCGTAAGATGAAGAATTTAATTGAAAATCCAACACTCATAGAAAGTCATCCCACCTACGGGAAATTGCAGAAAGTGTATGGAAACACCAAGGATGTCCTATTTAATTGAGCAATATGAATACGTTGAAGAAACTCAGAGTAGTGTCGTTGTCGATGGCTTGTCTGTTGCTTTCGTGCACATCACGTCCGCACGATGCGGAAAAAGTGCTGTCAGAGCCTGCCATCTATCCCGATTATATTGGAGTGACCGTGCCTGTGGACATTGCTCCGCTGAATTTTTCCATGGCGGATGATGGTGTGACGACGGTTGATGTGGAAGTGAAAGGCTCCCAAGGAGGCTCGTTGCATGTAAATGGTGCTTATGCGGACTTCGGAATTGACGAATGGCATGACTTGTTAAGGCGAAATCAAGGCGGCAAGTTGTCGTTTTCCGTTTGCGCCGAGAAAGAGGGTAAATGGATGCAGTATAATACGTTTGACATTTTTATCAGCAAATATCCGCTCGGAGAGTGGGGAATCACATACCGGCGAGTGGCTCCGGGCTATCAGATGTATGGACGCATGGGAATATATCAAAGAGAACTTGCTACATTCGAGGAGAAAGTCATTTTGGATAATAAGTTTTTGGACGGCGGATGCGTCAATTGCCATACGGTCAATCGCAGCAAGCCTGACGACTATGTATTCCATGTCAGAAGCGAACATGGTGCAACAGTCGTAGGCCGTCAGGGAAAAACGGATTTTCTGGCCTCGGTCAATGACAGTTTGGGAGGCGCAATGGTCTATCCTTACTGGCATCCTAACGGACGATACATCGCTTTTTCTACGAACAAAACATCCCAATTGTTTCATTCTGGAAAAAACAAACGCATTGAGGTCTTTGACGGCCAGTCAGACGTTTTCATCTATGACACAGAAACCCACGAAACCTTGCGCGACACACTCATTATGAAAAAATATTGGGCTGAGAATTGCCCTGCATTTTCGGCGGATGGGAAATGGCTTTATTTTACAACCGCACGGCGGCAGAGCTATCCCCAAAACTATGATTTGGAAAAATACAGTCTTTGTCGGGTTTCGTTTGATGAAAAAAACGGAAAACTCGGGCAACAAGTAGATACACTCGTAAATGCCTCCAAAACAGGAAAAAGTGTAACATGGCCGCGTCCGTCTTACGATGGCCGCTATGTCATGTTTACCCAATTGGACTATGGCTATTTCTCCATATGGCATCCTGAGGCGGACTTGTGGTTGCTGGACTTGCAGACTGGCGAGACCCGACCTTTGGAAGAAGTAAACAGCGATAGTGCTGAAAGTCTGCACAATTGGAGCAGTAATAGCCGTTGGTTTTTCTTCACAAGTCGCCGCGATGACGGACTTTATACCCAAATATATTTTTCTTCCCTCGATGAGCACGGAAAAGCCACAAAACCATTCTTGCTGCCGCAGCAGAATCCCCATCGCTACTATCAGCGGACGCTGTATTCGTTCAATACACCCGATTTTGTTTCAACCCCCGTTGCAACTGAATCAAAAGATATTGTTAAAAGTCTTCGGAACGAGAAACGAGTGAGTACACGATAATCGTATCGAAATTTTGCCGTTTATATATGCCCTGCGGATTCTGTTTGGGACGGCGTTGGAAAGAGCCCATCGTGCGCAAGCAGTATCCCGTCGGAAGCTTCCACAAGAACTTCGCCGTCACCATCAACCCGACCGATGGCAACGACTGGACTTGGGCAATTCCCGAAAGAGAGTCTGACTACAACGCCGATGTTAAGTAATTCGTTAGCGTAAAATTATCAATTCAGGCGGCTATCCGTAATTGGACAGCCGCCTGATTTTTTTTGTTGGGCAAAATTCTTTTGTTAAAATTTTCGATTTAAAGCCGAGAAGGAGATACGCTGTTGATATAACCCGAAATACTATACAGAGGTATATTTTCCATCCATCCTTGATCGATATAGGGTTTCATGGAAAGGCGTAGTCCTTTCAAATGTTTTTCTGCATAGTCAATGTTGATGAATTGTGAAAAAGACTTGCTTTTTACGTTTTCTTCGGCCTTCACCTCAATGGGAAGCAGACGATTGTCTGTTTGCACAAGAAAGTCGATTTCCACTTTGGAATTTTCCTTGCTATAATAATAAATATCCAGATTTTCATGGGGAACGAGTTGCTGAAGGACGTAATTTTCTGTGAATGCTCCTTTAAACTCTTTGAAAACGTCGTTATTGACGAGCATCAGTTTGGGTTTGGCATTGGCAAGTGCCCCGAGCAGTCCCACGTCAAGCAGATAGAGTTTGAATGCATCGAAATCTTCGTAGAAATTCAAAGGTTCCTGTGGTGTGCGACAACGATGAATTTTATAGACCAGACCTGCATCCACGAGCCACTGTATGGCTGTTTCCAAATCGCGAGCACGACCGCCGCTTTTGACGGCACCGTAAATAAACTTTTTGTTCTCCCTTGAAAGTTGGGCGGCGATGCTTTTCCATACCAAACGAATGTGTTCAATTTCCTTTACGGCATGTTTAGCCATATCGTTGGCATAGGCAGAGATGATTTTTTTCTGAATTTTCCGGACTTTGAAGATGTCGTTGTTGGTCACATAGTTGAGTACGACCTCGGGCATACCGCCGACATAATAATATTGTCTGAGTAAGCCTTCCAATGTGTGGCTCAGCACTTCGACAGATGCCCACTCACAGTTCATCAGTATTTCCACCAACTTTTCATTTCCAACTGCCAATACAAATTCGTCGAAAGTCATGGGGAAAAGTTTCAACACATCGACTTTGCCGACGGGATAAGATTCTTCAGGACGATGTGTCACGCCTAAGAGAGAGCCTGCTACCGCAACGTGCAAATCTCTGGCGTTTTCGCAAAAATACTTCAGCGACGCTATGCCTTGCGGCGATTCTTGTATCTCGTCAAAGACAATCAGTGTTTTTCCTGCGACGATTCGCTGTCCGGTTTTGGCCTCCACATCGCGCACAATGCGTTCTATGTCAAAATCTGTTTGAAACAGCATGTGTGCGAAAGGATTGTTATGGCAGTTGATATAGACCATGTTGTCATACTCGTTGCGGCCAAATTCCTGCAACAGCCACGTTTTCCCTACCTGACGGGCTCCTTCTAAAATTAGCGGTTTCCTGTCTGGGGATTTTTTCCATTCCAATAACGAATGATAAAGTTTCCTTTTCATGCTTTTTATAAATTGATGGTGCAAAGGTACTGATTTTTAATGATATAAGCAAATGTTTTTCCAAATTTCTTGACGAATATGGATAGATTCTTGCCAAATTTCTTGACGAATATGGATAGATTTTTGCCAATTTTCTTGACGAATATGGATAGATTTTTGCCAATTTTCTTGACGAATGGTTAGTAGTTTTTTTTGTTAAAAACTTCACTAAATTTGTGAAAAAATCTTTTTAAAAATCTATCGGAAACATCCTTACGGTGTTTCCGATGGATTTTCTTTCTTAATCTTCGATACTCGCTCCGCTGTAGTTGCTCGACGGGTCGTCCATTTCCTCGCCTTGCATTCTCTGTCCGGGACGGCGCTTGGGCTTCATATTACCGAAGTTGTAGGTCAGCGTGAAGTTCACGGTGCGCGAGCGACGGCGGTTCAACTGGTGGCGCAGGAAGGTTTCGCTCTCGGTGATGTTCTCCCAACGGCGCGAGTCGAGCACGTCGCGGCACGAGATGGCGAGCATCAACTTCTTGTCGAGGAAATGCTTGCGCAGGCCGAAGTCGAGGCCGTAGCCGGGCTTGCGATAACCCTGCGTGACGACCTGACGCGAGCGGTAGTTGCCCGTGAGTTGGATGGAGAGGTCGTAGGGCAGCATCAGCGAGGCAATCATTCGGGCATTCCACGTGAAGCGCGACTGCTCCTCGCCGGTGACGGTCTGGCCGTCGATTTCGTATTGGAAACCGTTGAGTTTGTAATAATAGGCGTTGGCCGAGGTCGTGAGGTCGAGGATGCGGAAAAACTTGTTTTTTACGGTCACTTCGACACCCGATGAAGTGCTCTTCGCCACGTTTTTACTGGTCGAGTAGAAGAGTCCGTCGGCGGGATTCTGCCAGTTGATGCGCTGCATCACGTCGGTGGTCGGACGATAGTAGGCGGAAATCATCATCGAGTGCTCGGTCCACGTTTTCAGGTAGTTCAGCGAGAACGAATTGCTGTATTCGGGTGTGAGTTCGGGGTTTCCGAACGACACGGTGGTAGCATCGCGCGTATCGCGGAACGAATTGAGTTGTCCACCCCACGGACGACGCAGACGGCGCGTGTAGTTCAACTGAAGTTGGTCGTTGTCGGTGAGTTGATACGACAGGAACAGCGACGGGAACAGTTGGAAATAGTCTTTTTTGAAGGGTGTTGGGCGATTGTCTGCCGTCGGCTCGAATTCCTGTTCCCACGTGTAACTCTCGGTGTTCACGCGCCAATATTCACCGCGCAGTCCGCCCATCACGCCGAACTTTCCTAACTTCCAAGTCAGCGTCGTGTAGAGGGCGTGAACATCCATGTCGTAGATGAAGCGGTTGTAGTATTTTTTGTCCAGCACGGCAGCGTGTCCGTCCCAATTTTCGTTATCGATAAACGACTCCTGCGGCGTGTTTTCGTGCGAAAAACGCGCCTGATAGCCTGCCTGAAGTTGGAATCGCTCGGAAATCGGGTTCTCGTAGTCGAGTTTCACCTCCCACGTGCGGTTGTTCATGTGCATCGGGCGGTTTTGGTAACTGTAGGTGTTGGGTGTTGGATGTTGAGTGTTGAAAAATTGCGTCGAATCCTGATAGAAATTGTCGTTGTCGGCCTTCCATTTGTGATAGCCCACGACGAAGTCGAGATAGTGGCGGTCGGTGAACGAATGGCGGTAGTTGAACTCGCCGTAGTACATATTCATATTGCCACGCGAACTGGTCTGGCGCGACATAATTTGCGTCGGAGTCAGCGTAGCGAAGTCGAAATCGTCGAAAGTCGAGGCGTTCAGCCCTTCCGAGCCATCAATCGAGCCGTAGTGATAGGGCGTGAAGCCGGAATCGCGGTTTTTGCCGAGCATCATCATCCCCGACAGCGAAAAATCGTCTTTTTTCGTGGCGTGAAGCGTCACTCCGGCACGACTGAACAAGCCGTTTCCTCGGTTGGAATTTTCGCCCTCGTACCACTGATACTGATTGGTTTTCAGGAAAAGTTGCTCGCTCTGGCTGCGCCCCTTGCCCTCGCGATGGCGGTAGCCGATGTTGGCGTAGCCGTCCCAACGCGGCGAGTTGTAATTGATGTTGAAACTCGTGTTCGCACCGCCTCGCGTATCGACGCCGGCCTGCACACTGCCGTAGTAGCCCGGTTTCAGGTCTTTTTTCATCACGATGTTGATGATGCCGGCAGAGCCTTCCGCCGAGAATTTCGCCGACGGATTGTCGATGACTTCGATGCGCTCGATGCTCTCGGCAGGCAGTTGTTGCAGAATCTGGGCGCGGTTGTCGGCGGTCAGACCGCTCGCCTTGCCGTTGATCCAAACCTCGACGCTCGAATTGCCGCGCAGCGAGATGTTTCCGTCGTTATCGACCTCGACCGACGGGATGTTTTCCAACGCCTCCGAAGCCGACTGGCCCGCATTCGTGACGAGTTGCGACACGTCGAACGACTTGCGATCGACCTCCAACTTCATCGACGACCGCTGTCCCGTCACCGTCACTTCCTTCAACTGCTGCGAGTCGTCGGTCATGTGCAGCGTCGCGAAATTCTGGGTGCGATTGCCCTCGCTGAGCGTGAACTGGCGCGTGAGCGGCTTGTAGCCCACATACGAAAGTTCCAGCGAATAACTACCCGTCGCCAAACCCTCGACCAAGAAGCGGCCATCCGTGTCGGAAACGGCTCCCTTCACCAATTCCGCACTGCCTGCCCGCATCACTTTCACCGCCACAAATCCCAACGGCTCAAGCGTCTTTTTGTCCAAAACTCTGCCTTTTACAACACACTGTGCCGATGCCACCATTGTCCACAACAGCAGCATCGAAGAAAATATAAATCGATTCATACGATAATTATGACGCGAGAACACGGGAAAAGTTTAACAAAATGGCAAAAAACATTTCTTTTATAAAAGTATCAATCCTGCGAAAGCGGCGAAGCCAATCATCTGAATCGGGTTGATTTTCACGTACTTCGTGCCGACGAATGTGGCAACGAAAAGGGCGACGCTAACCCAGAATCGCCAAGGGTCGCCTGTCATCGTCTTGAAATTGTCGGCATTCATCAGCAGCAGGGTGGCGGCGGCCAACAAACCGACGACGACGGGGCGCAAGGCAGTGAAAATGCTTTGCATCACGGGCGTGTCCATATAGCGCATGAACATTTTGCTGATGAGAATCATCAGAATCAGCGAGGGCAGAACGAGGGCGAAGGTGGCTACGGCAGAGCCGAGAACGGCCATAAATCCGTGATACTCAGCCTGTTGCGCAGCAGCATAGCCGCAGTAGGTCGCCGCATTGATGCCGACGGGGCCGGGCGTCATCTGCGAAATGGCCACGATGTTCGTAAACTCCGCCGTCGAGAGCCACTGGTGGTGTACGACGGTCTCGGTCTGGATGAGCGAGAGCATTCCGTAGCCGCCGCCGAAACCGAAGAGGCCGATTTGGAAAAAGGTTATAAATAAATAGAGATAAATCATTTTAATTTACTATTTACAATTTACAATGTACAATTTAATGTACAATTGATTTTTCAATTTCATCCTTATTCTTTCATCCTTCATCCATTTTCGTTTTCCGTTGGACTGATGAATTTTCCGTAGAGATAGCCGCCGAGAGCCGCCACGATGATGATGAGGATGGGATTGACGCCGAGCAGCCAGATGAGCAGTGCCGTGACGATGGGAATCCAGCAGTTGGCGAGCGTGATGTTCGCCGTTTTCGCCAGATTGAAGGTCGGCACGGCAATCAGCGCGACGACCGCCGGACGAATGCCGTTGAACGCGGCCTCGACCCAGGGAACATCCTTGAAACGGTGGAAAAACAGGGCGATGAGCAGGATGATGAGGAACGAGGGTAGTGCCGCACCTGTCGCAGCGACGACGGCACCGGTATAGCGACGCAGTTTGAAGCCGATGAAGGTTGAGATGTTGATGGCGAAAACGCCCGGACAACTCTGCGCCACGGCAATCAGGTCGAGAAATTCCTCTTTTGAAATCCAGTGGTGCTTATCGACCACCTCGGCCTCAATCATCGGAATCATCGCGTAGCCACCGCCGAAGGTGAACGCGCCTATCTTGCTGAATGTTTTAAACAGTTCATAATTCATAGTTCATAGTTCATAGATTCTTCATTCTTCACTCTTCACTCTTCATTTTTCATTTAAGTTTCTTTTCAACCCATTTTCTGGCATTGACGAAAGCCTCAATCCACGGCGTTACCTCGTCCATCCGCCGATTTTGCGGATACCAAGCGTTCTGCCACGGGAAAATCGCGCGTTCCAAGTGCGGCATCATCGCCAGATGGCGACCGTCAGCCGAGCAGATGCCCGCCACATCGTAGTCCGAGCCGTTGGGATTGGCCGGATAGTCGTGGTGGTTGTATTTTGCGACGATGTTGTAGTGGCTTTCGCCTTCGGGCAACGAGAATCGACCCTCGCCGTGCGCCACCCAGATGCCGAGTTTCGACCCACTGAGCGAGCGAAGCATAACGCTCTCGTTTTCAGGGATTTGTAGCGTAAGGAAGGCACTCTCGAACTTTTGGGAAATGTTGTGCAACATCTTTGTATTTGACGATTTGACGATTTGACGATTTGACGATTTTTCATCGCTTTTGTCCAATTGTGAAATGGTCAAATTGTCCAATAACCCCAGTTCCACCATCAACTGACAACCGTTGCAGATACCGAGCGACAGCGTGTCTTCGCGGGCATAGAAGCGGTCGAGCGCCTCTTTCGCCTTCGGATTGTAGAGGAACGCGCCAGCCCAGCCCTTCGCCGAACCCAACACGTCGCTGTTCGAGAAACCGCCGCAGAACACGATCATCTGCACCTCGTCGAGCGTCTCGCGACCCGAAATCAGGTCGGTCATCATCACGTCTTTCACCTCGAAACCTGCCAGATAGAGGCAGTAGGCCATTTCGCGCTCGCCATTCGTGCCTTTTTCGCGGATGATGGCGGCCTTAGGAAGTGAAGAGTGAAGAGTGAAGAGTGAAAAATTTTTCCGGCGGTCAGGATTCAGTCCGTATTGCCGCAAACTGCCCGTAAAACCGCGTGGGAAGCGCATTTCCACAGGTTGATGCTTGTAATTTTTGAAACGCTCGTCGGCCATACCGTTGAAACTCTGTTTCGTGTCGAGTTCGTGGCTTGTCTCGTACCAAATGTCGCGCAGATGGTCGATGTCGAGATGAAGGGTGTTGGGTGTTGATTGTTGGGTGTTGATTGTTGGGTGTTGGGTGTTGTCAGACGGCAAAACGACTTCGATTTCCCGACTGTTTTCGACGGGATAGCCGATTTTCGCAAAGCCCACGCCCACATCTTCGAGAAATTCGCGCAGGTCGTACTTATGCTCGTCGCTCACCTGAATCACCACGCCCGGATTCTCGGCAAACAGCGTCTTGATGATGTCGCCGTCGGCGCAAATGTCGTGCAGATTCACGTGCAGGCCGCCTTTCGTGTTGGCAAAAGTCATTTCCAACAAGGTCGTGATGAGGCCGCCAGCCGAAATGTCGTGTCCGGCCATCACCCAACCGCGCCGAATCAACTCTTGAACGGCGTTGAAGCAATCGACGAAATAGTCGGGATTTTCGACTGTCGGAACGTCGCTGCCCACTTTTCCGAGGCTTTGCGCGAAGGCCGAACCGCCGAGTCGCTGCTCGCAGAACGAAAAATCGATGTGGTAGAGGCTCGACCGCTTGTCATTGACCACGACGGGGCTCACCACCTTGCGCACATCGCTCACTTCACCGCCACTGCTGACGATGACCGTGCCCGGCGCAATGATTTTCTCGCCGTTGGGATATTGCTGCGTCATTGAGAGCGAATCCTTGCCCGTCGGCACGTTCACGCCGATGGCACAACAGAAATCGCTCAGGGCTTCGACGGCTTTGTAGAGTCGCGCGTCCTCGCCCTCCTGCGACCGACACGGCCACATCCAGTTGGCCGACAGCGACACGCTTTGCAAGCCGTCGGCGAGCGGTGCCCAGACGAGGTTCGTGAGCGATTCGGCGACCGACAGCACGCTTCCTGCTTCGGGCGATGCCAAACCTGCCTGCGGTGCGTGACCGATGGCGGTGGCGATGCCCTTTCGACCGCGATAGTCGAGTGCAACCACGCCGCAGTCGCTGAGCGGCAATTGCAGTTCGCCTTGACATTGTTGTCGGGCGATTTTTCCCGTCACCGAGCGATCGACCTTGTTCGTCAGCCAGTCTTTGCAGGCGACGGCTTCGAGGCGCAAAACCTTCTCCAAAGCCCCCTCTACTGCCCCGACTTTTGTGTC
Organism: Prevotella sp.; assembly: GCA_017538195.1. Taxonomy (GTDB): domain Bacteria; phylum Bacteroidota; class Bacteroidia; order Bacteroidales; family Bacteroidaceae; genus Prevotella. Next base: position 44,112 of record JAFYJH010000145.1, read on the forward strand.
CCCCTCGGGGGACGACAGGGGGGCTTTGTATTCGACATTTTCGTATCGTCTTTCAACCGTTTTATCTTTCATAATGGTCTTCGGCGAATGGCCGAACATTTGCGCCACATCGAGGTCGAAAGGTTTTGTGCCGTCGCCCTGTTTGAACGAGAAGTGCGCGTCGCCAGTCGTTTCGCCGACCACATAGAGCGGAGCCCGCTCGCGCTCGGCAATCTGACGCACGTGGTCGATGTGTTGCTCGTCGATGAGCAGCCCCATTCGCTCCTGACTTTCGTTGGCGATGATTTCCTTCGCCGAGAGCGTCTGGTCGCCGATGGGCAGTTTCGACATGTCGATTTCGCCGCCGCAATCCTCGACGAGTTCCGACAGGCAGTTTAGATGGCCTGCCGAACCGTGGTCGTGGATGGAAACGACGGGATTCTGCTCTTCCTCGACCAACGCACGCACGAGGTTGTAGGCGCGTTTCTGCATTTCGGGATTCGCACGCTGCACGGCGTTCAGTTCGATGCCGTTGGAATAGCGTCCCGTATCGACCGACGACACCGAGCCGCCGCCGAGTCCGATGCGATAGTTGTCACCACCGACAACGACGATTTTATTGCCCTTCTGCGGCTCTTTTTTCAGGCAGTCGCGCTTCTTGCCGTAGCCTACGCCACCTGCGAGCATAATGACTTTGTCGTAGGAATAAACAGCCCCCCCTACTGCCCCCGAGGGGGCTTCATTACCATTTTCTTGAACATTTGTGTCCCCCTCGGGGGACGACAGGGGGGCTTTATACTCAAACGTCAAAACCGACCCGCAAATCAGCGGCTGACCGAACTTGTTTCCGAAGTCCGACGCGCCGTTGGAAGCCTTGATGAGAATTTGTTCGGGCGTCTGGTAGAGCCAATCGCGTTCCGACATGCGCGGTGCCGTCATATAGACCGCTGTTCCGGCAATCGGCCACGAGCCTACGCCACCGCCCATTCTATCGCGAATTTCGCCGCCCGTACCCGTCGAAGCACCGTTGAACGGCTCGACCGTTGTCGGGAAATTATGCGTCTCGGCCTTCAGCGAAATCACGCTCTCGATGTCCTTCACTTGAAACCAGTCGGCGGTCGATTGGTCAGCCGGCGCGAATTGCTCGACCACAGGTCCTTGCGCAAACGCCACATTATCTTTATAAGCCGACAGAATCTTGTTCGGATGCTCTGCCGTCGTCTTTTTAATCATCTGGAAGAGCGACGATTCCTTTTCCTCGCCGTCGATGATGAACGTGCCGCCGAAAATCTTGTGTCGGCAATGCTCTGAATTGATTTGCGCGAAGCCGAAAACCTCAGAATCGGTCAGTTTCCTGCCGTTTTTCTGCTCGATTTCGTGCAAATAGGCGATTTCCTCCGCCGACAGCGCGAGTCCTTCCTGTTCGTTGTACGTCTCCAAGTCGTCGATGTAGCGAATCGGTTCCGGCTCGATGTCAATCGTGAAAATCCCTTGGTCAAGACCGTCGTATTCGCGTTGCAGCATCGGGTCGAAAGACGAAGCCCCCTCCAACCTCCCCGAGGGGAGGCTTTCACTATCGGACTTGCAAACTTCCCCCTCGGGGGATAAGAGGGGGGCTGGTATAAACTCCTCAATTCGCGAAATGCCGCCGAGATTCATATTCTGCGTAATCTCAACGGCATTCGTACTCCACGGAGTAATCATTTCACGGCGCGGCCCGACAAAACGCCCTTCCAGACGCTCCTCGGTCAACATTTCTGCGCCGCCGAACAACCAGCACAGCGCGTCTTTTTCTGTTTGCACAAGCTGGTGGTCCGTCGCCACAGCAATCACTCGCTCCTCGCGAGTCCTAAAAAACAATATCATACTTCCTCAGCAGCTTTGCGGTTTTCTTCGTCGATGGCCTTGATTTTGTCGTAAGTGAGTTGCAAATCGTCCTTGAGTTTCTGGACCTTGCGGTTCATTTCGTCGATGAGCGAACTGCCTTTCTTCGAGGCGGCATTCAAGAAGCCGAGGTTGTTCTCGTAGGTTTGGATTTCCTGTTTCATCTGCTCGTAGCGGCGCATCAGTCGAGTGCGCTCGTTGTCGAGAGCTTCCTCACCGCGCTTGGCCATATTCTTCAGACTGCTCTTGAAGTTGTCCAAACGGCGATGGGCAGCGGAAATGTTCAGGTCTTTATAGAGTTTGTCGAGCACCTCGCGATACTCCTTGTAAAGTTTGTCCTTTTCTTTATAAGGTACGTGACCGATTTGGTTGTACTGCTCCACGAGTTCCTGCACTTTCTCCTGCAATCCCTCGGCGGCTTCCTGCTCGGAAAGTTCCTTCAACTGGGCGATGACGGCTCGCTTGGCCTCCAGATTGGCGCGTTCTTCCGTGCGTGTGCCGGCTGTGGCGGCGTTGCGGGCCTCGAAGAACTTGTTGCAGGCGGCGAGGAAGTCGTTCCAGAGTTGGTCGCCGAGTTTCTTGGGCACTAATCCGATGGTTTTCCACTCTTTTTGCAGGGCGATGAACTTGTCGCTCGTCGCTTTCCAGTCGGTCGAGTCTTGCAGTTCCTTCGCCTTTTCGACGAGGGCGCGTTTCTTCTCGGCATTCTGGGCGAACTGCTCTTTCATCGTCTTGAAATAGGCGGCCTTGCGGGTGAAGAAATCGTCGCAGGCGGCGCGGAAACGCTCGAAAATCTTGACATTCATCTTCTGCGGCGCAAATCCGATGGTTTTCCACTCGTTTTGCAATTCGATAATTTGCTTCGTGTGCTTCTCCCAGTCGCCGGCACCCTTGTTTTCCTCTTGTGCGATGGCCTCGACCTTCTCGCAAAGTTCGGTTTTCTTCTGAAGGTTCTCTTCCTCGCGGGCGCGAAGTCCCTCGAAATGCTGCTGATGACGCTTGTTGATGACGGTCGATGCGGCCTTGAAACGCTGCCACATTTCCTCGCGCAAATCCTTCGCCACAGGACCGATTTCGCGGTATTGCTGATGCAGTTCCTGCAACTGGTGGAACGCGCTGATGACATCGCTCTCCTCGGCCAGTTTTTCGGCGGCCTCGCAGAGTTTCGTCTTCAGTTCGAGATTCTTCTTGAAATCGTACTCACGCGCCTCGTTGTTGAGTTTCAGCAAGTCGTAGAACTGCTCGACATAGAGTTGATAATTGCGCCAGAGTTCGTTGGCTTTCTCGGCAGGCACGGCCTTGATTTCGCGCCATTCCTCTTGCAGCGCCTTGAATTCCTTGTACGACTTGTTGGCCTCGTCGGGCGAGGTCACCATCGACTTGATTTTCTCGATGATCTCAAGTTTCCGTTGCAAATTCTCCTGTTTTTCGGCCTCCTGAGCCTGAAACACCTTCGCGCGCTTCTCCTTGATGACGTTCATCTCGACCTTGAACATTTCTTCGAGGTCGTCGGGGCGCACTTGGTATTTTTCGGGGTCGCCGCCGCCGTCGAGATATTCCTTCAGTTGCTGCTCGCGCTCGGCGATGTGCAACTTGTAGAAGACGGTTTTCAGCAAATCGACCTCGTCTTTTGCGGGAGCCTCGTCGCTGTGGGCGATTTCCTTGATGCGGTCGAGCACTTCCTGCTTCGAGGTGTAGATTTTCTTTTCTACGGGTTCCTCGGCAGGCGTTTCCTCGACAACTTCGGGCGTTTCTTCAACGGCTTTTTCCTCCGTTTCAACCACTTCCTCGGCTGTCGCTTCCGCTACGGCTTCCTGCGTGTTCTGTACTTCGGCCACTGTCTCGGCAGCAGCCTGTTCTTCTGCAAACTGACCCTTTTCGAGGGCATTTTCTTGAGAGTTCATCATTTCCATCTTTAAAATTCGATGATTCGGGTTATTAACAAGATTTCGGGCGACGAAAACGCTGTGTTTTCGCTGTTGCCCAACATTTCAGCTTGCAAATTTAGAGAAAAAAAGTCGAATCGCCAAAAGATATTCTTTTTTTTTCGTAACTTTGCCGAAAATTCATCATTTTGCGACAAAAACAACTATGATTTATATCAACGACCGACTTTTCGACTTCAACCTCGACGCGGCTTTGCAACAATTGTCAGAACAGCGACGGGAGCAGGCGATGCGCTATCGCTACGAACTCGGACGGCGAACCTGCGCAGCCGCCTATTTACTGCTGTGCGAGGGCTTGCGGAAGGAATACGGCATCGACGAAAAGCCGATTTTCGAGTACGGAGAACACGGAAAACCGTCGATTGTCGGTCGGCCCGACATCCATTTCAGCCTCAGCCACTGCCGCGAGGCCGCGATTTGCGTCGTGAGCGACCGTCCCGTCGGTGTTGATGTCGAGTCCGTCCATCGCTACAACGAAAGGCTTGCTCGCTACACGATGAACGACGAGGAAATGGCGGAAATCCTCGCCGCAGAAAGTCCCGACCTCGCTTTCACGCGCCTCTGGACACAGAAAGAAGCCCTGCTGAAATGCACGGGCGAGGGCATCGGCAACGATTTGAAAAATGTTTTGAAGAATTACAAAAAAAGCCCCTCTCCGTCGGGAGAGGGGAATGGGGTGAGGCTTTCCACCGTCGAAAGTCCTGATGGTCGCTATATTTACAGCGTTTGCCACGATGCCAAAAACATCAACTAATAAAATGCCATTGTCGTAATTGTTCTTCTTCTTTTTGGAAAAAATCGCCGCCACATATCAGATATTTCCCAGAGAAAGGTCTGTCGAATAGTTTGTCGAATTTCGGCAAGTTGTCGCAATCGTCAAGAGCTGTAACATGGACAGTCACAGGCACTTCCTCATTAAAAACCACATCTTTCAGTCCGCTACGGGCGAAAGCATATTGATAAACAATCACCACCATCGGGCTGAACGTGACTTTCGTGAGGTCTTTACATTCATAAAAGCCGAAAGGAGCCACGCCTCTCACATACCAATTTCCAACTGTCGAAGGAATGACTAATTCTCCAGAAGCAAAGTCAAGGTCGCGAGTAAGCACACCAATCATTCCGTTGGCAATAAAAACAGGCATTCTTGAAAGTTTGTAAGCGTTTGTTTTGATGAGAATTTCACAAAGCACGTATTCGTCGGGAAGATATTCCTCGATGACGGTGCTCCATTGTGCCACATCCTTCCAGACATATTTGTCGAAATGGACGGAGCGGACGATGCGAAGCCGCTTCTCCCCATCCACGTTGTATAGATACTTTTCTCCCGTTCTCAGCGCAGGCCGCTCTTGACAGTATCCGTGCTCTTCTATTTCTTCTGTGTAGGTTATGGTGTGTGGCATATTATAATAACAATTCAAAAATTTTTCAGCCATAAAATAAACAGCAAATCCGTCGGACGCTTTGCCCCGTGTCTTTCGCTGAGGATTCCTTTTTCTAATAGTCCTTTGACGGCTGTCTGAACATTGCTGGCCGTTTTCAGATTGTATTTCGCGATAAAATCGTGACTGGTAAGGGTCGGTTCATTCGGATACTCTTCTGCTATGGCCAACAAAACGGACTTTTGCTTCTCTGTGAGCGAGGCGTAGCGGTCTTCGAAAGTGAATCGCTTGGAGTCCACCATGTGATTCAGTATATGCCCATAGGAATCCTCGCCCACATGTCCACCATGCTCGGCCAGAGTAAAAGCTTCGTTCATTGATAGTTGCAAGTACCAAGTGATGCCTTGAAAACAGTCGTAAAGACGCGAAACAAGCTTTTCGGAAACGGTTTTTCCGTAAAGTGAGAACATACGCTGGCAGAATCGAATGTATTCGTCCTCGTCGATGGGCAACAATTGCATGAACACCACACTATTATAAAAAGGACGTGTAGGGTCGCCGAAAATTTGTTCCATCAGATGACGCTCACTGCCTGCGAAAATAAACTGTGTGTTTTTCAAGTGTTGTATTTTTGTTCGCAATAGTGCTTCGATGTCGTCCTCCTCGAAACTGGCTATTTTCTGGAACTCGTCGATGGCTACTACGCACACTTTGTCAGATGTTTCAAGGTAATGCAATATTTCATCGAGTGTCACTTCTGGCTGTTGGATCTCGCTCATTCCCAATCCAAATTCCGGCAATTCAGTAACTGTATTATAGGATATAGTCATTTTTATGGAACGGACAGTGTGCAACAAACGTTCCATTAACGGCTGTTTTCTTGCGATTTTCCGGAAAACCTCGTTGGCCAACAAGTAAACCATTTCCCTAAGATTCTTGCATGTGTAGATGTCTATAAGGAAGGTTTCATATTCGTCCGGCAGGCAGTTGGCAAAGACATGCTCCACCAAGCCTGTCTTGCCGAGACGACGTTCCGACATCATTGTCACATGCCGCCCGTTTACGATGTGATGGACAAGCAGCTCTGATTCCTTCTTTCGGTCACAGAAATATTCTTTGCTTACATACTTTCCTATTACAAAGGGGTTATTTAATTGTTTCATTTTCAGTAAGTTATATGTATTATGTAAAATTGCATAATGCAAAATTACATAATTCTTTTAGATTGCGCAAATTTTTTTGGGAAAATTACCTCAAAATGTTGAATTTTTATTGAAATTCATCCCTAAAAGAGTTGTTTTCGACCTCAAATCAACCGCTTATAGCGCAGCAACGCCCACGACGCTCCCGAAACGACGAAGGAAATGACGAGCGCAATGGCGAAGCCGAAGCGCGAGGTTTCCATTCCGTTCACGAGGTTCATTCCGAACAGCGAGGCGATGAGCGTGGGGAACATCATCACGATTGAGACCGACGTGAGCGTGCGCATCACGGTGTTCATAGTGTTGTTGATGATCGAGGAATACGTGTCCATCGTCGATTCGAGGATGTTCGAGTAGATGGCGGTGGTCTCGCGGGCCTGCGTCATCTCGATGTTCACGTCTTCGATGAGGTCGTCGTCGAGTTCATCGACCTGCAACTTGAATTTCAGTTTTTGCAGCAGGTTCTCGTTGCCTCGAATCGAGGTTTGGAAATAGGTCAGCGAGTCTTGCAGGCGCGAGAGTCCGATGAGGCTTTCGTTGTTCACCGAGTGGTCGAGGTTGTGCTTGGCCTTGTCGATGAGCGTGTTGATTTGCTTGAGTCGCTTCAGATACCACACCGCCGAGCTCAAGAACAGTCGGAAGGTCAGATCGACGTGGTCGATGAAGCCTGCGCCGCGTTTCTGGTGGAAACTGACGAAGTCGAGCATCATATTCGTCTCGTAGAAGCAGACGGTGATGGTCACGTCGCGCTTGTGGATGATGCCGAGCGGCACGGTCGTGTAGGGCGTGCGCGAGCGGATTTCCTTGACGTAGGGAATGCGCAGGATGATGAGCATCCAGCCGTCGTCGTACTCGTAGCGGGCACGCTCGTCGGTGTCGCTGATGTCGTTGATGAAATAGTCGGGAATCTCGAAGCGTTCTTCGAGTTCGCGCTGGTCGTCTTCTGTCGGACACGTCACCTGTATCCAACAGTTCGGCTCCCACTCTTGCAGGTGGGACAGTTTGCCGGTTGTGTTCCAGTAAGTCTTCATTGTGCTAATCCTCTTTTTTAAAATTGACAATGGATAATTGACAATCGAAATTGGCAAATGCCCAGAGGATTAGCCGTTTCGGTGGCTTTATCCTCGGGCCTCAGGTTTGTAACTGTCCGCCGGATAATCGTCCATATTTTTGAAAATTTAGTGAATAATAATTTTTTGCGCTGCAAAGGTAGTGTAAAATTTTGATAAAATGAACGAAAATGCAAATTATTTTCGCGATTTGAAAAAAAAACCTTATCTTTGCAGGGCAAATTCAGAAAAAATGGCTTGTATCGCATATTTTTATAATAAGGTGGGGCCGCGAGTTCAATTTGGGCTTTTACTCTGGTTCTTTTATATTTTGGCGAATGCTCGTGTGCCTCACCTTCTTCCTCAACCTCAGCAGATTTTTGAGAAAAACGGTGGGAAAATGTTTCTGTTGGAGCGGAAAATCGTGTTAATCGACCCGACCGACTGCCAATTGTTGCGCGATTTTTTCGAGGAAAACGGCTGTGAATTGGTTGAAAAGTCGAAGAATAGGGTGGAAGTGAGGCTTGTCGAGGCGATTGCGGGTGCTTTCGACTATCGGCTCGATGGCTACGAAAACGAGGCTTATCGACTCGATGTCGCGGAAAATTTGATTCAAATCGAAGCGGTTACGCCGACGGGCGTGATTCGCGCCGCGCAGACGCTTCAGCAATTAGCCGAAGGCTACAAGTCGCGCTCGGCGATCGAGGCCGTGACCATCACCGACTGGCCGGCTTTCAAACTGCGTGGTTTTATGCACGACTGCGGTCGGAGTTTCATTCCGATCGACGACCTGAAACGCCACATCCGACTGCTTTCGCGCTTCAAAATCAACACGTTCCACTGGCATTTGACCGAAAATCAGGCGTGGCGCTTCGAGGTGAAAAGTTATCCGCAACTCACCGCCGCCAAGTCGATGACGCGCCACGCCGGACAGTTCTACACGCAGGAAGAATGTCGCGATTTGGAGGCTTACGCACGGCAGTTTGGCATCGTTGTCATTCCCGAAATCGACATTCCGGGCCACAGTGCGGCGTTTCGTCGGGCGATGGGCCACGATATGCAGACGCGGCAAGGCTTGAACGTGCTGAAAACCGTTCTCGCCGAGTTGGTTGAGGCGTTTCCGCAGGCTCCCTACATCCATCTCGGAGCCGACGAAGTGAAAATCACGATGCCCGAACTCCTTCCGACGCTGACGGCGTGGGTGCGGTCGCTTGGGCGAAAAGTCGTCGTTTGGAATCCTTCGGCTGCCGATGTTGAAAAGGCCGATTTGGTGCAAGTTTGGAGTCGTGCGGGACAGATGGTTTCGGGTCGCCCGAACATCGACTGCCGACTAAATTATTTGAATCATTTTGACCTCTTTTCCGATGTTGCTGCCAACTATCTCCGTCCGATTTTCGACGCGCCGCAAGGCTCGGAGGAAATGGCTGGCACGATTGCCTGCGTCTGGAACGACCACGTTCTGCCTTCCGTCGCCGACATCGAGCGGCAAAACAGCTTTTATGCAGGCGTGATCGCGTCGGCTTCGCGAGCGTGGCAGGGCGGAAAACTTTCAACACCCAACACCCAACATTTAACACCCGACTTTGCCGATTGGGAAGAGCGATTTCTCTTCCACAAGGCCCATTCGCTGCAAAACGAGCCGATTGTCTATGTCAAACAGTCGCATTTGCGGTGGAAAATCCGTTTCAAGGGCAAAACCTACGAGGCGTCGGGTGCCACCGTCTATCTCAACCACACATGGCGACAGCACGTTGCTGGATTGCTTCCGCTTGGACAGTCGGGCGACACGGCCTTCGTTTCGACGCGCGTCTATTCGCCTGAGGAACAGAAAGTCGGCGCACTCATCGAATTTCAGAATTATTCGCGCTCCGATGCCGACACCGTGCCCGACTATGGTCGTTGGGACTTTCGGGGTTCGCGCATCTGGCTGAACGGCGTGGAAATCATCGCTCCGCTATGGCGACACCACGGGCAGCGCGTCGATCACGAAACGCCGCTCGCCGACGAAAATATGGCGGCACGAAAACCCTTCGTGCTCCACCTCGACAAAGGCTGGAACACGGTCAGAATGGTGCTTCCCTACGCGGAAACGCCGAAAATTCGCCTCAATAAATGGATGTTCACCTTCGTGTTCACCGACCTCGAAGGCCGTCGCGCCCTCGACCTTGACTACGAACCGCCGACGGATTAGTATTCCGTTTTCGTGTCGCTTTTTTCCCAGAGTTTAAAGGCTTCGAGTGCCTCTTTCCCCAAGAGCGGCTGCATCGGGCGATGGCGATGTTTCGGGTCGATGGCAATCTCTTCGTAGATGAAATTGTCGTCGAAGCCGATTTTGGCCGCGTCCTTGCGGTCGTTGCCGTAGTAGATGCGGTCGAGGTGCGCCCAATAGATGGCTCCGAGGCACATCGGGCAGGGTTCGCACGAGGTGTAGATTTCACAACCTGCAAGGTCGAAAGTCGCGAGTTTTTTCGTGGCCTTGCGAATACAATTCACTTCCGCGTGGGCGGTCGGATCGTTGTCGAGCGTCACGCTGTTCGAGGCTTCGGCAATGATCTCTCCGTCTTTCGCGATGACGGCTCCAAAAGGTCCGCCACCCGTTTTCACGCTATTTACAGACAGGACAATCGCCCTGCGCATCAATTCTTCTTTTGTCATAACGGCGCAAAAATAATGGTTTTTCGGCGAATATCAAAAGAAAAATGCGTAAATTTGCAAATCATTAACACTACGCGATGAAAAAAACGACGAAATCATACGTCACGGCGGCGGATTTGTTCGACCGCGTGGCAGAAATTTTGGACTTGCCCGAAGGCAAGGCGGCCAATCGGCTGATGCACGAAACGCTGGTTTTGTGCTGTTCGGAAGCGTTGCGAAACGAGAAAATGGCCTTCGGAAACCTGTTTTCGCAGGTCGATTTCCTTTGCAAGCGATTTCGGATGAGGTTGGGCGATGTGGCGGCGATTCAGAAGATGCGACGCGACAGCAACCGCCGAAAGCCGATGGCTCGCGAAGATGTTTTGTACGGTTGTCGAGCCTTGGCGATGTTCATTGCGGCAGTGTTTGAAACATCGATTCCGGCGACGCTCGTCGGTAGGATCCCGCCGACAAACAAGCCTCGCGAGGACAAAAAACTTGCGGAAGAGCGATTCGAATGTCTGCGTTGCATTGTCGATGAATTCGACGACGCGACGATTCGCGTGACGGTCGATGACGACGAGGCGGAGGCTTTCATCGTGGATTATTCCGCCGAGCATCTGCACCATTTGCAGCCGATTCTGCGCCGCGATATGCAGTTGAACCTTTTGGACGCGACTCGCGAAACCGACCGTCTCGTGCCGAAATTGATCGTCGTCGAACCCGATTATTTGCTCGACATCAGTTCCATCGCTACCTGTTTCCAGCCCATCGGCCACCATCCGATGGCCTATACCATCAATCGGCTTGCGCCCAACGCCAATTCGCAGGCACTTTTGCTCGGTAATTTCGCGGGTCGTGCGCTCGACGACATCATCAACAGCGACGGCGACTACGATTGGCGAAGCACGCTCCGCGCCCATTTCCGACAGCAGGCGTTGGACTACTGCGCTTGCGACGACCTGAACCGCAACGAGGATTTCAAACAGGCGGCAGCGCGGCAGGCGGCGAATATCGTGCAGATTGTCGAAGAACTTTTTACATTGAACATTGATAATTCAAAATTCAACATTCAAAATTCAACAATTCAACCCTCAAAATTCAACATTCAAAATTCCATCCTTGAGCCGTCGTTTGTCTGCGAACGACTCGGTTTGCAGGGTCGCGTCGATTTGATGACGACCGATTTCAGCCTGTTGGTCGAGCAAAAATCAGGAAAAAATTTCAACATCGAGCGCAATCGACGCAACGAATTTGGCAGTTTCCAGAAGGAAGACCATTACGTGCAGTTGCTGCTCTACTACGGCATTCTGACGCAGAATTTCCATTTGGGAACACGAAAAATCGACGCTCGCTTGCTCTATTCGAAATATCCGCTGCCGGGCGGTTTGGTCGCCGTGAATTTCTACCAAAAACTCTTCCACGAGGCCATCGCGCTGCGCAATCGCATCGCCGACATCGATTTCCGAATCGCCACGCAGGGTTTCGAGTCGATTCTCGACGATTTGAACGCCGAAACGCTCAACGAAAAGCGACTTTCGAGCGTCCTTTTCGAGCAATACATCAAACCGCAGACCGAGGCCGTCACCGAGCCGATTCATCGCCTTTCGCCGCTCGAAAAATCGTATGTTTGTCGGATGCTGACCTTCTGCTACCGCGAACAGTTGGCCTCGCGACTCGACAACCGACAGAAGCCCGGCGGTGGCGTGGCCGACCTCTGGAACCTGCCGACCGCCGAGAAAAAGGAACTCGGCAACATTTTCACCGACCTCACCATCATTGAAAAGGAGAAAAGCGACCCCGACCGCGGCTACGACCTCATCACGCTCGCCGTGCCCGATCAGGGCGAGAATTTCCTGCCGAATTTCCGCAACGGCGACAGCGTCTATCTCTACGCTTACACCGACGAACCCGACGCACGGCGGAGTCTGCTGTTCCGCGCCACACTCATCGACATTTCCGCCAATCAACTCACGGTTGCTTTGCGCGACGGACAGAAAAATCCAAATGTTTTGTCCCTATCATCATCTTCTTCCCTTTCACTTCCCTTTCACTCCCCTTCCATTCCCTTAAAATACGCCATTGAACATTGTGAAATCGGCGGAAGTGCGCCGATGAAGGCCATTGCCGCCTTCGCCTCGGCTGCGCCAAGCCGTCGTGCGCTGTTGCTCGGACAGCGTGAGCCGCAAATCGACGCTTCACAACAACTTTCGCGCAGTTATCACCCTGCCTACGACGAAGTTTTGCTTAAAGCCAAGCAAGCCCAAGACTATTTCCTGCTCATCGGGCCGCCCGGAACGGGAAAAACCTCGATGGCACTGCGCTTTTTGGTCGAGGAAGCCCTCGCAGACCCTCCAAAATGCGCCGAAAATCCTTCCTCGCTCCTCGTTCCTCGTTCCTCGATATTGCTCACCGCCTACACCAACCGCGCCGTTGATGAAATCTGCGATATGCTCGAAACCGCCGAATTGGACTATATGCGCATCGGAAGGCGATATTCTTGCGACCGCCGTTTCCGTCATCGGCTGTTGCAGCAGACCATCGGCGACCAACCGCAACTCAGCGCGATTCGCAAACGATTGGACGAGGTCAGAATCGTCGTCGGAACAACCACTTCGTTGCAGGCGCAAATGTCGCTTTTTACGCTAAAAAATTTTTCATTGCTCATCGTCGATGAAGCGTCGCAAATCCTTGAACCTCAATTGATTGGGCTACTTTGTCAGGTGCCGAAATTCATTCTCATCGGCGACCACAAACAACTGCCGGCGGTCGTGCAACAAAGTGAAGCGGAATCGGAAGTGACGGACGAAAAACTTCGCGAAATCGGGCTGACAAATTGCCGAAATTCATTGTTTGAACGATTGTTGAATGGCAATTCAGGCGACAATCAAACTCCCCTCCCGTCGGGAGGGGTAGGGGGTGGGTCTTTGATTGGCATTTTGCGCCGTCAAGGCCGTATGCACCCCGACATCGCCGAGTGGCCGAATCGGATGTTCTACCGTCGTGAAAAACTCTTGCCCGTGCCGCTTCCGCATCAGGAAGAAGCGAGCGAAACGCCTCGCGTCGTTTTCATTCCTGCAAAAAATCCGATTGATTCTGAAAAATCCCTTTCACTCCCCTTTCACTCCTCTTCCATTCCTTTCCCTTCCCTTCCGAAATCCGACAAAGTGAATGTGTCTGAAGCCCGAATCGTCGCCTGCGAACTCAAAAAAATCTTCGAGGAATACGGCGAAAAGTTCAATCCCGACAAAAGCGTCGGCGTCATTGTGCCCTATCGCAACCAAATCAGTATGATTCGGCGCGAAATCGAGGCGTTGGCGATTCCCGAACTGCTGCAAATCAGCATCGACACCGTCGAGCGTTATCAGGGTTCGCAGCGCGATGTCATCATCTACAGCACCACCGTCACCCACCGCTACCAACTCGATTTCCTCTGCGCCAACACGTTTGAGGAAGACGGTGCCGTCATCGACCGCAAACTGAACGTGGCACTGACAAGGGCCCGTTGCCGACTGATTATCACCGGCCACGAGCCCACGCTGCGTCAGGATCCGCTTTATTGCGACTTGCTCGACTTCATCAGCCGAAGTTCTTCCAACTTTTCTTTCAAATAGTCGCCCATCGCCTTGTGCGATTCATAGACATTGATGCCTTCAAATTTTGAATCGGCGATGCGGTAAAGTTGCGGTTTGGGGGAATAACCCGTTTCGATTCCCGTCATCCGTTGGATGGGACCGCCGTTCATCGGCTCGATGTATTTCCAATCCTTCGTGCGATACGACAAACCACGCGACTGCGCCATTTCCACGACGAAATCGCGGTCTTTTTCGTCCTCGCCGAGCCATGTCGAAAGATGATTTTCGCTGTCGTAGGCAGCACCTTGCGGCACTTCAGTCCCGATGAGCGCGGCGAAAGTGCCGATGTTGTCGATAAGCGAAACGAGTGCCTCGGAAACTTTGCCTTCCTTGATGCGAGCCGGCCAGTTCACAATGAACGGAACCGCCGTACCAGCCTCGAAAGCACTGTATTTTCCACCGCGCCAAGGACCTGCGGGCTTGTGCGACCCGACGAGTTCAACGGCTTCATCTTGATAGCCGTCGTCGAGCACGGGACCGTTGTCGCTCGTGATGACCAACAGCGTGTTGTCGGCGATGCCGAGGCTGTCAAGAGCCGCTGCAATGCGCCCGACGGTGTAGTCGAACTGCAAAATCGCGTCACCGCGCAGTCCCATCGGACTCTGTCCGCGGAAACGGTCGGCAGGATAGCGCGGAACGTGTATGTCGTTGGTACACAAGTACATAAAGAACGGATTTTCCTTGTTTTCAGCCATAAATTGAACCGACTTCGCGACAATCGAGTCCACCAAATCCTCGTCGCGCCACATCGCCTTGCCGCCACCCTTCATGTAGCCGATGCGCCCGATGCCATTCACGATGCTTTGGTTATGACCGTGACTCGATTTCAACTTCGTCAGCAGTTCGGGATTGTCCTTGCCCGTCGGTTCGCCGTCGAAATTCTTCTCGTAGGAAACGTAAATCGGTGCCGAAGGGTCGTGATTGGCGACGCGACCCTGCTCGATAAAGACGCACGGCACGCGGTCGGCGGTCGCAGCCATCAGATAATGGTAGTCGAAGCCGATGTCGCGCGGTGTCCAGTCGAGTTCGGCGTTCCAGTCCTGTTGGGCGGTCGCGCTGCCGAGTCCGAGATGCCATTTTCCAATGGCAGCCGTGCGATAGCCCGCGTTGTGGAATACGTCGGCGAGCGTATATTCTTCGGGTTGGATAATCATTCCGGCGTTGCCTGCGGCGATGTCCGTACCAGAACGGCGGAAGCAATAGACACCTGTGAGAATTGAGTAGCGCGAGGGCGTACTGGTCGAGGCGACGGCGTGGCAGTCGGTGAATCGGATGCCGTTTCGTGCAATGCTATCGACATTCGGCGTATTCACGCGCGTTGCGCCGTAGCAAGATAAGTCACCATAGCCGAGGTCGTCGGCCATCAGGAAAATCACGTTGGGGCGCTGTTCGTTTTGCGCCACGGCTCCGGCTGCGAGGCCGAGGCACGGGAAAAGGATGTTTCGAGGATTCATCATTGCTTTTTTCTATTTAAAATAATTTGGAATTTCAGGGACGGATGGCTGAAAAAGCCGTTCCGCATCGGCCTGAATACGGCGGAAAGGCTCCGACATGACATAGCCGAGGTTCTTTTTGAGTGTTCCTTCGATGTCGGAAACGCTTTTCGTGTAGCACGAGATTTCGTTTTTGCGTTGCGTTGAGTGCTGGCTCTGGCGATAGATTTCGTTCTGCCGCTCGCTGATGAGTTGGCTGCAAATCTTCTTGAGCATCGGCAGCACCACGCCGTCGAACAGGTGATGGCCCTGTATATATAAATAGGTGGTGTCGGGCGTTACGCCGAGTTCCTTGAGCGACTCCTTCACGGCGAGATACGACTCCTTCGCGTCGGGATGCTCGCGTTGCAACTGGGCGATGCGCGTGCCGACCTTCCGACGAATGCGTTGCAGGATTTCGGGGGCTTTCTGGATCGTGAAATTGCCTGTTTCGATGACGGCGCAGAAGTCGCTGATGGTGAAATCTTTGTAGAAATCCTGCCGATAGTACCAGATGCTCCAGACGAAGAGCGGGAAAATGGCCTGCGAATACTCGCGCAGGTATTCTTCCATGTCGAAAAGTTGCCGGTCGTTGAGCGTCACGGCCACGCAGACGTCGCGCAGCGTCGGCGCGTAGCATTGCAGGTTTTCGATGGCGTAGGCGTAGGTGTGCAGGATGTAGGGATTGTTGAGCATCTCGCGCGACACCTCCGACGCGCCCTGCGTCAAATAGTCGTAGTCGGCATCGACGCAGGCAATCATGTTTTTCCCGACTTTTCCCATCAGCAGTTTCATCATGGCGGCTTTCTTGCCGCGTTCGAGTTTGCCGACGCGCGTGGGCAGCATGATTTCAAAGTATCGCTCGCTGTTTTCAAACCGACTGAGCACCGTGCGCCAGAAGAAAATGTCGTCGTAAGCCTCCACGTAGGCCACGATGCGCCGTCGGGCGGTCTTCGGCTTCATCCGATTGGCTGCCTCGATGTATTGCGATGAAACGTAGGATTTGAGTCGGTTCGCCATAGCGTTTTTTACTCTTTCACCAAAATTTCCGACACTTCCGTCACGTGCTCCATCCATCCGTTCATGATGACGGCTGGCGAGTGGGTCGTCAGGATGATTTGCACGTTGGGATTGAGTTCGAGAATCAGGTCAATCAACTGCTTCTGCCACTCGATGTGCAGGCTCACTTCGGGCTCGTCCATGAACAGCACGTAGGGTTCGTTGTCCTCGACGAGCACCGTCAGCAGGATGGCGAGCATCTGCTTCTCGCCCGACGACAGTTGATAGGGCACGAGCGTCTCGCCGATTTGCGTAAAGCGGATTTCGTTCTCGGTGCGGATGATTCGCTTGCCCGTTTCCTTGAAAAGGTCGTCGAGCATATCTTGAAAACGGGTTTTCCGCTGCGAAATTTCCTGTGCTTTCTGCGCCGCGTCGGGTTCTCCGCTCTGAAGAATCGCGATGAGGCGGTTGCCGATGTTCACTTGATAGTCGAGGTATTTCCGCTGCAAATTATAGAGTTGGAAATCGAGTGCCGACGAGATTCGCGAGTCGATTTGCGCGATGGTGTCGGCGTCGAGCACGGGCATGTCGAACGAGCGCATCAGGTCGTAGCGAATCCATTTCGCATCCTCTGGCTCGA
Organism: Prevotella sp.; assembly: GCA_017538195.1. Classification (GTDB taxonomy): domain Bacteria; phylum Bacteroidota; class Bacteroidia; order Bacteroidales; family Bacteroidaceae; genus Prevotella. Next base: position 60,934 of record JAFYJH010000145.1, read on the forward strand.
CCTTCAGATGAACGCCTTTCAGCAGGTGGCTCGGAAATTCGCCGCCCTGCGACAAGCTTTTCACAACCTTGTTCAGAATCGTGCTCTTGCCCTCGCCGTTGATGCCGCTCAGCACGTTCACGTGGCGATTCAGGTTCCAGACAACGTGCTTCTTGCCGCTCCACAGCGAGTCGATTTCAATCTGCGTGATGTATTCTGCGTATTTGGGCATAATTCTAAGGAGTTAAATGGAGTTGTCGCTTCGCTTGGGAGTTAGAAGGAGTTAAGAGAGCATTCCGATGTGTTCAAACACGAATGTGCGCAGTGCCCAATAGCTGATGATGCCGGCGATGTAGCCCACGAAGGCAATCCACGTAATCTTCCGCAGATACCAGCCGAAGGTGATTTTCTCCAATCCCATCACAATCACGCCTGCCGCCGAGCCGATAATCAGCATCGAACCGCCGACACCGGCGCAGTAGGCCAACAACTGCCAGAAAATGCCATCGACAGCCATGTCGCCAACGGCCTGAACGGGATACATACCCATGCAACCTGCCACGAGCGGCACGTTATCGACAATCGACGACAGCACGCCGATGATGCCCGTGACGAGGTAGTGGTTGCCCTCGAATGCCACGTCGAGACCCTTGCCGAGTGACGCCAACACGCCGATGGTTTCCAAACAAGCGACAGCCATCAAAATGCCGAGGAAGAACAGAATCGTGGACATATCAATGCGCGAAAGCATGTCCGTCACGCGCTTGTGCATCGCGCCTTTTTCCTCTTTTTCCTTCAAATTGGCGTAGAAAACTTCCGTCACCGTCCACAACACGCCCAAGACGAGCAAGATGCCGATGAATGGCGGCAGATGGGTAATCGACTTGAAAATCGGCACGAAAATCAAACCGCCCACACCGAGGAAGAAAATCGTTTTACGTTGATTCTGAGTGAGTTCGCTGGCCTGAAAACTATGCGCCTGCTCTTTCGTGAAAGTCAGATTTCCCTTCAACGAAAGCGACAGAATATAGGCAGGAATCACCATCGACACAAGCGACGGGATGAAAATCTCCATAATCACGCCCGCAGCCGTAATCACGCCCTTGTTCCAGAGCATGATGGTCGTCACATCGCCAATCGGCGAGAATGCGCCGCCCGAATTGGCGGAAATCACCACCAAAGCGGCGTAAATCAGACGGTCTTTCTTGTCGCTGACGAGTTTTCGCAGAATCATAATCATCACAATCGAGGTCGTGAGGTTGTCGAGAATCGCCGACAGGACGAAAGTCATAAACGCGATGCGCCACAGCAGCGTTTTCTTGCTGTGCGTCTGTAGCATGTCGCGCACGAAATTGAAACCGCCGTTCTGATCGACGAGTTCCACGATGGTCATCGCGCCCATCAGGAAGAACAGCGTGGTGGCGGTCGAACCCAAATGTCGCTCGATTTCTTCGCTGACAATCAGCGCCTTCGCGTCGCCGATGGCCATCGGCAGATACTGCGCCGGATCAATCATGAAAATCGTCCAGCAGACGACGAACATTAGCAGCGCGATGGCCGCCTTGTTTACTTTTGTAACGCTCTCGATGGCAATGCAGAAATAGCCGATGACGAAAGCCGTAATAATCGCAATTGTTAAACTTGACATGTTGTTATTGATTTTTTGATTAAATATGCTTCGTTTTACACCTATTTATATCTGTAGGGTGTGCAAAGTTACGGACTTTTTTTGATTTACGGACAAGTCTGTGGTGAAAATTTCAGAAAAAATTCAAAAACTTTGCTTTTATACGACCGATAATTGAACTTTTTCGTACCTTTGCAACGAAAAGGAAACAAAAATCGAACAAAAATGATGACTGAAAACAAGAATTTTCTCGCCATCGACCTCGGTGCAACGAGCGGGCGGACAATTGTCGGGACTTTTGCCGACGGAAAAGTGGAAATGCAGGAACTGACGCGCTTTGAAAACCACCTGATTGAGACGGGCGGACACGTTTATTGGGACATTTTCACGCTCTATCGCGAAATTCTCGACAGCCTGCGGCTCGTTGCGCAGCGCGGTATCCAAATCGAGAGCATCGGCATCGACACGTGGGGCGTGGATTTCGTATGCGTGGGCGACGACGGCGCGTTGCTGCGCAATCCGCTGGCCTACCGCGATCCGCACACTTTCGCTGCGCTCGACGATTACCTGACCAACGTTTCCAGCCGCGAAGAGGTTTACAACATCACGGGCATCGAGTTTATGAACTTCAACTCGCTCTTCCAACTTCACGCGATGCGTCGCGAGGGCAATTCCGCCTTGAAAAACGCCGCGAAAATTCTCTTTATGCCCGACGCATTGGCCTATCTGCTCACGGGCGAGATGGTCTGCGAATACACGATTGCCTCGACTTCACAGTTGCTCGACCCTCGCACGAAGGATTTTTCGCCGAAAATGCTCGCTTCAGTCGGTCTGACGCGCGAAAAATTCGGTCGGATGGTGTTTTCGGGCGAGAAAATTGGATCTTTAACGCCTGAAATTCAACGACTTACGGGGCTTGGAGCGATTCCCGTCGTCGCTGTCGCCAGTCACGACACGGCCTCGGCCATCGCCGCCGTGCCTGCGCAAAACGAGAATTTCGCCTATCTGTCGAGCGGAACGTGGAGTCTGATGGGCATCGAACTGAAAAATGCAGCCATCACGCCGCGCAGTTACGACCTGAATTTCACCAACGAGGGCGGCATCGACGGCACGACTTGTTTCCTGAAAAACATTTGCGGAATGTGGCTCTACGAAAGGTGTCGCAAGGAATGGAAAGACGGCGGAATCGACGGCCTTTCCCACGCGGAATTGTTGGCTGCGGCAGAGTCGGCAACGCCGTTCCGCTCGATTGTGAATCCCGACGACGCGACTTTCGCCAATCCGCCCTCGATGGTCGAGGCGATTCAGGCGTTTTGCCGAAAAACAGGGCAGCCCACGCCCGAAACCACGGCGGAAATCTGCCGTTGCATCTTCGATTCGTTGGCCTTGCGCTATCGGCAAGTGTTTGCGTGGCTGAAAGAGTTCTCGCCCGTGCCAATCGACACGCTGCACATCATCGGCGGAGGCTCGCAAAACGCCCTGCTCAACCAGATGACCGCCGATGCCTGCCATGTCGCCGTCGTCGCAGGTCCGCAGGAATGTACGTCCCTTGGAAACATCATGCTGCAAGCCCGCGCCGCCCAACTCGTCGGCGATATATGGGAAATGCGTCGCTGCATCGCCGAAACCTCGACAATGCAGCGATTCGAACCGCATCCCACCGAAGATTGGGATGCCGCGTTTGAAAAGTTTTCAGTTATTTCACAGGCACCTCCTCAAGCGTTTTCTTGAGCAGCGTCCAGAACGGCTCGACGGTCGGGATGTAGGCACGCTCGGTGGTTGTGTGCGGGCTCTTCATCGTCGGACCGAGGCTCACCACGTCCAAATGCGGGTATTTGCCGAGGATAATCGAACATTCCAGACCGGCGTGATCGACTTGAATGATGCCGTCCTTGCCGAACAAATCCTTATAGACTTTCAGCAGCAGGTGCAGCACTTCCGAGTCGGGATTCGGATCCCAACCGCCGTAACTGGCAGCCGTCACCACCTTCATTCCGGCCATGTTGAAGCAACTTTCGAGCGTTTTCACGATGTAATCCTTCATATCCTCGCGGCTTGAACGAGCCAGCACTTTCAGCGAAGCCTTGCCGCCCTCGATGTCGATGATGGCGAGGTTCGACGAGGTTTCGACGACTTCGGGATAACTCGGAATCATGCGCAAAACGCCGTTGTGACAGCCGTAGATGGCGTTCAAAAGGTTGTCCTGAATCTCGACGGGCACTTCCATCTTCGGCGTTTCCACCTCCTCGGCGTAGAGTTCGATGCCGCTCTCGATGCCCTTGTATTCGTCGATAAACTCGGCTTTCCAGTCCTCAAGACACTCTTTCAGCGCAGGAATGTTCTCCTTCGGCAGCGTCAGCACAACCTCGGACTTGAACGGAATGGCATTGCGCATATTTCCGCCGTGCCACGAAGCCAGACGAGCCTCATATTCCACGACCGCCTCGCGCACGAAGCGAACCATCAGTTTGTTGGCATTTCCGCGTCCCTCGTGGATTTCCAGACCAGAGTGACCGCCTTTCAAACCCTTCAGCGTCACGCGCACGGCAGCATCTTCGGGGTCGGTTTCCACTTCCTTGTAGTCGAGCGTGGCGGTCACGTCGATGCCACCCGCCGAACCGATGACGAACTTGCCCCAAGTCTCGGAGTCGAGATTGAGCAGAATATCGCCTTGTAACTCGTTGTCAGGCAATGCGTTAGCACCGAACATGCCCGTTTCCTCGTCGGCGGTGATGAGTGCCTCAATCGGACCGTGTTGGATGTCTTTCGCCTCGAGCACAGCCATGATCGCAGCCACGCCGATACCGTTGTCGGCGCCGAGCGTCGTGTTCTTCGCCTTCACCCAGTCGCCGTCAATCCACGGCTCGATGGGGTCGGTCTCGAAATTGTGCTTCGACTCCGGCGTTTTCTGCGGCACCATGTCCATGTGAGCTTGTAGAATCACGCCCTTGCGATTCTCCATGCCCGGCGTGGCAGGCTTGCGCATCACTACGTTTTGGCCGCTGTCGATGAATGCCTCGACACCGATTTCCTTGGCGAAATCGAGCAGGAATTTTTGTACTTTCTCTAAGTGTCCGCTCGGACGCGGCACTTGCGTCAGTGCGTAGAAGTTCTTCCAAATGCACTGCGGGTTTAGATTTTGAATTTCGTTCATAATAATAATAGTTAAAGGTTTGATAATGAATGATTTATATAATTTGTTCTTTTCCTTGTAAGTGCCAAAGCGAACCATGCCCAAACGCCCAAAAACACCACCAACAGCGTCTGAATCGAGTGGACAATCAGCACGAAATAGAGCGCATCGGTCTCGCCCACGCCGTAGAGAATCAGCATCGTTTTCACGGCGAAATGCCACGGTCCGGCACCATTCGGCGTGGGTACGATGATGGCGAAACTGCCGACGATGAACGTAGCCATCGCACAGCCGACACTCAGCGACTTCATCGCGTCGAAACAGAAAAATGTCAGGTAGTAATGCAGGAAATAACAGCCCCAAATCGCCACCGTATAGAACACGAACAGCGGAATATTCCGCACGTTTCGCAGCGACACGATGCCTTGCCAAATGCCCGACAGCGACTCCCTCACCTTATTATATATAGAGGACTGCGCCGTGCTCGACCTTTTTTGCGCCACTCTCGACACGAAAATCCACGCCAGAATGACGATGGCCGCGAGGCAAACCGCCGTGACGATCCATCCCGTCAGCGTGAATCGGTGGAAAATTGCGTCGAGACTCGTGCCAGTTTCCTCGAAAAACGACGAAAACACGCGGAACTGCGTGGCGACCGTCAGCAAGGCGATGAAAACGACCAACAGCGTGTCGATGGCGCGTTCCGTGACCACCGTTCCCAACGCTTTCGGAAACGAAACGCCGTCTTTCTGGCGCAAAACGCCGCAGCGCAAAAACTCTCCGCTTCGGGGAATCAGCAGCGAGGCCGCATACGACAAAAACACGGCATTGACGCGCACGGAAGCCCTCGACTTCTCGCCCAACGGCTCCAACGACTGCCGCCACCGCCATCCTCGGAAAACCTGCGCCATGATGCCGAACGGAAACGACAACAGCATCCACGTCCACGACATCTCGCCCGTGAGTACATCGCGAACGCGCTCGAAGTCGAAATCGCGATACATCCAGTAGAGAATCGCCCCGCCCAACACAAGCGAAACAACCACGTTCAGCGCATTTTTCCTGATTTTTTCCACTTTTCGAAGTATTTTTCGGTTTTCTGGTCGCAAAGTTACGAAAAACAAGTGAAATGCGAAAGGAAAACGCGTTTTTCTTTTCATTTCCGAGTGCAAAGTAGTTCGATGCAGTCAAAGTTTGAAAAATGTCGCGCACGACTTATTGTTAAACAAACTTAAAGTTTTGGATAAATCGCTTGCGATATAGATTATTGTCATTACCTTTGCGCCCAGAAATGTCGCAAACGATATAATTACAATAAGAATTATGCACGCAGAATTACAACTCGACAATCAGATTTGCTTCCGTCTTTACACGGCAACACGGCTGGTCACACAGGCGTACACACCGATATTGACGGCGTTGGGCATCACCTATTCGCAGTACCTCGTACTGATGGTGCTGTGGGAAAAGGACAACCAGCCAGTGAACGACATTGCCCATCGTCTGCTTTTGGAAACAAACACCGTCACTCCCCTACTTCAGCGTATGGAGAAACTCGGTATCGTCAGCCGTAAGAAGGGAGAACTTGACAAACGCCAACAGATTGTCAGTCTGACCAAAAAAGGCAAGGAACTGGAGGAAAACGCTTATGTCAAGGTTTCTTCCGCCTGGAAAAAACAACTATCGACTTGTCCGCTGAAACCCGAAGACTATCCGCGTCTGGCTCAGGAACTTGATTGTATTATAGATTCATTAAAAAAATAAGTTATGGCACATCAATGTGAAAATTGCAAATTGCGAGCTAATTACGACAAAAAGCCGAACTCGCTGATGGGACGTTTCTGGCGTTGGCACATCAATTTCTGCCCAGGCTGGAAAGGCTATTTTACCTCTCTTCCTGCTGATCAACAGCAGGCACTACGCGAAAAGTATCATTTTACAAAATATCAATAACTTTTTAATCAACAAACAAAAAATGGACTCCGGCAGAATAGCAAAGGACGTTGCATTAGTATTGTCGAGTGGTGGCGCGAGAGGTCTTGCCCATATCGGTGCCATTGAGGAACTGGAAGCGCAGGGCTATCGCATCACCTCTATTGCGGGGTGTTCAATGGGAGCACTCATCGGAGGCGTCTATGCTGCAGGAAAATTGAAAGAATTCCGTGAATGGATGAGGACGGTTGACCGTAAGAAAATGCTGGAACTGACGGACTTCTCGCTAAGTCTTAACCATATAGTAAAAGGTTCGCGTATCCTCGAGGTCATCATGGAGTTTGTGCCTGACATGCCCATCGAGAATCTGCCAATCCCTTATTGTGCCGTAGCTACTGACTTGAAAGCTGGGCGTGAGGTCGTGTTCAGCAAGGGTAGTCTTTTCGACGCAATCCGTGCTTCTATCTCTCTGCCGTCGTTCTATCAGCCAGTGCATCGTGACGGTATGATACTCATTGACGGTGGTGTGACAAACCCCATACCGATGAACCGTGTGGTACGGCATGAGGGCGATATTCTGGTCGGTGTAGATGTGAGCGGACATGATTACGAGACGCAATGGGAGATTCAGCGTGAGTTGGCAAAAAAGCGCAAGCGCCGTAAATCGCTGTCGCAGCAGATACTCAACAAACTAATACCCGACAACCTCGAATTCAACCACTACACTATGCTTTCGCGATCGTGTTCACTGATGATTCGCCAGAATTCTATTCTTATGGCGCAACTGATGAAACCCGACATACTAGTTGACATCCAAATGAGTCGTTACGGCGGCTTCGACTATGACAAATCAGAAAAAATCATTGCCATTGGTCGCCGAAAAACACAACAATCTCTTGGTAAAATTTGATATTTTTCGTAGCTTTGCAGACAGTTTACAACTATAAAAACAAAATAACCCATCGTTTAACAACTAAAAAAAAAACTATTATGGAAACAAAAAAATCAATTGAGGTATTACAATTTTTCGTAACCCATTTGGCAGAAGGTGCCATTGTTCACAAACAGCAGGGTATGATTTTCAAGTCGCAGGGTTTCACCAAACTCGGACAAAAGTACATCGACCACTTCAATGAGGAAATGGGCTGGGTAGAGAAGTTCACTGAGCGCATCCTCGACCTTGGCGGAGACGTCAAGTTTGAAGGAATGAAGAGCCGCGACCTCATCTGCGACCCCGTCGAGTATGTCAAAGCCGACTGCGCCATCCAGGAGCCGGGCGTTGAGCTGCTGATGAAGTGCATGGAAGGCATGAAGGGCGACCCCATCACCTACGACCTGCTGAAGGATTACCTGAAGGATGAGGAGGAAGACCTCTTCTGGAGTCAGGGTGCAGTGGAGCTCATCGAGAAGATTGGCACGCAGAACTGGCTGCTGCTGCAACTTTAACGGTCCCTCCCAACCTCCCGAGGGAGGCTTTTCAAATTAACCAAAGACCCACGCCCCTGTACGGTCTTCCCCCTCGGGGGATAAAAGGGGGGCTTCATTTTATGAAAGAAAAAGTATTACAAGCCATGCGCGAGTTCGGTGCTCCCGTCAACGCTGGCAAAATTGCAGAAATCACAGGTATCGACCGCAAGGAAGTCGATAAGGCTTTCGCTGAACTGAAGAAAGAGGGTGCCATCGTGTCGCCCGTCCGCTGCAAGTGGACTCCAGCAGAATAGCCTATGACCTTACTCATTCCCCTGTTGGGAACCATGCTCGGAGCGGCATTCGTCTTTCTGATGAAGGACGAAATGTCGCCCCGTTTGCAAAAGACGCTGTTCTTTATTCTGTTCTCATCTAATCGAAATTTTTAGTAATTTTGGCTTCGCCCCAATTTCTTTTATTCGGAAAAACTCAAATATAATTTGGTTTTTCTCTCATTTAATTGTAATTTTGCAGCATGAAACTGGTGAAACCCAAGAAAAACCTCGGTCAGCACTTCCTCTGCGACCTTGACATCGCCCGCCGCATCGCCGACACCGTCGATGCCTGTCCTGACATTCCCATCCTCGAAATCGGCCCGGGAATGGGCGTTCTCACGCAGTTTCTCGCGCAAAAACAACGCGAATTCAAAGCCGTCGAAATCGACCACGAAAGCGTTGAGTTCCTCAAAAATCACTTCACACTTCACACTCCACACTCCTCACTCCTCACTCCTCACCCATCACCCATCACCCATCACCCATCACCCATCACCCTGATTGAAAATGACTTCCTCCGCATGGACTTAAACGAGGTTTTCGATGGGCGGAAATTCGTCCTCACGGGCAACTATCCCTACGACATTTCCTCGCAGATTTTCTTCAAAATGCTCGACAACCGCGACCTCATCCCTTGTTGCACGGGCATGATTCAGCACGAAGTCGCCCTCCGCATGGCCGCCCAGCCCGGCACGAAGGCTTACGGCATCCTCTCCGTGTTGATGCAGGCGTGGTACGACGTCGAGTACCTTTTCACGGTCGAACCCTCCGTTTTCAATCCGCCGCCAAAGGTGCAGTCCGCCGTCATCCGACTCACGCGAAACGCCGTCACCGAACTCGGTTGTGACGAAAAACTTTTTAAGCGCGTCGTGAAAACCACTTTCAACCAACGTCGGAAAATGCTGCGCGTGTCGCTCCGCCAGATTCTCAATCCGCAGGCTTCGGAAGAAAATGCAACATTCTACCAACAACATTCCGATTTTTTAGCCCTCCGTCCCGAACAACTTTCCATCGCGCAGTTCGTCGAACTCACCAATTTTCTGCCCCAAAACATTTAAAAATACTTAACGATGTATAAATTTATAAAATATGGGGGGGTAAAACGAGAAAATCATCCATTTATCCATTATTTTTATATACCTTTGCATTTGTAATACGATAAGAACAGAATACTGCGAGAATCAACAATGACTCTCTAAAGCGGCACTCTCCCTGTGTTGCCCGCTTCTCCAACGCTGGCGACAAACCTCGCGCTCGTACTCGTGCGCGTGAAAGGGAGTGGTGTGTCTATGTTTTTGTCTGTAATTTAAATTTTAAATAATGAAAGATATGAAAGAAACAAAAATTTGCGTTATCGGCCTTGGCTACGTTGGTTTGCCATTGGCTCGTTTGTTCTCCACAAAGTACAAAACGGTTGGCTTTGATATGAGCCAGAAACGTGTTGATGCCCTGATGCAAGGGCATGATGCTACACTCGAAGTGGCTGATGATTTGTTGCAAGATGCAATCAAGAATCACGGGTTTGTTTGTACGACTGACCTTGAAAAAATCAAGGATTGCAATTTCTATGTAGTGGCTGTTCCTACGCCCGTTGACGAAAACAACAATCCCGATTTGACACCGCTGTATGGGGCTTCCACGACTGTCGGAAAAGTCATCGGCAAGGGCGATGTGGTCGTCTATGAATCGACGGTTTATCCGGGCGTGACGGAGGACGAGTGTATTCCCGTCGTGGAAAAGGTGAGTGGACTGAAGTTCAATGTTGATTTCTTCGCAGGCTATTCGCCTGAGCGCATCAATCCGGGCGACAAACTGCACACCGTTGAGAAAATCAAGAAGGTTACTTCTGGTTCGACACCCGAAATCGGTCAATATGTCAATGAGGTTTATGCATCTGTGATTACTGCCGGCACGCATCTGGCACCAACGATGAAGGTTGCCGAGGCTGCGAAAGTGATTGAAAATAGCCAGCGCGACATCAATATTGCCTTTGTCAATGAATTGTCGAAAATTTTCACGTTGATGGGCATTGATACAACCGATGTACTTGAAGCGGCGCAGACGAAATGGAATTTCTTGCCGTTCAAGCCGGGTCTTGTCGGCGGTCACTGTATTGGTGTTGATCCTTATTATTTGGCTCAGTGTGCCCAGCGTCACGGCTATAATCCCGAAATCATCCTTGCGGGTCGCCGTATGAACGACGGAATGGGTGAATATGTGGCCAATCAGACCATTAAATTGATGCTGAAAAAGGGAATCCAAGTATTAAATTCAAAAATCATTATTCTCGGCTTCACGTTCAAGGAAAATTGCCCTGATGTCCGCAATACAAAGGTTTATGACATTGTCAAGGCTCTCAATGAATACAACCTCAACATTAGTATTTACGATCCGTGGGCAAATCCCACCATTGCTAAACACGAGTATGGCGTAGAGGTTGTCAATGAACTGCCGAAGGAAAAGTTCGATGCGGCGATTCTTGCGGTTTCCCACAAGGAATTTGCAGGTCTTGATGTGCCCTCTTTGATGAATGAAAATCATGTCATTTTCGATGTGAAATCTTTCTTGCCCTGCGAAATCATTGACGGTCGCCTGTAAATTAAAAAAATGGCATACAAACATCTGAAATTTCCGGAAAATTCGCTTTTTCTCGTTACGGGAGGTGCTGGATTCATCGGCTCTAACTTGTGCGAAGCCATTCTGAATCTCGGCTATCGTGTCCGTTGTCTCGATGATTTAAGCACAGGCAAGCAGGCCAATGTCGATTTGTTCATTGATAATCCCAAGTATGAATTCGTCAAAGGCGACATCAAAGACCTTGATACCTGTATGAAGGCTTGCGAGGACGTGGACTACGTACTGAATCAGGCTGCGTGGGGTAGTGTACCCCGTTCCATCGAAATGCCGCTGTTCTACTGCGCCAACAACATTCAAGGTACGCTGAATATGATGGAGGCAGCACGTCAGAAAGGAGTCAAGAAATTCGTTTATGCGTCCAGTTCCAGCGTCTATGGAGATGAGGCTCACCTACCCAAGCAAGAAGGCGTGGAGGGCAATCTTCTCTCGCCATACGCGCTGACTAAACGCTGCGATGAGGAATGGGCAAAGCAATACACGATGCATTACGGTCTTGACACTTACGGCTTGCGGTATTTCAATGTGTTTGGCCGTCGCCAAGACCCCAACGGAGCGTATGCAGCCGTGATTCCCAAGTTCATCAAGCAATTGTTGAACGACGAACAACCAACCATCAACGGCGATGGTCGTCAGAGTCGCGATTTCACTTACATTGAGAATGTCATCGAAGCCAACTTGAAAGCCTGTCTTGCACCGCACGAAGTGGCAGGTCAGGCATTTAATGTCGCCTATGGTGGCCGCGAATACCTCATCGACATTTACCACACGCTGACCAAGGCGTTAGGCAAGGATATTGAGCCCATTTTCGGCCCCGACCGAAAGGGCGACATCAAACATTCCAATGCTGATATTTCTAAAGCTCGTGCAGCTTTCGGCTACGAGCCCGAATACGACTTCGCGCGAGGGCTGAATGAGGCGATTGCGTGGTACAAGGTCAATCTCTAATTTTTAATAAGATAACATGACATTCAAAGAATTTCGAAATCTTTATCGTTCGGACTTGTTTCGCTATTTTGGGGGCGGAAGATTCTTTTACACGTATTTTACTGTGCCAGGATTTAAATACACCTTCAACTTAAGGTTATATCAATATGCGGCATCGTCAAAGATTTTTTTTCCAATAAAAGCAATCGTATTACTTAACTTGAAACATATTGAACATAGGTATGGCATTATGATTTCACGTCACGCTCAGATAGGAAAAGGTTTTTATATAGGTCATTATGGTACTATTGTTGTTAGTAGTAAGGCTGTTATCGGATGTAATGTAAATATATCTCATGGTGTGACCATCGGAGTCAGCAATAGGGGAAATAACGCGGGAGTCCCTACTATTGGTGATTATGTGTACATTGGTCCTGGTGCAAAGATCATTGGCAACATTCATGTTGGTAATCATGCTGCCATCGGTGCCAATGCCGTCGTTACAAAAGATGTGCCAGATAATGCCTGCGTTGGCGGTGTTCCTGCAAAAATTCTCAACATGGAAGGAAGTGCGGGATATGTCAATAGAACGGTTTGATTTTGATAAAAAATGATGATTATTTATCAAAAATATTGGAATTGAGAAAAAGAATCGCTATTTTGAATTTAATTTAAATTAATTAAAGCATATGAACAAATATTTTCTACCACACTCTTTAATTGTGAAACTGATGTCGTTTGTATCGGACGAAACGTATATCAAAATAAAATGGAAAAAGTGGATGGACTACAAGTTAAATCTTGATAATCCAAGGACATTCAATGAAAAATTACAATGGATTAAACTCAATGATCACAATCCTTTGTATACGGAACTTGTTGACAAATACAGAGTCAAACAATATGTAACAGAAAAAGTTGGTTCCGAATACGTTATTCCCTTATTAGGCCAATGGGATAGCGTTGATAAAATAGAATGGGAAAAACTCCCTAATCAATTTGTGATAAAATGTTCTCATGACAGTGGTAGTACGGTGCTGTGTAAAGATAAATCGGCACTCGACATTGACACTGCAAAAAAGAAATTAGAAAGCTCCCTGAAAAGAAATTATTATTGGGAAAGCCGTGAATGGCCTTATAAAAATGTGAAGCCCCGAATTTTTGCAGAGGCTTATATGGAGGATGAATTTGGAGAACTGAGGGATTACAAGTGGTTTTGTTTTGATGGGGAACCAAAGGCTATGTTTGTGGCTTCGGATAGACAGAAAAATGATGAAGAAACCAAATTTGATTTTTACGATGAGAACTTCAATCATCTCCCAATCACAAATGGACATCCCAATTCATCAACATTTATAGAAAAACCAAAAGGGTTTGATATAATGAAAGAATTGGCGTCAAAATTATCAAAAGGTCTCCCTGAAGTTAGGATGGACTTTTATGATGTGAATGGTAAAGTCTATTTTGGAGAATTTACTTTTTTCCATTGGGGCGGACTGATGCCTTTTGAACCTAGGGAATGGGATCTAAAATTTGGCGATTGGATAAAGTTGCCCAATAACCATTAAATGTGTAAAAAAAATGAAAATCGTCATTATTTCGCAGGTTTGTTATCCGAGAGTAAGCCCTCGTTCACATCGAGCTACGGAATTGGCAAAAGAATTTGCCAGTCAAGGTCACGAAGTTTCCCTTTATGCGTTTTTGGGCGATTACGATTATACGGAAGTGAGTAGAAAAACTGGAATCTGTTTCAAAAATTTAGGAGAGGCAAAATTTGGTATGCCCAACAATACGAAAGGGCAGGGACAAACGCTATTCCATCGCTTGGGACGATTTGCTGGTCGTCTTATTGAATTTCCCGAATGCACAATGATTCCTATGGTTAAAAGAGCCATACAAACGGAAGGTGAGACGGACTTGCTTATTACCATTGCAGTGCCCCATATAATTCATTTTGCTGCAGCTCTTGCAGACAGAAAACACGTGAAATGTTGGGTGGCTGACTGTGGAGACCCGTTTATGGGGAATCCTATGCATAAACCTCCATTCTATTTTGAGTATTTTGAGCGTTATTGGTGTGAGCGCTGTAATTACATTACGATACCAGTAGAGGATGCGCGAAACGCCTACTATAAAGAATATAGAGATAAAATAAGGGTAATACCTCAGGGGTTTGATTTCAAAGCTACCCGATTAGCTGATTATCGTCCTAATGATGTTCCTACTTTTGCTTATTCGGGAATATTTTACAAGGATTTGCGAGATCCATCTGAATTTTTAGAATATCTCTCCACGCTAAACAAGGATTTCAAGTTTATTTGTTACACAAAAGGGATGGGGCTCCTTCAGCCATTTGTGGATAAGTTGGGCAATAAACTCGAAGTAAGAGACTATATCCCTAGAGAGCAACTACTTTACGAACTTTCAAAGATGGATTTCTTGGTGAACGTGCTAAACAAGTCAGGTGTTCAGCAACCAAGCAAGTTAATAGATTATGCCTTAACGAAACGACCCGTCATAAACGTATCTTCAGATTTTACAAATGAGGAAAAGGAAATCTTGAATGAGTTCTTTAGTGCGAATTATCAGCATCAACATAGATTCGACAGCCTTGAACAATATAACATCGTGAATGTTGCAAATAATTTTTTGAAATTTGCCGATTAGAGTAATGTCTGGCTCAGCAACTAACAACACAAGGCAAGCGGCTTGGATAGCATTAGCCAGTTTTTTTTCATTTGGCTTCACAGTTGTGAGTTCAATGATATTAAGTCGTTATTTCACCAAGGCGGATTATGGCACATATATGCAGGTACAATATGTCTATCACACGCTGTTGATGGTGTTTACATTAGGATTGCCCAAAGCTTTTTCCTATTTTCTTCCACGAGTAGAACTCTCGCAGGCCAAAAGTCTTATTAGGAAAATAACCAATCTGTTTTTTCTGTTAGGAGGTGTTTTCTCAATTTTGTTATTTGTGGGAGCAACTTTGATTGCAGGATGGATGAAAAATCCAGATCTTGCAAATGGATTACGAGTGTTCTCGATAGTCCCTATACTAATGTTGCCCACGATGGGATTGGAAGGAATTCTTGCCACTTACAAAAAAACTTTTTTCATGGTCATTTATACCATTATCACAAGGTCTGTGATGTTGATATGTGTTTCAGTGCCTGTGATATTCTGGAATGGCGGATATATTGATTCCATTATTGGTTTTGGCGTGGCTTCTGTTGTGGCTTTTGCCTCGGCATTATACTTTAAATATTATCCTGTGAGGAATGAAAAGAATGAGGTGTGTATAGTGGGCTATCGCGAAATTTTAAAGTTTTCTTTGCCACTTCTTTTTGCCAGTCTATGGGGTGTTTGTATCCAGTCTGCTGACCAGTTTTTTATCAGTAGATTTTTCGGAAATGAGGTGTTTGCAGAGTTCTCAAATGGTTCTATGGAGTTGCCTTTTGTCGGGATGATAACGGGTGCCTGTGCAGCAGTGTTGTCACCAATTTTTTCTCGGCTAAGTTACGAGAAAGTGGATTTTAAAAAAGAGGTGTTGCCTTTATGGCTGAGTGTGTTTGAAAAAACTTCAAAATTAATTTATCCGTTAGTATTATATTGCCTGTTTTTTTCCGATATTGTAATGGTCGTGCTGTATGGTGGACAATATGAAAATTCAGGAATGTATTTTCGTTTAAAATTGTTTGTTAATTTTTTTACAGTTGTCCTTTATGCCCCATTCCTTATCAATACGAATAGAGTTAGGTTTTACCAAAATGTACAAATGTATGGTTTTTTTGCATTAGTGGTGTTAGAGTATTTTTCGATTTTAATATTTAATTCTCCTTATGTGGTGACAATTATTTCTGTAATTTGCAAGATAGGAAGAATTTTATGTTTGTTATTTGAAGTAGCAAGAATTTTTCGAGTAAAATTTCATCAGATTTTTCCTGTTAAACTTATTGTTAAAATAATCGTTCCATCATTGTTTATTCTTATGGTTTTGCGTTTCTTAATTGATAGTTATTTCTCAATAATGACATCTCCACTTGTTATATTTGTGACGTCTCTTGCGACTTATGCTACATTGTTCTATCTTTATAGCATTGTCGCACATTTAGATTATCAGTCTATTATTAAACCATTGTTTAAAAGAATTTAGTATGAATACATTTTTGAGAAATTTGTCTTTTTTGATAATTCCATTTTTTAGATCTTGGATAAATTTTAGAAAATCCGAGATACTTCCTGATGGTTATTTTGACTATCTAAAGTTTCGACTCAATTTGTCCAAGATTTATTGGCCAAAAGACAAAACGTGTATGGTTGCAAATCCGCGCAAAATTTATGTTGGAAAGTGTAGTAAGATTGGACGCCCATTCTCGTATCTTCAGGGTGGAGGCGGCCTCTTTATTGGTGACTATGTGCGTTTTGGTCCAGGTGTAGGAATTCTAACCAGTAATCATGATTTTTATGATAGAGATAAGAATAATGTTAAGCCGATAAAAATTGGTGATTATTGTTGGATTGGAATGCATGCTATTGTGCTGGCAGGCGTAGAATTAGGTCCAAGTACCATAGTTGGAGCTGGAAGTGTCGTAACGAAGAGTTTTCCAGAAGGGTATTGCGTAATAGCAGGAAATCCTGCAAAAGTGATTAAGTATCTTGATAAAGAGAAAGTTCAGATTCCGTCTCATCCTGAGTATTACGGCTATATACCAGCATCGGATTTTGAAAAAGTTAGGAACAAATATATTGATGTGTAATATGAAGTTTTTTAAGCGATTATTAATGCCTTTTTACAAAAGGTTTGAAACCGTTGTTTTATTGTATCCAACCTATCGCTATCTATTAAAATACTTTGGTAGATTTGCGTATAGTAAGGATGATAAGGAAGTTCTGCGTTCTTCTATTGTTTTGCAGTGTCATATCATAGAGAAAGGGTTGTCTTTAAAGAATGTCCGTCCTGGCTTTGGAGTGCCCAAGATGAATCATCTCTTAGACTCGTTAGGAGAATACATAAAAAAGTATCATGATGAACAACTTGAAATGTTTGCAATGTCAATTGTAAAAGCATATTTTGATTTTAACGAAAAATGTGGTACAATTGATGATGGGTTAAAAGCGAAATATGAGAATTTGTGTACTCAAATAGAGCACCATGAAAAATATGACTATCTTTGTGGGGGTGCGGTACACGTGACAAAGGAAGAAATACTAAAAGCTGCAATGATACCATACCTGGAATTTGTAAAGGCGAGACATAGTGTCAGGCATTTCACAGGGGAGCCCGTTGACGAGTATTTATTACACAAGGCTTTAGAGATGGCACAATATACGCCTTCGGCATGCAATCGCCAACCATGGAAAGTTTTTGTCTACACTCAAAAAGAAAATGTGGTGCAACTATTAACAATGCAGACAGGCGCCCGACAGTTTCTCAACGATGTCGGTGCTGTAATTATTGTGACATCTTCTGCCACTCACTTTTTTGGCAATGAAATGCATCAACTTTATTTGAATGGAGGATTATACAGCATGAATCTTTTACTTGCCTTACATGCTGTCGGTTTAGGAAGCATACCTTTGAATCTGGGTATTTCTGATGATAAATTAAAGCTTATTAAGAACTTTGCCAACATACCAGAAAGTGAAGTTCCAGTCTTGTTGATAGCTGTGGGTAACATCCCAAAAGAGTTGAAAGTAGCAGCATCCAAACGTTTTTGTTATACAGATTATACTATATTTGATTAATTATATGAAAAGAATTGGAATTTTGACTTTTCACCGAAGCATCAATTATGGTGCTTTCATGCAATCTTACGCATTGTCAAACGAATTAAAGAATCGTTATGGTGATATTGTTGAGGTTATAGATTTTGAGAAGCTTTCAAAGCACCTTATGTATAAAAAAACTACAGAAGGGATTGTGAATGCTATTGTGCGTGGAAATGAAGAGAAGATTAAGTATCGCCGGTTTCAGGAAGATTTAAAACTGTTGCCATTATCAACACCACCTTTAATTACAAATGATTATGATGCCGTTTTTGATTATTTAAATAATCGTTATGACATTGTTGTGGTTGGCAGCGATGCGGTTTGGGCATATAATAAGGGTCTTGGGCTTAAGAATCCTTATTGGCTTTTTGCAGACAAACTGCAGTGTGTCAAAATGAGCTATGCAGCTTCCGCGCATAGTTTAGATGTAGAGAACATATCTCAGGAAGAAAAAGATTATATAGCATCTTGCCTTAAAAGTTTTGCATACATTGGGGTGAGAGATGTAACTACTTATAATCTGGTGAAATCTTGTGATTCGTCTTTAGACGTTAATATGAATTGCGATCCAACAGTACTTTTGAAGATTCCAGAAGCCGATTTAGGTCGTAAAATATTAAAAGACAGATTGGGAATAGGCACCAACAAAAAGATTATTAGCGTTATGTTGGGGCAGCGTACACCTATGTTTGATGTCTTGAGGGAGCAGCTGAAAGGATCTGATTACCAATATATAGCCCTTTATAAACGAGTTCATTGGACAGACAGGTTCAATTGGTTTTCAATTCCGTATCTTTATAACTTGTCCCCTTATGAATGGTATCACATTTACGCATGTATGTTCCTAAACATCACAACCTTTTTCCATGGCACGTTATTGGCATTGAGGAGTGGTGTTCCAACATTTTCATTTGATGTTACAAGAATGGGAGAAGAGTATGTCAGCAAATTAAAATATGTCCTTGCCGATATGACTTTATCTGACTATTACTTTGATATTAATATAAACACTTCAGAGGAAAAAAAGAGATTCATCGAATTGTTGCATTACACGATTGAGCGACGCGATCTTATTTCTGCAAGGATTAACCAGTATATGGAAATGGAGAAAAAGAAATCTCAATCTTTCTTTGATAAATTAGAAACATTTTTAACACGTTGAATAAATGAAAAAAATAACAATTATTGCTGGGGCTCGTCCGAACTTTATGAAGATAGCTCCCATTATTCATGCGATAAAGAAAGTACAGCCCGCCAGAGTAGATTTATCCTATCGACTTGTACATACAGGTCAGCATTATGACCGAAAGATGAGCGAAACCTTTTTTGAAGAGCTGAACATTCCGCACCCAGATGTTAATCTTGGTTGTGGAGGTGGAACGCAGGCAGAGCAAACGGCAGCGATTATGATTGCTTTTGAAAAAGAGTTGGCAGAAAATCCCTGTGATATGATCCTCGTCGTGGGCGATGTTACTAGTACGATGGCTTGTTCTATAGTTGCCAAAAAGATGAATACAAAGGTGGCTCATGTAGAAGCAGGTATTCGCAGTTGGGATTTGACGATGCCAGAGGAAATTAACCGTATGGTAACTGACTGTTTGGCTGATTATTTTTTCACCACCTCAGAAATCGCTAATCAAAATCTTCGGAATCTTGGAATTTCGGATGACCGCACATTCTTTGTTGGCAATGTAATGATTGATACTCTGATGGCAAATATGTCACGTTTCAAGAAGCCTGTGGAGTTTGATACGCTAGGGTTAGAGCAGAGCAAGTATTTTGTTTTGACAATGCACCGGCCTGCCAATGTTGATGAGGCGGAAAAATTAAAGAAAATGATGAATGAGATAATCAATAATGTTCATGGCCTCCCCATCGTATTTCCGATTCATCCTCGTACGGCAAAAATTTTCAAAGATTTAGGTGTAGAGGCAGAGAACCTGAAAATCATTGAACCACAAGGCTATTTGGAGTTCAATTATTTGGTGAAACACTCGCTGGCTGTAATTACCGATTCTGGTGGTATCACTGAAGAAACAACGGTCATGCACATCCCATGCTTGACACTTCGCGACAACACAGAACGTCCGGAAACCTGTGAGATAGGCACTAATATGCTTGTCGGCACGAATCCCGACAACATCAGACCTGCTTTAGATAAACTTTTTGCAGGCGAATGGCCGTATGGTGACATACCAGAAAAGTGGGATGGTCACGCTGCAGAAAGAATAGTCGAAATAATAAGTTCATTGAAATAGTTATGCAAGGGCAATTAAAAGAGAACCCTATTGACATTATTGTTAAAGGAGTATTATTCCTCTTTTCTCCGTTTATTTCGTTTTTGTATTCAATTTTTAATATGAAAACGAGATCTTCTCTGCTTGTCTTTTTCGCATTTTGTTTGTTCTTTGGAATGGCTTATACAACGGAAAGCGGCAAGGATGATGAGGTGAGGAATGATGGAGCTGTATACAGGATGGATTTTGAAGATAATATTTCAGAATACAGCAAGATGGATTTCGAAACTGAAATAAAAGAAATTCTGGCTTTTAAAAGTTACAAAAAAGATATTTATTTCTTAACAGTAGCTTATTATACATCTCAATTTACATACAATTATCATGTTATGTTCTTTGTATTCTCTATTGTTTTTGCTTTTTTTTTGGTGATGTCTTTAAAGATTTTTGTAGAAGATGAGAATTTTAAGATAAGTGTTTCATGTTTGCTTCTTGCGGCACTATTTGTTACGAATGGAATACAAAATATTAATGGTATGCGATTTTGGACGGCAGCATGGGTTGCAACATATGCTGTTTTACAAATTTTAGTTCATAGAAGAAGGCTTTTCTATATTTTATTTGCATTGACACCGTTAATTCATTCCTCTTTTATTGTATTTATAATTATTTTTTTAGTTTATTTATTTTTAGGAGGCAAAAAATCAAGATGGATTTACGCATTTTATTGTAGTTTTATTTTCTCTGTATTTGCTTCAGAGATCCTTTCTAATTTTGTTCAAATGCCTGGATTGGATAGGTTTAGTGTTTATTTAAGTGAAGAGGCTTTTTTTAAAATGGAAGGGCAAAAAGGTTTTTTGAGGCGTTTTTTTGATTCATTGTCTTTTGCATATATAAATTTGCTATTCTATTTGGTATATTTAGACGTTTGAAATAAAAAGGAATTTAGAGGGAAAAAAGTTTATGATTTCTTTTTAGTATATATAACTATTATAAATTTTGTGAGAGCTGTCCCGTCATTAGGAAGTAGATTTTTTATTATTTCTTTTCCGTTCGTGGCTTATCTTTGGTTGGTGACATTTGGTCCTCAACGAAAAAAAGTCTTCATTTATATAATGCCTATAACGATGCTGTGGTATTTTCATAATACTCGTCTGTTGTATAGTTTGTTTTTGGAGCCAGATTTTTATTTTTCTAATCCATTCACTCTTGTTGAAAAATATTTGCAACAATGAAAAAGATATTATTTTTGTCCAGAAGTCTTGGAGTGGGAGGAGCCGAGAAGAGAATGGTTACAGTGGCTCGCCTCCTTAAAAAAAGAGGATATGAGGTGAACCTTGTATCTTATAGTGGAAACAGATTCTTTGCTGAAGAACTGGAAAAAGAAAATATTTCTGTCGTATGGTTATCTAAAGGAAACTTTTGTAAAAAATTATTGCAAGTAAGGAATCTTATTAAAAGTAATCAATATCAAGCGGTTATATCTTTTTTGCCCACACTAAATATCATTAATTGTCTTGCGTCCATCGGAATTAGTTGTAGAGTCATTATTGGAGAGAGTAGCGCATCTTCGAAGTTCGAACAGTTTATGGGGCGCAGTTATGTAATTCGAGGATATTTAGAAGATGTTTTGGCTTATTTATTTGCCAATTTTATTGTGGCAAATTCAGACAATGCTCGCGGTTTAAGAACGCAAAGATCAAAGTGGTTGTCGAACAAAATTATAACGATACACAATCCTGTGTTAGTGCCAACACCAACGGACGAATATGTTTTTAAGAAAAACGGAAAACTTAACATTGTCGTTGCAGCTTCAATACAACCAATAAAAAATCCTCTGATGGTTGTTAAGGCGATTTCGGAACTTGCCCCCCAATATCGTTCGCAATTACAGATAGACTGGTATGGAAGCGTCATAGACGAAAATTTAAATCAACAGATTCTATATGAAATTAGAAAAAACAGTCTTGAAGGAGTTTTAAATTTTCATGAAGCAACTAATAAAATTGGGGAGATAATGAATCAGGCAGATGTGGTGGCTCTTTTCAGTGTTGCAGAAGGACTGCCAAATGCTATCTGTGAGGGTATGATGCTCGGAAAGCCCATCATAATGACTCGGATTTCTGATTATAAACAAATGGTAGATGATACCAACGGATTCTTGTGTGATTCAGATCATTTACAATCTATAAATTCTGCGATTGTAGATGCTGTCAAATGCTCAGAGGACAGACTTATGGCTATGGGAAGGAAGTCAAAAGAGGTGGCCGAGAGATTGTTCTCTCCAGAAATGATTGGTGATAAATGGCAAGAACTGATAAAATAAATGTGCTAAACAATAAAAAGTTAAAAATTATTCGTGCGACTACGGTACCCGTGACGCTGGATGTATTCTGCAATGGGACACTCCGAGAATTGTCTTTTAAATATGAGGTGATAGCACTTTCATCTCCTGGGAAAGAAATGTCCCAGTTGGTTAAACGGGAGGGTGTGCGGTCAATCGAAATTCCAATGTGCCGCCATATCTCGCTAATGAGAGATGTTGTTTCTTTGTGGAAAGTTGTTAGGGCATTTTGTCGTGAGCGGCCTCAAATGGTGCATTCGATGACTCCCAAAGCAGGATTGCTGTGTATGATTGCCGCTTGGTGGACAAAAGTACCTGTGAGGGTGCATACTTTCACCGGATTGGTGTGGCCGACGGAAACTGGGTTCAAGCGGAAACTGCTGATGCTGACAGATAAGATTACTTGTGCTTGTGCTACGCATATTATCCCTGAAGGTGAAGGTGTAAAAAAGGATTTGTTGGAAAACGGAATAACAAAAAAGCCTATTAAGGTTTTGGGCTACGGCAATGTGAGAGGCGTGGACATGATTCGCTTCAGCCGCAGGTCTGAAGTGATGGAGAAAGTACAAGCCATATTGGACAAGGAGAAATTCACATTTGTATTTGTTGGACGAATCGTGCGCGACAAAGGTGTAAATGAACTTTGCGAAGCATTCGATCGGCTGAATAAGCAATATCCTAACACACGTTTGTTTTTGGTGGGCATGTTTGAGGATGATTTGGATCCTATTTCGGAAAAATCAAAGTCTGTGATTGAGACCAATGCCTCCATTCAAGCTGTGGGGGTGAAGCATAACGATGACTTGTTGGCTTATTATGCGGCCTCGGATTGCTTTGTTTTTCCAAGCTATCGCGAAGGCTTTCCCAATACTGTGCTTGAGGCAGGTGCCATGGGGTTGCCCAGCATTGTGACAGACATCAACGGCTCAAGGGAAATCATCATTGAAGATGAGAACGGAACCATTATCCCGTCAAAAAACGTGGAAGCGTTGTATAAAGCAATGGAAAGAATGGTTGTTGATGAAGGTTGGAGAAAAACGATGGCAGGCAATGCTCGCCAATTGATTCAAGACAGGTTTGAGCGTGGTTTTGTACAACAACAATTAATAAATTTTTATGAAGAAATATTGGCTTGAGTTGATTTCCAAAAATAATAAAGAATGCTGTTTAATAGTCTTGATTTTATCATCTTTCTCATAGTAGTTGTAACTATCTACTACCTGATTCCAAACAATAGGGTTAGAAAACTCTTTTTATTGGGTTCGTCGTATTATTTTTACGGCTGTTGGAATGTGGCATTCTTGGCTATTCTTTTTTTTGTAACCTTATTGTCATATGGTACTGCTTTGGGTTACAAACGAGATGGCTCTAAAAGGGACAAAAGGTTGTTGGTGGTTTCAATAGTTTTGCTCTTGTGTCCATTACTTTGCTTTAAATATCTTGATTTCTTTTCCCATTCCATAGGCGACATGCTGTATTTTGTAGGTTGCAGAATGCAAGTGCCGGAGTTCAAATTGTTGCTGCCGGTTGGCATTTCCTTTTATACCTTCATGTCAATTGGATATGTTGTGGATGTTTTTAAGCAAAAATTATCGCCCGAAAAGGATTTGTTGGACTATGCTTTGTTCATTGGTTTTTTCCCACAGATAGCCTCGGGGCCTATTGGCAGGGCACCCCAGTTGTTGCCTCAATTAAAAGAAAAACATCCATTGTTGTATAATAATGTTGCCAAGGGATGTAAAATGATGATATGGGGATTCTTTATGAAATTGGTAGTTGGCGACCGTGCTGGGATTTATGTTGATACGGTTTTTGGTAATTATTTGCATCATAATGGAAGTTCCCTTTTGTTGGCCTCATTTATGTACACCATACAGATTTATTGTGACTTTGCAGGTTATTCACTTATTGCAATAGGTGCAGCAAAAACGATGGGATTTGAATTGATGAACAATTTCGAACGTCCTTATTTTGCGAAAAATGTTGGTGAGTTCTGGAGAAGATGGCATATCTCTTTATCTACTTGGTTTAGAGATTATGTTTATATTCCATTGGGAGGTAGCAGATGCAGCAAAGGAAGGGTGTATCTGAATCTGATTATTACATTTTTGGTTTCAGGGTTGTGGCACGGAGCGGCGTACACATTCATCGTATGGGGATTACTTCATGGTTTAGTGCAAGTGGTTGATAAGGCTACATTACCTATTAGAAGTCAAATGTGGGCTAAGGTTAAAGTAAATGAAAATTCTGTTTTTCGGAGAGGGTTGAACATTATCATTACTTTTGTGATAGTGAGTTATTTGTGGATGGTTTTTTATGCCAAGGATTTTTCCATGGTATTAGGGATAACAAAACGGTATTTTGTATCAGGGAAGCCATACATACATCAAACGACTATATTTTTCTTCGTCATAGGCTTTTTGATTCTTTTGCTGAAAGATCTAAAAGACGAATTTATGCCTGAAAAAAGATGGCTTTTAAATAGTAATAAAATATGGGTGAGATACTTGTCCTTTGTGGTAGTGGCACTTATTATTGTTTTATTTGGTGTTTTAGGAGGAGGGCAGTTCATTTATTTTAAATTTTGATGGTATGAAACTCAAAGAATGGCAGAAAGTCCTGTTGGGATTGCTCGCAATTATAGTTATATCTTTTGTTGTTGACAGATGTGTTGGATTTCTGTTTGAAAAAGCATACAAGAATTCCAAATATGGAATATTTCACAGACAAGAGTATTGTTTGCATGATTCGAAAGACGAGATTCTTATATTAGGTTCTTCACGAGCAGCACACCATTATGTGCCACAGATTTTCACTGATAGTATTGGTATGAGTTGTTATAATTGTGGTAGTGACGGACAATGTATATATTATCAATATGGGATTCTTTCGTCTTATATAGAACGGGGTGATATTCCAAAAGTTGTTTTGTTGGAAGTGATGAATACTGATGCCGTAATTTCAAACGGAGCCACTTTCAGCTTGGATGCTGCGGTTGATAGACTCGCACCAAATTATGGAGAATACCAAGAAATTGATTCCCTATTGTTGTTGAAAGGTTGGAAAGAGAGGGTGAAATTGTTTAGCAAATGTTATCAATATAATTCAAAAGCAGTTCAGTTGATAAAGTGTAATTTTATCCCATGGCCAGAGAGTAAGGGATATGAAGCGGTTTTTGGCGAACTTCCTGATACGACAACGCTCAAAGCCGCAAAAACAAAAAGAGACGAAGTGATTGACAAACAAAAACTAATATATGTAAATAAGTTGATTCGAGCATGTAAAAACAACAATATCAAATTGTTTTTTATCGAATCTCCAAATTATTCTATCTCTACATCATCTGGTATTAAGACGCTAAAGAGAATTGCTGTAGAAAACAGTGTCCCGTTTTTTGATTATAGAAATTTTCCAGCATTTATGCATCCAGCATACTTTAAAGATGAAGGACATCTTAACGACAAAGGGGCACATTTTTATTCAAGTGTTGTTGCTGGAGACTTAAAGAGTATTTTGAAGAGCAATACAATATTGAAAACAGACATTTAATAAATATGTACAAACACTTCTTCAAACGGTTTCTCGATTTCTGGATTTCGCTGACGGCACTTGTTTGCATTTCGCCAATCTTGCTAATTGTTGCCACTTGGCTGCACTTTGCCAACAAGGGGGCAGGGGCGTTTTTCTTTCAAGAGCGACCGGGTAAAGACGGCAAGATTTTCAAGGTTATCAAGTTTAAGACGATGACTGACGAGCGGGATGCCGAGGGAAGTTTGTTGCCCGACGAACAACGGCTGACCAAAGTCGGAAAGTTCGTGCGGAGTACGAGCATCGACGAGTTGCCGCAGTTGTTCAATGTTTTCAAAGGCGATATGTCGCTGATTGGACCTCGTCCGCTGTTGGTGCAGTATCTGTCGCTTTATTCGCCAGAACAGGCTCGACGGCACGAGGTTAGGCCAGGCATCAGCGGTTGGGCGCAGTGTCATGGGCGCAATGCCATCAGTTGGACGGAGAAATTCAAATTGGATGTGTGGTACGTGGATCACGTGTCGCTTTGGATTGATTTGAAAATTATTTTTATAACCATCAAAAAGGTTTTCATTCGCGAAGGAATCTCTGAGGAGGGACATGCCACGATGGAGCCTTTCAATGGACATAATTAGGATTATGTATTTATACGGAGCAAGCGGTCACGGGAAAGTCATCAAGGAGATATTGGAGGTTCAGGGAATCTCGGTGGATGCTTTTATTGATGATAATCAGGAAATCCGAGAGTTATGCGGACTTCCTGTGTTACATTCGGCGGAGAATATTTCGGAGATAATCGTAAGTATTGGTTCTAATCGGGTTAGAAAAATTGTCGCAGAGCGGCTGACGTGTGATTTCAAAACGGCCATTCATCCTTCTGCGGTGATTTCGCCGTCGGTTGAAATTGGCGAGGGAACGGTTGTGATGGCAGGTGCGTTGATAAATGCTGAATCAAGCATCGGAAAGCATTGTATCATCAACACCGGCGTTTCCGTCGATCACGAATGTGTTCTTGAAGACTACGTTCATGTGTCGCCCCATGCGACGCTTTGCGGCGATGTTCATGTAGGCGAAGGGACGTGGGTCGGAGCCGGAACAACGGTTATTCAGGGCATAAGGATTGGCCGCTGGTGCATGATTGGTGCAGGAAGCGTTGTCACAAAAGACATTCCCGACGGTTATCTTGCAGTGGGGAATCGTTGTAAGTTGGTGAAACAGATAATTTCCGATAGGTTATAAGACACAACAAAAAGTGTTGTTTGTGCTGAGAACTTTTTTGTTTTTACAAAAAAACTATTTATGGAATCTAATTTCAGTGTAGAAATGCTATGTGTTTTTATATTGTTTTGGTGTAGTTTTTGCATTCTTTTTAATCGTGTTTTGGTGTAAAGATCATGATGAGGCGCAAGATTTACAATGAGTTGCTGAAATGGAAAAACGAATGGGGTGGAAAATTTTATTCGAAACAACTATTTCCGAAATGGCTATTTCTTAAGATGTCAGATCTGATAAGTTATGAGATTCTACGATAGAGAACAAGAGATAGCCTTCCTGCGCGAAACGCGAAAAGCGGCTGAAATGTCTGCTCGTTTTACGATAGTGACTGGCCGCAGGCGAATCGGCAAGACCACGTTGGTGCGAGAGGCATATAAGGACAAGCCTTTCGTTTATTTCTTTGTGGCGAGGAAAGCTGAGGCGGATCTCTGTGAGGTATATCTCGAAGAGATTGGTGAGAAACTTGGTATTCCGACTTTGGGCAGTAGCAGGCACTTTAAGGATGTGTTCCGCTACCTAATGCAGTTGTCGGTGACGCAGAGTTTCACGTTGGTGATTGACGAGTTTCAGGATTTTTTCAGAGTGAACAAGGCGGTGTTCAGCGAGATGCAAGCAGTTTGGGACGAGTATGAGAAAACATCGCATATCAATCTCGTCGTTTGTGGCAGCATCTATTCGCTGATGCAGAAAATATTCAAGGACAAGAAGGAGCCGCTTTACGGGCGGAATACCGGCGAGTTGAAGGTGAAGCCCTTCCGTCCCTCGGTGCTGAAGCAGATTATGGCTGATGCCAAACCTGGTTACAGCAAGGAGGATTTGCTGGCAATGTTCACTTTTACGGGAGGAGTGGCAAAATACGTGAACCAGTTGGTTGATGCAGGTGCGCTTGACAAGGAGGCCATGATAAGGCATATTATTAGCACCAACTCGACTTTCCTTAACGAGGGCAAGAACAACCTGATAGAGGAGTTTGGCAAGGATTACGGTACTTATTTCTCCATTCTTTCTTGCATTGCCCGCGGAAAGAACACCCACGGTGAGATAGAGGATGTGATAGGGCGGGAAGTGGGTGGATATTTAACCAATTTAGAGAGGGACTATGAACTGATTGCCAAGCGGCAACCTCTGTTTGAGAAGAGCACCACAAAAAATGTGCGCTATGAGTTGGGCGATGTGTTTTATTCGTTCTGGTTCCGCTTTGTTTTCAAGTACAGTTATGTCATTGAGATTGAGAATTATTCCAAGTTGCAGGATATTGTCATGCGCGATTATAACACTTTCAGTGGCTTGATGTTGGAACGTTATTTTCACAGTGTGGCGATAGAATCGGGTGAGTTTACCCGTTTAGGGCGTTGGTGGAATCGTAAAGGAGAGAATGAGATTGATATGATTGCCGAAGACGAACTTTCGGATCGTGCCGTGTTTTTTGAGATTAAGCGGCAGAAGGACGAAATTAGCATTGGGGTATTGAAACAGAAAGCAGAAGTGTTTCTGCAAGCAACGCATCAGTTCCAAGGCTACGAGATTTCGTACCAAGGGCTGAGTATGGAAAATATGTGAGAAATGGCTTGTAGATTAATAAAATCGGAGTGAATGATGCCACAAAAAGAACTGAAAATCTCACAGCGAGGGATTGAAATGCCGGCCTCGCCGATTCGCAAACTGGCACCGTTGGCTTATGCGGCGGAGGATCGGGGTGTGAAGATATACAGGTTGAACATCGGACAGCCGGATTTGCCGACGCCCCAAAAGGCACTTGACGTGCTGAAGCATATCGACCGAAGCACGTTGGAATACAGTCCGTCGCAGGGCAATCGCTCGTTGCGCGAGGCACTGGTGAACTACTATGAACGCTATCAGATTAAACTGAATGCCGACGAAATCATCATTACGAGCGGCGGTAGTGAGGCGGTTTTGTTCGCCTTTATGAGTTGCTTGGATCCGGGCGATGAAATCATCGTGCCAGAGCCGGCCTATGCCAATTATATGTCGTTTGCGGTTTCTGCCGGAGCGGTTATCCGAAGCGTTGTCACGACCATCGAGGAGGGTTTTTGTCTGCCGAAAGTTGAGCAGTTTGAGGAACTGATCAACGAGCGCACGAAGGCCATTCTCATCTGCAATCCGAACAATCCCACAGGCTATCTATACACGCAGGCAGAAATGAATCAGATTCGGGAATTGGTCAAGAAATACAACTTGTATTTGTTCTCCGACGAGGTTTATCGGGAGTTCATTTACACGGGTTCGCCCTATATTTCCGCGATGCATTTGGAGGGCATCGAGGAGAATGTCGTACTGATTGATTCCGTGTCGAAACGTTATTCCGAGTGTGGCATCAGAATCGGCGCATTGATTACGAAGAACAAGAAAATTCGGGAAACCGTGATGAAATTCTGTCAGGCAAGGCTTTCGCCGCCGTTGATCGGACAACTCATTGCGGAAGCGTCGATTGAAGGCACAGAGCAGTATTCACGCGACGTTTATGACGAATATGTGGAGCGGAGAAAGTGCCTGATAGACGGTGTAAACAGGATTGACGGATGCTATACGCCCGTTCCGATGGGTGCGTTCTACACGGTGGCACAGATCCCTGTCGAGGATGCCGAGGCGTTTTGTTCGTGGTGCCTGACCGATTTCTGTTGGAAAGACGAAAAAACGCCCTCCGACAAAGTCGGCGAAACCATTATGATGGCACCGGCGGCAGGTTTTTACTCCACGCATGGATTGGGAAAAGATCAGGTGCGCTTGGCATACGTGTTGAACAAAGACGATATTCACAGGTCTTTGTTCCTGTTGGAAAAGGCCCTTGAACAATATAATTCACGAAAAAAATAAGAAATGGCAAATAAACGAATCTACCTCTGCCTCGCCCATATGAGCGAAGCAGGAATTGAACAGAAGTATATCCAAGAGGCTTTCGACACCAATTGGGTGGTGCCACTCGGGCCGAATGTAAATGGGTTTGAGAAGGACCTCGAAGAATTTGTAGGCCAGAACAAACGAGTTGTCGCCTTGTCGGCTGGTACGGCGGCTGTGCATCTGTCTTTGATTGCCTGCGGCGTGAAGCCCGGCGACGAGGTTTTGGTGCAGAGTTTTACTTTCTGCGCGTCGTCGCATCCGATAACGTATTTGGGCGCGACACCTATTTTCGTCGATTCCGAAAAAGATTCTTGGAACATCGATCCCGATTTGTTGGAAAAAGCCATCAAGGACAGGATTGAAAAGACGGGCAAGAAGCCGAAGGCCATCGTGCCCGTTGCCTTGTACGGTATGCCTTACGACGCCGACCAAATCATGGAAATCGCTAACCGCTACGACATTCCCGTCATCGAGGATGCCGCAGAAGGCTTTGGAAGCCGTTGGAAAGGGCAGGTTTTGGGCACTTTCGGAAAATACGGCGTGTTGTCGTTCAATGGTAACAAGATGATAACCACCTCTGGCGGCGGAGCGTTGATTACGCCCGACGAGGATTCTTGGCGCGAGATTATGATGTATGCCACGCAATACCGCGAAAGTTATCCTTACTACCAACACGAGAAAATCGGCTACAACTATCGTATGTCGAACATCTGCGCAGGCATCGGGCGTGGTCAGATGACGGTGGCCAACGCCCATATCGGCCATCACAAGCACGTTTTTGAACTTTACAAGGAACTTTTGAAGGATGTCAAAGGCATTGAGGTTCACGGCAATCCCGATGAGCGTTACGACAGCAATTTCTGGCTGAACACGATTACGATTGATCCCGAATTGAAGGTCAAAGGCCAAGAAAACGCCTATAAGACCGTCGTTCAAGGTGCAGTTGGCGGTGCTGCAGGCGTGATTCATGTGGCAGATTCCGCCACGACGGATTGCCAACCCAACGACAACGTGGAGGCCATGCGCGTCTATCTCGACGAAAAGGGCATTGAGGCGCGTCCGCTTTGGAAACCGATGCACAAGCAGCCGGTTTATAAAAACGCTCCCGCCTATGTGAACGGTGTCAGCGAACATCTTTTCAAAGTAGGAATGTGTCTGCCGAGCGGTCCGTGTGTCTCGGACGAGGATGTAAGATACGTTGTCGAAAGCATCAAAGAAGCGATAGTTTGATAATAGCATTTTAACAACTGAATGGCTATGAATATACTGCAAAAACTCAGAAGTTGGTATTTCTCCAAGCGGGCACTGCCGTATTGGGGGATATTCTTGATTGATCTTGCCATCATTTTTGTGTCGGCATTCATCGTTTATTGGTCGGTGCATCGCGGTATGCAAACGCTTTTGAATTCATACGCACTGTCGCGAGTCTTGCTGATTTATCTGCTCGTTAGTGCCGTCACGTTCAGGATTTTTCACACGTATTCGGGAATTATCCGCTATACGTCGTTTGTCGATTTGATGCGCGTGGCATACGCGAATGCGTTGGCGTGCGGTGTTATGGTGGTATTGCACTACATGATTAACTACCTTCCAGAGAACCGATATGTCCACCTGCGCACCATCGACATCCTCGGAACCTATGCCGTTGCGACGATGCTGATGTGGTTGTTGCGCGTGGGAGTGAAATATTTGTATGATTATTCATTCAGGGACAGAAATTTGATGTCGGTGTTCATCTATGGTGTGAAAGAGGGCGGCATCGGACTGGCGAAAAGCATCCGAAGCGACGAATCGGGCAGATTCGTTTTGCGTGGTTTTATCTCGCATCTTCCTGATTTTCAGTCACATCTGTTGATGGGCGTGAGGGTGTATGACGTGAATGAAAAATTGCGTGAAGCACTCACGGAGAAGCGTATCCAAGCCGTTCTCGTTTCACCGCAACGGACAGAGCAATTCCGCAACGACCAAGAATTGCAGGGTCTGCTGACGGAGTTGGGCATCAGAATTTACATGATGCCGAAAACGACGGAATGGAACGGTCAGACGGCGGCGAGCGCACAACTGAAAGAGGTGAGCATCGACGATCTGTTGCCACGCGACGAAATCCACATCGATATGCAGAAAGTCGCCGAAATGCTGACGGGTCAGCGCATTCTGATTACAGGCTCGGCAGGCAGCATCGGCAGCGAAATGGTGCGTCAGATTGCATCGTTCAAGCCGTCGGAAATGATGCTCATCGACCAAGCCGAAACGCCGCAGCACGACATCCGCCTGATGATGCAGAAAAACTGGCCCGACATCAAGGCTCACACGATTGTAACGAGTATTTGCAAGGAACAGCGCATGGAAGATATTTTCAAGACCTTCCGTCCCGACTACGTTTTCCATGCCGCAGCCTACAAGCACGTTCCAATGATGGAGGACAACCCGAGCGAAAGCATCCAAAACAACGTGCAGGGCACGAAAATCCTCGCCGACCTCAGCGTGAAATACGGCGTGAAAAAATTCGTGATGATTTCGACGGACAAGGCTGTGAATCCGACGAATGTAATGGGCTGTTCGAAACGCATCTGCGAGATTTACGTGCAGTCGTTGGATCGGAAACTGAAGATTTCCCCAACAAGTGAAACGACAACCCAATTCGTCACGACGCGCTTCGGCAACGTTCTTGGCTCAAACGGTTCGGTGATTCCCTTGTTTGAAAAGCAAATCAAGGCTGGCGGTCCGGTGACGGTGACCGACCCGAACATCATCCGCTACTTCATGCTGATTCCCGAGGCCTGCAAACTCGTTTTGGAGGCCGGTACGATGGGCAACGGCGGCGAAATCTTCGTGTTCGACATGGGCAAACCTGTCAGAATCGCCGATTTGGCCAAGCGAATGATCCTGCTGAGCGGTGCGCAGAACGTCGAAATCGTCTATTCGGGCTTGCGTCCGGGCGAAAAACTCTACGAGGAACTACTCTCGACCGAGGAAAACACAAAGCCGTCGTTCCACGAGAAAATCCGCATCGCCAACGTGCGCGAATACGACTACGAAAAGGTCTGCAAAGACATCGACGAACTGATTTCCGTGAGCATGGTGTATGACGATATGGCGACGGTGAGGAAAATGAAGGAAATGGTGCCTGAGTTCGTCAGCAACAACTCTGTTTATTCGGAGTTGGATTAAGCTTTTCTGATTCAGAATCGGAAAAATTGAACCTCGAAATCAGAAAACAGAATCTCAGAATCGGAAAAATTGAATCGAAAAGAGAGTTTTGAGAAAGTCCTTGCGCTCGTTCGAAGCGAATTGTGGCAAAAACCGCTGACTTGCGCGATTTCTGCCGAGGAAGTCGAAGAAATTCTGAAAGTCGCAAGAGAGCAGAGCGTGAGCGGATTGGTGGCGAATGCCATCGTCAAGAATCAGTTGCCGATTGGCGAAGATTTGACGCTCGAAGTTTGCGCCGTTCAGCGGTTGCACGAGAAGAAAAACCGCGAGATGAACGCCGAAATCGCGCAGTTTGCAGGTTTTCTGAACCGTCGGAATCTCGGCTATGTCATTATGAAAGGCCAGACGATGGCGGCTCTCTATCCGAATCCGCTGATGCGCAGCAGCGGCGACATCGATTTCTACTGTCCGAAGACCTCTTTCGAGGCCGTGCAAAAGGCGATTGAAGAGCGGTTGGGCATTGTGATGAAGCACAATGGCAGCGAGCGTCACGACACGTTCCGAATCAACGGCTATTCGTTTGAAATGCACTCCGATTTGACGATTTTCAATGCTCCGAGCCATCAAAAATACTGGGAAAGTTTCATTGATGATGCCATCAAAGCTGAACCTCATCGAATACCGATTGGCGGCGAGCCAGTCCCGATTCTGTCGCCGACGGTCGATGCCGTGTTTATCTTCGCCCATTTGATGGGGCACTTTATGGAAACTGGCCTCGGAATGAAGCAACTCTGCGACTGGGCGATGGTCCTCCATCGCCATCGCGACGCAATCGACAGAAAACGCTTGGACGAATGTCTGACTGGTGTCGGACTCAAGAAGGCTTATCTGTGCGTGGGCGCGTGGTTGGTCGAAAAACTCGGTTTCCCAGAAAAAGATTTTCCTTTTCCATTGACCGCGAAACACAAGTCGTGGGTCAAGACATTGCACTCGAATCTTGAAAAAATGCGAGGTGAAGGCATTGATTTAGACGAAAAAGTCGGCCACCGAGTGAGTTTCCTGCATAGTCTTGGCACGGCGATGATTGTCGCCAAACAAACGCTGCGATTCCTGCCGTTGGCACCAAAGGAAATGCTGTGGCGCATCCCGATGATGACCGTCTGGTCGGTCAAGAAGCGTGTCATTTCATAAAAAAAATGGGAAATTATTTTGAATTTTCCCCAACAAACATTATCTTTGCACGAGCAAACTGAAAAAAGAAACCTAAAAACAAAGAAAATATGATTGACGTAAAAGCAACTCTGGCAAGCGCAGAAGAGCGTATGGAGATGGCCGCGATGTTCTTGGACGAATCACTGAACAGAATCCGCGCAGGCCGTGCAAACGTAGCCATTTTGGATGGCGTGCGAGTGAATAGTTATGGGTCGATGGTGCCGCTGAATCAGGTGGCCAACGTGTCGTGTCCCGACGCGAGGACGATTGCCGTCAGCCCGTGGGACAAGAAGACGATTCGCGACATCGAGAAGGCGATTATGGACTCCGACGTGGGCATCACGCCCGAGAACAACGGCGAAGTGATTCGTCTGGCGATTCCGCAGCCGACCGAGGAACGCCGCAAGGAACTCGTGAAGCAGTGCAACAAAATCGGCGAGAAGGCGAAGGTGGAAGTGCGCAACGTGCGCGGCGAGGTCAAGGACAAGCTCAAGAAGGCCATCAAGGAAGGTTTGAGCGAGGACAACGAGAAGGATGCCGAACTCGAATTGCAGACAATCCAC
>JAFYJH010000146.1 GCA_017538195.1 Prevotella sp.
GCCCGTGCCCGATTGATACTGAATGTCCTCAAGTTTCGTGCCACGAGAGAGAAACGACACCTGCGGACGGATGCTGAACATACGGCTTTGTCCAAATTCAAACTCGGCAAATGCGCCGAAAACAGCACCGCTGACGCTCTTTGGGCTGTCGAAAATACGCTCGTTCAAATCGGAGAACTTCGCCGATGTGCTGTGCAGACCGCCGATTACACCGATGTGGATGCGGTCGAGGGAACTGTTGTCTTGTGCGTTGGCCGTCATGGAAAGCATCATGCCCACAGCCAATAGAAATGTTTTTGCAATTTTGTTCATATCGTTTTTAGTGTTTTGGTGATACATTGTTTAGTCGATATACATACCTACGGTGATGGAAGTCGTGCTGATTTTCACGTTTTTACAAATCTCCGAGAAGTCGCTGCCGTAGGACAGGCCAAGATAGAACTTGTTGTTGAAAGCTACGTTTGCACCGATTTGCCAGCCGATTTGCAGGCGTTTGAAAGGTTCCCCGTCCATATCTTTTTTGTCGAAAAGATCATATTCACTCTTGTACTCATCGTCTTCCTCTATTTCCTTTCCCGAGATGTTACCCCGAAGTGTCAGACCGGCGAAAGGTCGGATGGAAACGCTGCTGTTGGGCAGTTGCCAGTCATAGACCAAATTGACAGGCACTTTCACAGAGAACATTCTGAATTTCTCCTCCCAATCTCTTCCGCTTTCCGACTTGAACGAATACTGCAAGGCAGCACCGAACTCGATAAATAGCGGTGTGGTTTCCGAAATGCCGACTGCCTTACTGTAACCGACTGTCAGACCCGTAAATGACAAGTCGTCGCCCTTCTTGGGTACGAATGTCGATGGATTCCACTGCAAGTAGAGGGAACTCCATCCTGCCGGCATCGTCTTATAGGTAACGATGGTCTGCGGCTCCGAGCGCGTCACGGTTTGCGTCGTGCGCTGCTTCGGTTGCGTGGTGGTTTTGATTACTTGGCGTTTTCCCTGCTGGGCTGCCACATTCATACTAACGGCTAAAGCCGTCATCACAAATAAAAATTTAACTTTTTTCATAATTCGTTAAGTTTAAGTTCATTGCCTACTACTATCCCCTGAGTAGGCTGTTAAGTTGATTGGTTTTCAGCTACGGCATAAAAAGAAGACGTGGGAATTGCTCTGTCGCCCGTCCCACGTATAGAGGCTCTCGCATTGCCCGATTTAGTTGAACGAGCAACGCCAAAGCCCACGCCGATACGCCATATAGAGATTTCATAAAAGAAACCCTATAAACGTATCCCGAGGACATCAACTGTTGCCTCGTCCCGACTAAATCAGAATTTTTGCGAGATTCCTATACGTCGAAGACAAGACGCTTGAAGACGCCTTTTTAATATGTCGTGACCCTCATTTCCCACCCTTTGCCCTCCGTTTGGCTGTTCCATTTCTGGTTTCGCCTCACTCGGCTCGGCGTGGGCTGTCTTTTGCCTTTGTGCTGTGGCAGAACTCGTCTGTCGGTGTCACGAAAGCGCAAGACTTCAAGAGTCGTCTGCAAAATTAAGAAAAATTTCTGAAATAAAAAACAAAAGTGTAAGAAAAAATCGGAATAAATATTTTTTAACAATTTCCTCGGAATCGTCATACGAAAAGTTACCCAAAGTAATTTACCCGGGTAACTATTCTGCCGCAAAGGTAGTAAAAGTGTTATTGTCGGCAAAATATAATGTTATTAAAAAAATAAAAATAAACATATTTTAACAATATGTTATTTGTAAAAATTAAAATTTTACAGCGCGAGCAGGCCGTCGGGAATTGTCATTGTGATGGTTTGTGACTGGGTGTCGATGCTGCGGATGAGGTTGTCGGAAGCAGGAATGAGGACTTGCCGTTGGGCAGTTTTTGTTCCAAATGAAGTTGTTCCCGGCGGTGCATTTTCGATTTGAACTTCAAACAGCGTGTTTTCAGTGGAATCATCGACGGCGACGATTTCTCCGACGATTTTTCCGTTGTTTTCGTCCACGATTCGGAAGCCGACGATTTGCGCCCAAGTGAGTTCGTCGTCGGGCGTGTCGGCCTTGCTGCGCTCGAAAAACACCTCGCAGTTGGTGAACTGGCGGGCCTGTTCCTGCGTGTCGATGTCGCAGAGTTTGAGCAGGGTCGTTTCGTCGCTACGGAAGCGATATTCCTCGATGAAAAAGGGCACGAGAAGCCCCTCGACCTCGATGATCAGATAGTCGCTGTCGGTGCGGTCGAACACGTCGTCGGTGAACATAAAGTTCATCTCGCCCTTCACGCCGTGTGGCTTGCCGATGCGACCAATTCTATAAACGTCTTTCATCGTGGAGTGTGGAGTGTTAAGTGTTCAATCATTGACTCGCGTGATTTTTGCGCCGAGCGCATTGAGTCGGGCTTCGATGTTCTCGTAGCCGCGGTCGATTTGCGCGATGTTGGCGATGCGGCTCGTTCCGTTGGCTGACATTGCGGCGATGAGCAAGGCGATTCCGGCGCGGATGTCGGGACTTGTCATTCGGCGACCGCGAAGTTGGATTTTTCGGTCGTGGCCGACGATGACGGCGCGATGCGGGTCGCAAAGGATGATTTGTGCGCCCATATCGATGAGTTTATCGACGAAAAACAGGCGACTTTCAAACATTTTCTGGTGGATGAGCACCGAACCGCGAGCCTGCGTCGCCACGACGAGCAGAACGGAGAGCAAATCGGGCGTGAGGCCGGGCCAGGGCGCGTCGGAAAGCGTCATAATGGTGCCGTCGATGAACGATTCCACGGCGTAGCTCTCCTGTCGCGGAATGAAAAGATCGTCGCCCGTCACCTCGATTTCGATGCCGAGGCGTCGGAAGGCGTCGGGGATGATGCCGAGGTTTTCCAACGACACGTTTTTGATGGTGATGCCGTCGCCGACCATCGCCGCCATACCGATGAACGAGCCGACTTCAATCATATCGGGCAGAATCGTGTGAATCGTGCCACCGAGCGACTCCACGCCCTCAATCGTCAGCAGGTTCGAGGCGATGCCGCTGATTCGTGCGCCCATCGCGTTGAGCATCTTGCAAAGTTGCTGGATATACGGCTCGCAGGCGGCGTTGTAGATGGTTGTCGTGCCTTCCGCCAACACCGCAGCCATAATGATGTTGGCCGTGCCCGTGACCGATGCTTCGTCGAGCAGCATTCGGGTGCCTTGAAGGGTGTTGGGTGATGAATGTTGGGTGTTGGATGATGGGTGTTGAGCCTTGATTTCAAAGACATTACGCTCTTCGTCGCGGATGAATTTTGCACCGAGTTTTTCGAAGCCGAGGAAGTGCGTGTCCAAGCGACGACGACCGATTTTGTCGCCTCCGGGCTCGGCAATGACGGCTTTTCCGAAGCGTGCAAGCAGCGGACCGATGAGCAGCACCGAGCCGCGCAGTGCCGCGCTTTTACGCACAAATTCGCTGTCTTGCAGATAGTCGAGATTCACCTTGTCGGCCTTGAAAGTATAGTCGTTTGGGGCGTTTCTGACGACGCTCACACCGATGTCTTTCAGCAGTTGGATGAGGTTGTGAACGTCGAGGATTTCGGGAACGTTCTTGATGCGCACCTCGTCGCCGGTCAGCAGCGTGGCACAGATGACTTGCAGGGCTTCGTTCTTGGCTCCCTGCGGCGTGATGATGCCTTTCAACAGGCGACCGCCTTCGATGACAAAAGATTCCATTTACTATTTGACGATTTTACTATTTTACGATTTGACGATTTACATCCGTTTTTTCCGCTTGAACGGGCGGGGTTCGAAGGTTTTGGCAACGCTTCGCTCGTTTTTGAGGTAGTCGGCAGGCAGTTCCACCTTGCCGTCGGTGAAGTGGGCGATGTCGTTTGCCACTTTTTCGTTGTCGATCGACCCGTGGCTCCACTGCGCGAGGTTGCGCTTCATCTGGTTGGCCGTGCGGCGCACGATTTCGTCGCGTTCCGGGCCGGGTTCCATCGTTTTCAATTTTTCGAAAATGTCGAAAATCATACTTCCGTAGTGCCTGACGGGGATGTCCTTCATCGGATAGGGCATCGGTTCGGGCTTCGTCTTCATCCGACGGGCGTCGCTGATGTCAAACGGCCAGTCGATGTCGAGTTTGAAGTCGCTCATCAGCGCGAGGTGGTCCCAAAGTTTCTGTTCGTAGTCGGCATTGCCTCGGTCGCGCGGCACCATTCGCTTCATAATGTCGATGATGGCCTTGGCGCAACGCTGGCGCTCGGCTTTTTCGGGCAGGCCGACCGCATAATCGACCATACACTGGATTTCGCGTCCGTATTCGGGCAGAATCAGTTTCTCGCGTTGGGTGTTGTAGTCTAATCCTTCGATGTTCATAATTAAAATTTACTATTTGACAATTTACTATTTGATAATTTTTTCGAGCGAAGCTCTCAAGGAACTTCTATTTGACAATTTATTTTTCATTTTTTTCAAATCTTCAATATTTCAATGTTCAATCTTCGTTCAATTTTCAATCTCGCGAATTTTATTCCCCCTCGCCCTTTGGAGAGGGGGTTAGGGGGTGAGGCTTCATTTTCGCCACAAAATCCTTCAGATAGAAAGGCTCGAAATAGGCCACATCCTCGAATTTCTCGGCGAAGAAACGCC
>JAFYJH010000019.1 GCA_017538195.1 Prevotella sp.
AAATTAACTCCTCCCCCAGTGGGGGGAGGTCGGGAGGGGGCTTTCGCTGCCCTCGCCACAAGCGGCAACTACCGCAATTTCTACGTGAAAGACGGCAAACGCTACGCCCACACGATTGATCCGCGCACGGGCCGACCCGTTCAGCACAGCATCCTTTCGGCCACCGTCATCGCCGACAACTGCGCCACAGCCGATGCCTACGCCACAGCCTTTATGGTGGTCGGACTCGACGAAGCCAAGCGCATCCTCGACCGCCATCCCGACCTACTCGCGTACTTGATTTATACGGATTCCCTCGGCAATTACGCGGTCTATGATGGCTTGCTCCAAGTGAAAAGTGAAGAGTGAAAAATTAAAATTCAACAAAAACTATCGTCTGAACTCCTGTAACTCCTAAACTCCTGAACTCCCAATGAACAACGCGCTCAACATCTACGACCGCCTGCTCCAACTCCCTTTGTTTCAGGGAATGAACAACGCCGATTGGAGCAATCTGGCCGGACAGACGAAGTTCGGTTTTCAGCGGTTTGAGGCAGGCAAAACCATCGTCAGCGAGGGCGAAATCTGCGACCGACTTTGTTTCCTGATGAGTGGCGAGATTAGCGTCACCGCCGAGTCCGACGACCACAGCTATTCGCTCACCGAAACGATGACCGCGACCGACATTCTCCAACCTGAGCGAATTTTCGGCCTCACCCAACGCTTCACGCGCACGTTCACGGCACAAACCGACTGCAACTGCATGACGCTTGAGAAGTCGGAAGTGACGCGGCTCACCGAGGAATACGCCGTTTTCCGCATCAACCTGCTGAACATCGTTTCCGCGCAGAGCCATCGCCTGCAACGCCATCTGTGGCATCCGCAGCCCCAAAATCTCGACCAACGAATCGTCCGCTTCATTGCCGAGCGCAGCCTGCGACCCGCCGGACCGAAACTGCTCCACATCAAAATGACGCGCCTCGCCGACGAACTCAACGAGAGCCGCCTGAACGTCTCCCGTGCGCTCAATCGCCTGCAAAAAGCCGGTCTGCTCACACTCGGACGCGAAAAAATCGAAATTCCAGCACTCGAAAGACTCCTCTCGTGATTTTCCCTAAAATCGTCAGAAACGACCCGAAAAATCATCTGAAAAACAAAAAAAACTCGCTGCCGAAGCAACGAGTTTCCCTTGTTTCCGATTCCAAATTACCGACGCAGGCCAAGAGCCTTGATCAAAGCACGATAACGCTCAATGTCGCGCTCCTTCACATAGCGGAGCAACTTGCGACGCTTACCGACGAGCATCGTCAGCGAGCGAGCCGTAGCGTGGTCTTTGTGGTTCTTTTTCAGGTGCTCAGTGAGGTGAGCAATGCGATAGGTGAACAGTGCCACCTGACTTTCCACAGAACCCGTGTCCTGCGGATTTTTGCCGAATTTCTCGAAGATTTCGGCCTTCTTCTCTTTGTCTAAATACATAGTTTTTTGTTTGATGAATGTAGTTGCCTTACCATCCTGTCAACGCGAGCCGCCTTCATCAACTTAGCGCACCACATCGACAAAATGCACCGGATTTTCCGATTAGCGGCTGCAAAGGTACAACTTTTTTCTGAATCACCGTGATAAAAGTCGAATTATTTTTCTTGCTTTGTTAAATATCTTTAAAACCCAAAGCCTCTGCCACGATTTGGCGTAGGTTTCGCGTAAATTTGCAGAAAAATCAATGAAATTGAAGGGAAAATCATAAAAA